>CP107246.1:1802902-2103385 GCA_030246985.1 Candidatus Nitricoxidivorans perseverans | reverse complement strand
CAGCCCGGCAACCGCCTCGGCGACGAGGGTGTGGAAGGCGACGCCCTTGGCGGAAGCCATCTTCCCGCGCACGGCTTCCGCCAGCGCGGGCGCGACGGCGCGCAGGGCCTCCTTCTGGGCCTCGGTCGCGTCGAGCCGGCGGACCGCCGCCAGCAGCAGGTCGTGGGTGTCATGGACGAGGTTGGGGATGGCCGCGTCCGGGCAGACCATCGCGCATTCCATGCATCCCGTGCACTTGTCGGCCTCGAATTCGGGCACGCTGCGGCGGAACAGGCCCTTGTCCTTGCCCGCCGCGCAGCCGGCGGGCATGAAGAAGCCGGTGCCCGGCAGGACGGGCGCCTCGCCGATCGTGCCGTCGCGGAAGGGCGCGGCGATCATGTCCTCGTAGTAGTCGCGGTCGAACAGGCCGGCGCAGCCCGAGGCGCCGCCGCCGCTCGACGAGCGGCAGACGGAGGCCGAAATCGCGGCGGTCAGCGCGACGGCCGGGGGCGCCGCGTCGGTGAATGCGGCGTAATCGACCGGGCGGGTCGCCTCGACGCCCTCGCGGATGACGGCCATGTTGCCCGAAACGACCGCGCCGCCCTTGCCGCCGAACTTCTTGGAGATCTGGGATTCGATCTTCTTGAGCATCGCGTCGAGCGACGCGCCCTTCTTGGCCTGCTCGACGTGGCCGGCCACAGCGCCGATGAAGGCGATGCCCATCATGCGGGTTTCGAGGTCGGAGGTGGGCGCGTGCTTCTTGGCCACCGCGAATGCGTCGATCACGAAGAATCGGATCTTCTTCTCGCGGATGGTCTTCTTCGCGGCCGCCGGCAGCGAGCGCCAGACGGCTTCGGGCGACTCCGCGGTTTGCAGGACGAAAGTGCCGCCCGCGGCCAGCCCGCGCAGCGGGTTGGTGTGCGAGAACACCTTGTGGTCGGGGGAGAGCACGACCTCGACATCTTCCAGTTCCGCGTTGGTGATCTTCACCGGCTCGGGGGACAGGGTGATGTAGTAGTTGGTCGGCGCGCCGCTCTTCTCGGAGCCGTACTTGGGCGCAGCCTTGGAATGCAGGTCGAGCGCGCCGGACAGGATGTCGGTCAGGAGCTTGCCGGTGGCGATGGTGCCGTAGCCGCCCACCGAGTGGAAGCGGATGCGGAATGCGCCCTCGGGCAGCAGGTTGGGGTTCGTCCCGGTTTCGAGCGCCATCAGCTCGGTTTCGGGGTAGGCGGCCTTCAGGCGCGCCTGGATTTCCGACATGCGCGGATCGGCCGTCTTCGAGAAGAACTGCGATCCGAGGTAGATGAGCGGCGCGCCCTTGCCTGCGGTTTCCATGTTCTTGAAGGCGGCGACGAGGTGGCGCGGCTGGAGGTCATGGCCGCCCAGGCCGAAGATGGCGGTCGTGACGCGGGGCAATTCCTTCAGCGCCGGGATGCCCGCGTGGGGCTTGACCTTCCCGCCGTTCTCCATCGCCTTGGCGAGCGCCTGGCGCACGAAGGCGGTGAGCGCGGTCTGGTCGGATCGCTCCATCACGGTGATCGCCTTCTTGCCCGCGATGGCGGCGATGAACTCGGCCTCGGGGAACGGGGACAGGAGCTTGATCGAGACGACTCCGACCTTCTTGCCCTGCCCGCGCAGGTACTCGGCCACGGCCTCGGCGTCGTCCGTCACCGAGCCCAGGCAGACCATGACGTGTTCGGCATCCTCGCACTGGAAGGTCTGGACGGGGGAATAGGCGCGGCCGGTGAGCTGGCCGTATTCCTCCATCGCCTGGCGCACGAAGCGCGGCACTTCGACGGCGAAGTGGGTGCGGTGGTCGGCGGCGCCCGCCTGGAAGTCGGGCTGGTTCTGCACCGCGCCGGTCAGGCCCGGGTTGTGGATGTCGACCAGCGCCGGCACGCGCTGGCGGGTGCCCTTCTCGGCGGCGTTCTTCCACTGGCGCGTCCAGGCGCCCTGCAGTTCCTCCGGCACCCAGCCGAGGGTCTTGGAAATCTTGGCGCCCGCGCCGTCCTTCTCGACGGCGTCGGCGTTCGCCGCCAGCCAGTCGCCGAGCTTCTTCATGTTCCCGGGAGCGAAATCGGCCTCATGGCAGGCCAGGTACCGGCCGAGCTGGGCCACGCGGCCCTTCGCGCCGAAGAGGAGTTCCTGCGCCACGGACGGGCAGGGAATCCGGTCTTCGGGATCGCCCAGGTACTCGCGCAGGAGTTCGGGCTCGGGCAGGCTGGCCTCGCTCATCATGTGGCTGGTCGAGAAACCGTCCATCGCGTTGGCGACGGGGATCAGGGACAGCGAGGCGGCGCGGTAGGAAATTGCCGCGAGATCGGCGGCCTCCTGCGGGTTGGCGCCGAACAGGATGGTGTAGCCGGACGAGAGCAGCGCATAGACGTCGTCGTGGCCCGCCATGACGTTGAGCGAATGTTTGGAGACGACGCGCGCGGCCACGTGGAGCACGAAACCGCCGACCTTCTTGCCGACGGTGACGTAGTGCGACTCGATGCCGTACAGGATGCCCTGGGAGGACGAGGCGTTGGAGATGTACTTGCCGCCGGTCAGCGCCGCGCCCAGCGCGCCGCTCTGCGCGGAATGCTCGCCTTCCGGGATGAAGAAGAAGGGGTGCTTGCCCCAGACGTTCATGCCGCCGTCGGCGCGGTAGGCCTCGTAGATCTCGGAAATTTCCGTCGAGGGGGTGATGGGATAGCCGATCACGCCGCCGCAGACATGGCCCATGACCTGGGCGACCGCGCCGTTGCCGTTGATGACGCTGGGAATGCCGGGGTACTTCACCTTGGTCTTCGTTTTCATAGTGCCATGTCCGTGTGTCGTTGTCCGTGTATCGTGTGTATGGGGCGGGGGCGAGGCGGGCCTCCGCGGACGACGCCTTGGGGACGTCGAGCCGCGAAAGTCCTTCACGGTGCGGTCGAAAGCTTGATCCGACCTACGGGAATGGGCAGACGGGATATGTCCGCCCGGCAGGCACGGGAGCAGTTGCGCCGCGCCCGTGTTCGTGAACGCGTAAGTATACCCAATTTCAGGCAAAATGCGTCCCCCATGCTTACCGCCATCGGCCTTTCCTGCGTGCGCGGCGAACGCCGCCTGTTCGCCGGCCTCGATCTCGCGGTCGGGCCGGGCGAATGGCTGCATGTCCAGGGCGAAAACGGCGCCGGAAAGACCACCCTGCTGCGCGCGCTCGTCGGGCTCGCCCACCCCGCCGAAGGGGAGATTCGCTGGCGCGGCGAGCCGATCGCGCACAGCGGCGAGGATTACCGCCGGGAAATGCTCTACCTGGGCCATCACGGCGCCGTCAAGGAAGAGCTGACGCCACTGGAAAACCTGCGGCTCTCCGCCGCCCTCGACGGCATCGCCCTGCCCGAGCGCGAAGCCCTGGCCACGCTGGTCCGATTCGGGCTGCGGGGGCGCGAGGAGCTGCCGGTGCGATTCCTCTCCGCCGGGCAGAAGCGACGCGTGCTCCTGGCGCGGCTGGCGACGAAGAAGGCACCGCTGTGGGTGCTCGACGAGCCCTTCACGGCACTCGACGTCAAGGCCGTCGAGATGCTTTCGGCGCTGATCGGCGAGCATCTGGCCAGCGGCGGCATGGCCATCCTGACCAGCCACCAGGCCATGCCCATTCCGGGCGGGAAAGCGCTGAAACTGTGAACGCCTTCACTTCCATCGTCCGCCGCGACCTGCTGCTGGCCATGCGCCGCAAGAGCGAGGTGCTGACCGCCCTGTTCTTCTTCATCATCGTCAGCAGCCTGTTCCCGCTGGGCATCGGCCCGGAACCGGCCCTGCTGAAGAAAATCGCCCCCGGCGTGCTCTGGGTGGCGGCGCTGCTCGCCACCATGCTGGGCCTCTCGCGCCTGTTCGCGCCGGACCATGCCGACGGCACCCTGGAGCAGATGGCCCTGTCGCCCACGCCGCTGGGGCTGCTGGTCGCGGGCAAGATCGTTGCGCACTGGCTGGTGTCGGGCCTGCCGCTGGTGCTGCTGGCCCCCGTGCTGGGCATCCAGTTCGACCTCGACGCCGGGGCGCTGGGGGTGCTGATCGTCGCGCTGCTGCTGGGCACGCCGCTCTTGTCGCTGATCGGCGCCATCGGCGCGGCGCTGACCCTGGGCGTCCGCGGCGGCGGCGTGCTGCTCTCCCTGCTGGTGCTGCCCCTCTACGTGCCGGCCCTGATCTTCGGCGCCGGCGCGGTCGAGGCCCACATCTCCGGCCTGGGCGCCGGCGGCCACCTGTCGCTACTGGCCGCGCTGCTGGCGCTGGCCCTGTTTTTCGCACCGTGGGCGACCACGGCGGCCTTGAGGATCGCGCTGGAGTGACCCACATTTCCCCGCAGCCCCCAGTCAGTGGGGGCGGAAGAGTAAAATCAGTCATCAACGCTTCACCCGGAGTCCAGCCATGTCCGACCTGGTTACTGAATTGTCGCACCGCGCACGCGAACTTGTCCCGGAAGACCGGGCTCGCCTCGCCGAGGAACTGCTTGCCTCGCTTGAGGGGAACCCGGAGCCCGGGGTCGATTCCGCCTGGGATGATGAACTCCGCAAACGCATCGCCGAGGTGGAAAGCGGTGCCGTCGAGCCCATACCTGCCGATGAGGTTTTTGCACGGGTTCGTCGCGCGCTGTCGTGAAGCCGGCTCGCTTTCATCCTGAAGCGGAAGTCGAACTGACATCTGAGGCCAAGTACTACGAAGAGCGATCCCCTGGGCTTGGGAAACGATTCATCCAGGAAGTGCAAGCAGCAATTCAACTGATTTCAACCTTCCCGAAAATCGGCGCGCCACATAAGTACGGTACCCGCCGGGTATTTCCAAGGAAGTTCCCTTTCTCCATCGTCTATCAGGAGCTGGCATTGGAACTTGTCATTCTTGCAATAGCGCCCTTCCCGCGAAAGCCAGCCTACTGGCGGGGCCGGAAGAGCGGTGGCTAACACACGTTAGGGCGCAAAGGATCCGCTATGACCTTTACACAGCAAATTGTCGCAACTCTGATCGGGAGCTTCTGTGGATTCCTAGCCGCATTGCTCATGCTATGGATTAAGCGCTGGTTTGACGACAGAACCAAGGAAGGATCGCTTCTGAAGAACCTTCGGTACGAAATCGCATACAACATTAATCTCTTCGCAAAATACGAAGAACAACTTACAAAAGCCATAGAGTCAGTTGGCGCTGATGCAAAGGACGTATATGTCGCAATTGATTACGCGCTAATCGCTCGCTACTTTTCCATTCAGTTCTACCGCGAGGGGCTCGTTTCCAAGTATCTGCACTTTGAAGATGTGAAGCGCTGGAATGACTTTCTTTCCACGCTAAGCGAAGGTAGCGAGGCACACTTAAACGAGTCACTAGAAGCATGGCGCACATCAACTGCGGACAAAGAGAAAACGTTCAAGGTGCTCCGCCATGAAAGAGAGCAAGTCCGGTATGCGAAAGAACTGTCCGAGTACATCAAGGCGAAAATTGAATAATAGGGGACAGACCAGGTTTTCTGAACCAAGGCTGAAATCATGAAGCGCAAGGTTTATATCGAGACATCCGTCATCAGCTATCTGACCGCTCGTCCGAGCAATGATGCGATCAAGTCGGCGTGTCAGCAGATTACCCGGCTGTGGTGGGATACCGGACGGGCGTCCGTTTCGGCCTTCATTTCCCCTTACGTTGTGGAGGAAGCCAGCGCCGGCGATCCGCTTGCTGCTTGAGCGTATCGAAGCGTTGCGCGCGCTTCCCGTGCTGCCGATTGCGCCCGAAGTGCTGGAACTGCCGGAACTGGTGACACCCTTTGAATTGATGGAGGTGCTGCAATGAACACACAATGGCACGATCCTGTTGTCGCAGATATGGAATCCGTTATTCGTGTGGCGCCCCGGGAAGACTTTTCCCTGGAACTCTGGTTCAGCACCGGCGATCATCGCTTGTTCGATGCGCGACCCTACTTGAACCGAGGCGTGTTTACGCGGCTGCAGGATGTGGCCCTG
Source organism: Candidatus Nitricoxidivorans perseverans (assembly GCA_030246985.1). Classification (GTDB taxonomy): domain Bacteria; phylum Pseudomonadota; class Gammaproteobacteria; order Burkholderiales; family Rhodocyclaceae; genus Nitricoxidivorans; species Nitricoxidivorans perseverans. The sequence continues at coordinate 2,097,437 of CP107246.1, read as the reverse complement.
TTCAAGCAGGCATTCGTTGCGCTGGACACGGTTTGTTGGCCCGGTGATCTGGATATTGCCCCGGAAACGCTTTACGACCGCTCCGTCCCGATCGGGAAGTAACAAGAATAGGGGGCCAGGGTCGGCCCTGTTTTTCGCGCCGTGGGCAACCACGGCCACCTTGAGGATTGCATTGGAGTGATGAACAACAAGCTCATCAACTGGTTCAAATACGCCTCCCCGCAGAGCTTCTACCCGCTCGCCGGGCGCATGATTCCGTGGTTCTGGGGGCTCGCCGCCGCGTTCGGCGTCGCGGGCCTGTGGATCAGCTTCTTCGGCGCGCCGACGGATGCGACGCAGGGGGAGGGTTACCGGATCATCTTCGTCCATGTGCCGGCCTCGTGGATGTCCATGTTCATCTACCTGGTCATGGCGTTCTGGGCGGGACTGGGCCTTGCGTTCAACACGCGGCTGTCGGGCATGATGGCCACGGCGCTCGCCCCCACCGGCGCGCTGATGGCCTTCCTGTCGCTGTGGACGGGCGCGCTGTGGGGCAAGCCGATGTGGGGCACCTGGTGGGTCTGGGACGCGCGGCTCACCTCCGAACTGATCCTGTTCTTCCTGTATATCGGCTTCATCGCGCTCCAGGCGGCCATCGACGACCCGCGCCGGGCCGACAAGGCCGGGGCGATCCTCGCGCTGGTCGGCGTGGTGAACATTCCCATCATCTATTTCTCGGTGAAATGGTGGAACACGCTGCACCAGGGCGCGTCGGTGTCGATCAACAAGGCGCCGGCCATGGCGCAGACCATGCTCTGGGGGATGCTGCTGATGGCGCTCGCTTTCTGGATGTATTCGATCGCGGTGGCGCTCATGCGCGTGCGGGCGATCATCCTGGAGCGAGAGAACTTCACGGAATGGGTAAAGGAACTCGACGAGGTGAAATCGTGACCTGGGAATCACCGGCGGCGTTCTTCGCCATGGGCGGCCATGCCTTCTACGTCTGGGGCAGCTTCGGCGCTTGCCTGCTTCTGATGGTTGTGGAACCATTCGCGGCCGGCCGGCGTCGAAAAACGATTCTCGGCAGCCTTCGCCGGGAACGCATCGCCGAACAACTGGACAACCAATGAAACCCCGCCATAAACGCGCCGCCCTCATCGTGGGCGGCCTGGCCGCCATCGGGCTGGCCGCCGCCTTCGTGCTCAACGCGCTGGACAGCAACATCGCGCTCTATGTGACGCCCAGCGAAGTCGCCGCCGGCAAGTCGCCAAAGGACCGCGCATTCCGCATCGGCGGCCTCGTCAAGGAAGGCTCGATCCGGCGCGACAACCTGACCGTGCATTTCGTCGTCACCGACACGGCGAAGGACATCCCCGTCGCCTACACGGGCATCCTTCCCGACCTGTTCAAGGAGGGCAAGGGCGCCGTCGTGCAGGGCAGGCTCGGCGCCGACGGCAGCTTCACCGCCACCGAGGTGCTGGCCAAGCACGACGAAAACTACATGCCGCCCGAAGCCAAACACGCGGTCGACCAGGCGCAGAAGGCGCAGGAACCCTCCAAGCCATGATTCCCGAACTCGGCCATTTCGCCCTCATCCTCGCCCTGCTCTTCGCCGCCGTGCAGGGCGCCATGCCGCTCCTGGGCGCCCATGTCGAAAAAGGCGGGGGCAACGGCGCCTGGATCGCCCTGGCGCGCCCGGCGGCCTCGGCGTCCTTCCTGCTGGTGTCGGTGGCTTTCGCCTGCCTGACCTGGGCTTTTTACGTCAATGATTTTTCCGTCGAATACGTGGCGAGGCACTCCAACTCGATGCTGCCGACCCTCTATCGCCTCGCCGCGGTCTGGGGCGGCCACGAGGGCTCGCTGCTGCTCTGGGTGCTGATGCTGGTGGGCTGGACCTTCGCCGTCTCGCGGCTGTCGCGCTCGCTGGAGCCGGTGATGGTGGCCCGCGTGCTGGGCGTGCTGGGACTGGTGACCTTCGGCTTCCTGCTGTTCATCCTGTTCACGTCCAATCCCTTCGACCGCCTGCTGCCGGCGGCCGGGGACGGCCGCGACCTCAATCCGCTGCTGCAGGACCCCGGCCTCGTATTCCACCCGCCCATGCTCTACATGGGCTACGTCGGCTTCTCGGTCGCCTTCGCCTTCGCCATCGCCGCGCTGCTGTCGGGCAAGCTCGACGCCGCCTGGGCGCGCTGGTCGCGGCCCTGGACGACCGCCGCCTGGATATTCCTGACGCTGGGCATCGCGCTGGGCTCCTGGTGGGCCTACTACGAGCTGGGCTGGGGCGGCTGGTGGTTCTGGGACCCGGTCGAGAACGCCTCATTCATGCCCTGGCTGGTCGGCACGGCGCTGATCCACTCGCTGGCCGTCACCGAAAAGCGCGGCAGCTTCAAGAACTGGACGGTGCTCCTGGCCATCGGCGCATTCTCGCTCTCGCTCCTGGGCACCTTCCTGGTGCGATCCGGCGTGCTGACCTCCGTGCATGCATTCGCCACCGATCCGGCGCGCGGCATCTTCATCCTCGCCTTCCTGGTGATCGTGATCGGATCGAGCCTCATGCTCTTCGCCTGGCGCGCGCCAACGGTCAGCCTGGGCGGCGCCTTCGCGCTGGTTTCGCGCGAAACGCTCCTGCTGCTCAACAACGTGCTGCTCGTCGTAGCCGCAGGCGCCGTGCTGCTGGGCACGCTCTACCCGCTGTTCATCGACGCGCTGGGGCTGGGCAAGCTCTCCGTCGGCGCGCCCTACTTCAACGCCGTCTTCGTGCCCATCATGGTGCCGGTGCTGTTCCTGATGGCCGCCGGCCCCGTCGCCCGCTGGAAGCATGCGAGCCTCGGGGACATCGCGCGCCGCCTCTGGCCCGCCGCCGTCCCGGCGGTCGTCGCCGGCGCCGCGCTGCCGCTTCTGGCCGGCGCCTGGACGCCGCTCGTGGCGATGGGCCTGCTGCTGGCGGTCTGGATCGCTGCCGCGTCGCTGCTCCAGATCGTCGATCGCGCGAGGAAGGGCATGCCGCCGCCGAGCTTCTGGGGCATGCAGACCGCCCACCTGGGCGTGGCCGCCTTCGTCGTCGGCGTCACCATGGTCGGCGGCTACCAGGAAGAGAAGGACGTGCGCATGGCCCCCGGCGACACGGTGAGCGTCGGCGCCCACACCTTCCGCTTCCTCGGCGTGCGCGAGGCGCGGGGGCCCAACTACATCGCCGCCGTCGGCGACGTCGAGCTGATCGAGAACGGCCGCGTGACGAAGCGGCTGCATCCGGAAAAACGCAACTACCCCACGTCCGGCATGCCCATGACCGAGGCCGCCATCGACGCCGGCTTCACGCGCGACGTGTATGTTTCGCTGGGCGAGCCGCTCGAAGGCGAGTCGTGGGCCGTGCGGGTCTACTACAAGCCGTTCGTTGACTGGATCTGGGGCGGATGCCTGCTCATGGCCCTGGGCGGCCTGATCGCCGCCGCCGACCGCCGCTACCGCCTCAAGGTGAAATCATGAACCGTTTCTTGATCCCCCTGGGCCTGTTCGCCGTGCTGGTGGGCTTCCTGGCCGTGGGCCTCAACCTCAATCCACGCGAGGTGCCCTCGCCCCTGGTCGGCAAGCCGGCGCCGATGTTCGACCTGCCGCAGCTCGCGGCGCCGGACAAGCGATTTTCGCCGGCCGACATGAAGGGCAAGGTCTGGCTGTTCAACGTGTGGGCGTCCTGGTGCGTCTCCTGCCGGCAGGAGCATCCCGTGCTGGTCGCATTCGCCAAGTCCGGCGCCGCGCCGCTGGTCGGCCTCGACTACAAGGACGAGCGCGAGGACGGCCTGCGCTGGCTCAACCGCTTCGGCGATCCGTACCTGCTCTCGGCCTACGACCGTGACGGCCGCGTCGGCATCGACTACGGCGTCTACGGCGTGCCGGAAACCTACGTCATCGACAAGGCCGGCGTCATCCGCTACAAGCAGATCGGCCCGGTGACGCCGGAAGTGCTGGAGAAAAAGATCGTGCCGCTGATCCGGGAGCTGAACAAATGATCCGAGTCCTCGCCCTGCTGCTTGCCCTCTTCATCTCTGGCATCCCCCTCGCGAAGGAAGCCGCGCCGCTCGCCGAAGACGAGGCCATCGAAAAGCGCCTCACCGCCATCGCCGAGGAACTGCGTTGCCTGGTCTGCCAGAACGAATCCCTGGCCGGTTCGCGCGCCGACCTCGCCCAGGATCTGCGCCGCGAAGTGCGCACCCTCATGAAGGAAGGCAAGACCGACGCGGAGGTCAAGGATTTCCTGGTCAGCCGCTACGGCGATTTCGTCCTCTACCGTCCGCCCGTCAAGCCAACCACTTGGCTGCTCTGGGCCGGGCCCTTCCTGCTGCTGGCCGCCGGCATCGCAACGCTGATCGCCTACCTGCGGCGCAGGGCAAGTCGCGTGACCGGCGTCGCGCTTTCCGAAGAGGAAGCGAAGCGCGCCGAAGCGCTGCTGGGGGACGGCCGATGACCGCGTTCCTGATCGGTGCGGCGCTGCTCGCCGCGATCGCCCTCGGCCTGCTGCTGTGGCCGCTGCGGCGCGCGAACACCGCCGCCACCGCGGCCATGTCGTCGCGCCAGCAACTGAACGCCGCCATCTACCGCGGCCAGATGGCCGAGCTGGACGCCGACCGGGCGGACGGCGATCTCGACGAGGCCGACTGGCGGCAGGCGCGCCAGGAATTGCAGCGCCGCCTCCTCGACGATGGGGCCGATGCGCCCGCATCCGCAGCCGGCGAACCGGCGGCGACGGGAACCACGAAGGGCCTCGCCACCGCGCTGGCCACCGTGATCCCCGCCGTTGCGGCCACCCTTTATTTCATGCTCGGCAACCCGGCGGCGCTGGATCCGCAGCCGCATGCCCGGATGCCTTCCGTGGAAGAAATCGAGAGGATGGTCGCGGCGCGCCTCGAAAAGGAGCCTGACGACCCGCAGGCTCTGTGGTTTGCCGGGACGATCGCTTTCGAACGCGAGGATTACGCTGGCGCAATCCGATTCTGGGAGCGGCTCCTCAAACATGTCCCTCCGGACTCTGAGGATGCGCAATCCATCGCCCGCAGCATCGAGGAGGCGCGCGCCGGGGCAAACGCCGCCCGCCGCCCGAAACCCTGACGGCCTTCCGGTCCGTCACGAATTCCGGTGAGGCAACCCTAGAGGTTGCAGAAGGTCAGCTCGAAGGCGACGTCCGTTTCGGCCTGCTTCGGGCGCAGGTCGGTTTCCGGGGTGGTGAAGCGGACGTTGAGGGCGTATTTGTTGGCGCTGATTTCCGGGATGAACGCGTCGGCGCGGCGCACGCGCAGGCGGATCAGCTGGGCCGTGCGGCCGGCCAGCATCAGCTGGAAGGCGCCATGCGATGCCAGTTGCGCCTCGGGGCGGCCCGATGCGCGCAGCAACCGCAGGATGATGACGATGCTCTGATGGATCGGCAGCATCGGCGATATCCATCCGGCCAGGTCCCGCCGACGCAGGGCCGCATCCCGATTCAGCCAAAAGTGGTAGGAAGGCAGGTCGAACTCGCAGACGCCGCCGGGAATGCCGGCGCGGTTGCGAATGCTCATCAGCCAGTCGTTTTCGCGCAGGTATTGTCCGATCTTGCCCTGCATGGCCAGCAGCGACGCCGAGGCCTGCTCGATTTCGTAGAGGGCGCCCGAGAGGGCCTCCTCGGAGATGTCCGGGTTGTTGCGGAAGGAGAGGAGTATCTGGCGCTGGCGCTCCAGTTCCTGAACGAGGTCGAACTTGAGGTCGGCGCGGCCGGCGACTTCGAGTATCTCGAACAGCGTCACCAGCGCGACATGGTGATCTTCCGGATCTCCGGCATCGATGAAATGGGCGATCTTGTCGAACAGATCCTCGAGACGCAGCAGCGTTCGAATGCGCTCGTTCAGAGGATATTCGTAAGTGATCACGCGCCATCCCGCAAGGAAATTCGTGCAATTCTGACGGATTCACGCATGATCCACAATCTCAATCGGCGGCGCCTTTTTCCACCATGGCGCAGTACTGCCGGTGCAGGGCTCCGACCCGGCCGTACAAGGCGGCAAGATCGCCGCCGTTGTCGATCACGTCGTCCGCGATCGCCAGCCGCTCGTCCCGCCCGGCCTGCGCCGCCATGATGCCGGCCACCTCGTCGCGTGAGAGCCCGCTTCTGATCATGACGCGGGCGATGCGAGCCTCGTCGTCGCAATCGACGACGGCGATGCGATCCACCCGTTGCCGCCACTCGCTGCCGGATTCCGCCAGCAGGGGAACCACCAGCACGACATACGGCGCGCCTCCGGCCAAGGCATCGCGGCAACGGCGTTCGCCCTCGGCGCGGATCAGCGGATGCAGGATGCCTTCCAGCCGTGTCCGCACGTCGGCGTCGGCGAAAGTCAGCCGCCGCATGACGGCGCGGTCGAGCCGCCCGTCCGGGGCAACGACCGTCTCGCCGAAAGCGGCCCGGATCGCCGCCATGGCCGCGCCGCCGGGACCGGTCAGCGCGTGCGCGATGGCATCCGTATCCACCACCGCGGCGCCCAGCCCGGCGAGGCCGTCGGCCACGACGCTCTTGCCGCTGCCGATGCCCCCGGTCAGTCCTACGATCATGGCGCCGGCTCCTCAGCCGGCCAGCCGACGACGCGCAGCCTCTCCGGCTGGAACTGCCCGGAGAGGCGCGCCGGCTCGCGGCCCTCATCCTGCCCGCCGAAATACCCCTGGTCCCAGGCGAAAAAAACCAGGTTCGCCAGAACAAGCAGGAGAAAGACAGTGCGCCACATCCCGTTTCATCCCCCCGGTCGAAAATGCAAGGGTACCCACGTTAGCGCAAACATAGAGAGAATTGAAGCTTCCGTAACCATTCTTGATTTGCCGCATGCGTCCCGCGCGCCTATCCTCAGTCGGCTGCCGAAACCCACAACCGCACCGCACAGGAACAGCCCCATGCAATCCGGACCCAGAGAAATCCTCACCCCCTACCGCCCGATCCCGCTCGACGTTCCGGAGGGCATGAAGCCGAACGAGTTCTTCAACAGCACCGAGAACCTCGCCGACCTGGAGCACAACAACGGCCTGCTGCGCAACCCCGAGGGCCTGCTGCTCTACCGCAAGGCACTCGGCCACAGCAACGAGTTCGACTGTTCGATCATCTACAACACCTCGCAGGACATCCTCGACCCGCTGGGCCGCCCCGTGCGCCGCACGCAGGTGCCGGAGCCGGTGAAGAACGTCTGGAACCGGATGAACCAGGTCATCGTCGAATACATGCTCGAACGCTACCCCGACCCGGGCGGCCACCTGGTGCTGGCCGGCGAGGCGAGCCTCGACGCGACCTGGCCGCTCACCTCGCCCGGCGTACCCTCGATCCGAATGCTGCACAACCACTTCATCGCCTTCGACAAGAAGGAACTCGCCGCCGCGCCGATCGCCAACCCGCACAATCCCAACCTCACCGACGGCGGCCAGCATTCGCTGTTCCAGGAATACATGCGCGAGGTGTATCGCGGCTTCATCAACGAACTCGACTTGCAGATCCTGCGGCCCTGCCAGGAGGGCTCGTGCCGCATCGCGCTCACCGGCTTCCCGCAGGGTCTGCCGAGCTGGGAAGTGCAGGGTGGCGCCGAGGCGCTGAAGGAGGTGCGATTCTGGAAGGAATACGACACCATCCTCAAGGGCTTCATCGACTTCTACCGCACCTTCTTCAGCCAGGTCTCCACTCGCAACGCGCCGCTGCCGCGCGACATCTATTTCCCGGAACTCGTCGAGAACCGGCTCCAGTTCAATAACGACTTCCTGATGACGGCGAAGATGGTGCGCGACCGCTGCATCAGGGACGCCAAGTACGCCAATGCCATCCGCTGGCAACCGGCATTCAAGCAGCTCATCTACCGCAACGACGCCGGCAAGCTCATCGTCACGATCAGCCAGAATTCCATCGGCAACGCCATCACCGAACTGCTCGGCGTGGTGGTCAACCGCGCGCCCGACGCCGAGGCCTACGGCCGCGCCGAACCCGCGCTGATCGAAAAGTTGCTGGAGGTGCGCCGCCGGCTGGTCGAAGCCGACCTGGGCACGGGCATCGCCACCGAGCAGTGGGGCGCGGACTAGGCTTCGGCGACCCGCGCCAGCCCTTCGAGCACGAGGTTCTCCACCAGCCGGTGCGGCAGCGTCAAGTGGGGGGATATGGCAGCAGCCGCACCGCCGGAGAGCAGCACGAATCCAGGAGGCATGCGCTCGATGGCGCCCACTGTGGCGTTGATGCAGCCGGTGGCGATGGCGTCAAGGGTGTTCGTGGGGAGATCGCGCCACTGTCCCGCAGCCATCGACAGATCGGCCGTGCCGGCGGCGAGCGAGGCGCGCATCATGTCGAGTCCGGGCAGGATCAGGCCGCCCCGGTGCCGGCCGTCCGCATCCAGCACGTCGATGGTCGTCGCCGTACCGCACATGACGATCACCGCCGGCCCGTCGTGCGCCGCACGCGCGCCGATCAGCGCCGCCCATCGGTCCGCGCCGAGCTGCTGCGGATGCTCGTAGCCGTTTCGAACGCCGCACTGCTCGGCGTGGGCGTGAATCCAGTCGAGCGGCGCGCCGAGTCGGTCGGCCGCCAGCACCACCGCCTGGGCGACGGCCGGGCCGGCGACGTTGCAGGCGATGGCGCGCGAGGGGCGCCGCGGCAGGACCTCGTCGAGCGACTCGGCCTCCGCCAATGGCAGCGCGCCCTGCGCGAGCCAAGCGCCGCCTTCCCTCAGCCCCCACTTGAGCCGCGTGTTGCCGCAGTCGATGCAGAGAATCATGCCAACCTCAGAGAGACATCGCCGGAAAGTATCCGCCGAACGCCATCAGCCGTTTCCAGCAGCAGCGCGCCATCGTCGTCGACGCCCACGCAGCGGCCATCCAGCGGCGGCCCGGCATCGGACAGAATGCGCACCATTGCGCCGAGATGCGCGCAGCGCGCCAGCCATCGGGCCCGCAGCCGGGCGAAGCCGCCCTCGCCGAATTCGGCCAGCGCGGCGTAAAGGGCGACCAGCAGCCGCGTCAGCAGATCGTCGCGCGACGCATCTCCGCCCAGCGCCGCCGCCGTGGCCCGAATGTCGTCCGGCAGGCCGTCGGGCAGGCGCAGGTTGATGCCGATGCCGATCACCGCCGCGTTTCCTGAAAGCTCGACCAGGACGCCGCCGAGCTTGCGGCCGTCGAGCAGCAGATCGTTGGGCCACTTGAGGAGCGCGCCGCCGAATGTCTCGGAAAGAGCGACGCCGACCGCCAGCGGAAGCCCGGCAGGGCTTCCCGACAGGCGCCACAGCAGGGAAAACGTCAGGCTGTCGCCGGGCGCCGAAAACCAGAGCCGGCCGCGCCGGCCGCGCCCGGCGGTCTGGCACCCGGCGACAATGACGGTGCCGGAGGGCGCGCCAGCCTTCGCGCGATCGAGCAGGCGAGCGTTGGTCGAGTCGCACTCGTCGAGCACCTCGATGGCGGCATGATCGGGGGTGGGCGGGGTGATGGCCATGGCAGTCATCATGGAGTCGGGCGATCGGTCGATGGCGATTATCCACGGTTTTGACAATGCGCCGCATCCGCAACGGCGACAATCGCAACAATCCGTGCCACCGGTATATCATTCGATATAGGTTTCAGAGGCGATGGTCGGCCAACGAGATGAAAGAGGGGACATGGCAACTGATGGGAACGTGGCTCCGCCTGCTGGGAATCCTCTGCCTGGCGTTGCCGGCCGGTCCGGCCATGACGCAGCAGGGGAGCGCTTCCGAGCAGACCGTGCACGCCGCCCTGGTCTTCAACTTCATGAAGTTCACCGAATGGCCGGTCGCAGAGGGCTCTCTCAAGCTCTGCGTCGCCAGCGGCGACCGTCAGCAGATCGAAGCCCTGGAAAATCTGGCCGGCAAGCAGGTGCGTGGGCAGGTGCTGGTCGTCGCCCGGCTTCATCCGCGCGAAACGAATTGCCAGGTGCTCTTCGTCGATTCCCGTCAGCGTTGGGAGGAATCGCTTGGGAACCGCCGCTCCCTCGTCCAGACCCTGACCGTCGGCGCCTATGCGGGCTTTGCCTGGGACGGCGGCATGATCGAGATCGCCCGGCACGAGGGTAGCGCGCGCTTCGACGTCAATCTCGCGGAAGTCCGTCGGGCCGGGTTGCGCCTCTACCCCCAGCTACTCCGGCTGGCACGCCAAGTCTTCGAATGATCGCGAGGCCGCCGATGGAAAGCCGCTCCGAGCGCAAGAACCCATGCCACCGGCTCTTCCGGCTGCCGGCGCTGATCATGGGCATCGCGATCACCGTGGCGCTCTTCGCCAAGGCCTTCCAGGAAGTCGGCGAGCTCCGACAGGATATCCGCCGCGTCCTGGTTTCTGTGGCAAACGCAGGCGGCACGGCCGCCAGCGCCGCCATGGTGTTCCGGGACGGCCCCGCCGCCAAAAACATTCTGAAAATGCTGCATGCTCACGCCGAAGTCAGCGCGGCCGCCCTTTACACCGTGGAGGGCAAGCGCCTGGCGGTCTACGGCGATCCGATCCGCCTGCCGGATCGATCGGACCTCCTGGAAGCGCATGAGCCCGAGGTCGCCCCCCTCGTCTCGACGACCTCGCTGTACCTGCCGGTCTTCCTGGACGGCGAGCGAATCGGCGGAATCTACCTGCTGGCCGATCTTGGCGATTACTGGTCGGGGTTTCTGATACGCAACGGCTTGCTGGCCTTCATCCTGCTATTGCTGCTGGGCATGCACTTTCTCGATGAGCGCACCCAGGCGCTTTCTCGTCTCAATGCGGAGCTGCGGGAAGCCAAAGAGGCCGCCGAGGCGGCAACCCTGGCCAAGTCCCGATTCATCGCCAACATCAGCCATGAAATCCGCACGCCCATGACCTCCATCATCGGCATGGCGCAACTGCTCCGGAATCATCCGGCGGAAGACAAGCGGCATCTGTTCGCGACCACCATCCAGAACTCCGCCCAGTCGCTGCTGGCGACCCTCAACGCCATCCTCGATTTCGCCAAGGCCGAGGCCGGACGGCTGGAACTGGAGCATGTCGTGTTCGACCTGCGGCAGATGATCGCCGAATGCCTGAACCTGGCGACCCCCATGGCCCAGCGCAAGGGCATCGAAGTCGTCGTGGCGCTGGATCCCGGCCTGCCGCGGACAGCATCTGGCGATCCGCTGCGCCTGCGCCAAGTGCTCAACAACCTCTTGTCAAACGCCGTCAAATTCACGGAGCACGGCAAGATCGTTCTCAGGGGGCGAGCGCTGCCCGACGATGAAAGAGGTCGCTTCACAGCCGTCTTCGAGGTGCGGGACACGGGCATCGGCATCGCCGAGGAAGATCAGCGGCATATCTTCGACGCCTTCTCCCAGGCGGACGGCAGCACGACGCGCAAATACGGCGGCACCGGCCTGGGGCTGAACATCGCACGACAACTGCTGCAATCCATGGGCGGCAGCATCCGCGTCGAAAGCCGACCCGGCATCGGCTCGACCTTCGTCTTCGAGGTTCCGCTGGACCACGCCGAACCCGGCATTGATGCGGAACCGGCGGCGCCGCCTCGCGACGACGCGCGGCTGCGCGGCGCCATCCTGCTCGCCGAGGATCACCTTCCGAGCCAGCTGGCGCTCAAGGAGATGCTGGCGAGCATCGGCATCGAGGTCTCGGTGGCCGGAAACGGCCGCGAGGCCGTCGCCATGGCGCAAACCGCGCCATTCGATCTGATCCTGATGGACTGCCAGATGCCGGAGATGGACGGCTACGAGGCAAGCCGCCGAATCCGCGAATGGGAGGCCGGCACCGCTGGCCGCGCGCCCGTGCCCATCGTCGCCATCACCGCCGACAGCCAATCCGACAGCCTCGATCGCAGCCTGGCCGCCGGCATGGATGACTTTCTGGTCAAGCCGGTGCTGATCAACGATTTGCGGCGCATCCTCGCCTACTGGGCGAATGGAAGAGACGGCGCGGACGATACCCGCAAGAGGGAAGGCGCCGCCGGAGCGCCGTTGGACGCCGCCCTGAATCCGCGCTTCCTGCGCGAACTCCGGAAGAGCATGAGCGCCTCGGGTTTCGCGGAGTTCGCTGCCCGCTTCGATCCCTATCACAGCGCCCTGCTGGAGGAAATCCGCGGCGGCATCGCCGCGCGGGATGGGGAAATCGTCGCCGGAAAACTGCACATGCTCAAGGGCGGTTGCGCGTATGTCGGCTCGACGGAACTGCCCGGCCTGTGCATGGCGCTCGAACTTCGGGCGCGAGCGGGCGACCTCGACGCCGTCGCCGCCCGCCTGCCCGAGTTGGAAGCCGCCTACGACCGCCTCAGGCAGGCGGTGCTGGCCTTCACTCCAGACCCAGTTCCTGAATCTTCCGCGTGATGGTGTTGCGGCCGATGCCCAGGAGCTGCGCCGCCTCGATGCGCCGGCCCCCTGTGGCGGCGAGCGCACGGCGGATCAGGGTGCCCTCGAACTCGCGCTCCAGCAGACCGAAGGCCTCGCCGGGGCGGGCGGCGATCAGACGGTCGGCCTCGGCGGCCAGCGCATCAAGCCAATTGGCCGGCAGGTCCCGCGCCGAGGAATCTTTCAGCTCCGGCGGCAGGTCGGCCACCTCGATGGTCTGGCCCGGCGCCATGACGGTCAGCCAGTGGCAGAGGTTCTCCATCTGCCGCACGTTGCCCGGAAAGTCGAGCCCCTGGAGAAACTTGAGGGCGCCGTCGGAAAGCCGCTTGGGTTCCACGCCCAGCTCGTGGGCGCTCTTCGCCATGAAATGCCGCGCAAGCAGCGGGATGTCCTCGCGGCGCTCGCGCAACGGCGGCAGGCGCAGGCGGATGACGTTCAGCCGGTGGAACAGGTCTTCGCGGAACAGGCCTTCCTTGACCCGCGCCTCCAGGTTCTGGTGGGTCGCGGCGATGACGCGGACGTTGGCCCTGACGGGCTGGTGGCCGCCGACGCGGTAGAAGTTTCCGTCGGACAGCACGCGCAGCAGACGCGTTTGCAGCTCGGCCGGCATGTCGCCGATCTCGTCGAGGAACAGGGTGCCGCCTTCGGCCTGCTCGAAACGGCCGCGCCGCTGGCCGGCGGCGCCCGTAAAGGCGCCCTTCTCATGGCCAAAGAGTTCGGATTCCAGCAGGTCGCGGGGGATCGCCGCCGTGTTGATGGCGATGAAGGGGGAGTCGCGGCGCGGACTGTGACGGTGCAGCGCGCGCGCCACCAGTTCCTTGCCCGAACCCGATTCGCCGTTGATCAGCACCGTGGCGTGGGACTGGGAGAGCCGGCCGATGGCCCGGAACACCTCCTGCATCGAGGCCGCCTGTCCGAGGATTTCAGGCGTCAGGCGCTCGACCTCGGATGCGCCGTCATGGTGCGCGCTTTCCTCCAGCGCCCGGCGAACCAGCGCCACGGCCTGGTCGACGTCGAAAGGCTTGGGCAGGTATTCGAAGGCGCCGCCCTGGAAGGCGGCCACGGCGGAATCGAGGTCCGAGTAGGCGGTCATGATGATGACCGGCAGTTCCGGATGGCGGGCCTTGACGTGGCGCAGGAGATCGAGGCCGCTCGCCCCCGGCATGCGGATATCGGAGAGCAGGGCGCGCGGTACGCCCCCCTTTTCCAGCGCCGCCAGCGCCTCGTCGGCGGAGCCGAAGCTCTTGCAGGGAATGCTCTCCCGCCCGAGCGCCTTTTCCAGCACCCAGCGGATGGAGCGGTCGTCGTCGATGATCCAGACAGGGTTCATGCTGAAACGGCCTCGCTATGGTTATGTCCGCCGCCGGAAAGCGGCAGCAATATCGTGAAACACGTGCGGCCGGGACGGGAATCGACTTCGATGCCGCCGAAATGCTGCTGCACGAAGCTCTGGGCAAGCGTGAGTCCCAGTCCGCTGCCGCCCTCGCGCCCGGAGACCAGCGGATAGAATATCTTGTCGTGGATCGCCTCCGGGATGCCCGGGCCGTTGTCGATCACCTGCAATTCGAGTGCCAGGCGATGGCGCTTCTTGGCGATGGTCGCCTGGCGCAGGGCGCGGGTGCGGAAGGTGATCTCGCCCTGTCCGTTCATCGATTGGGCGGCATTTCGCGCGATGTTGAGGATGGCCTGGATGAGCTGCTCGCGATCGCCGGTCAGTTCCGGCAGGGAAAGGTCGTAGTCGCGCCGCACCCGCACGCCGGCATATTCGGCATGGATCAGGCGGCGCACGCGTTCGAGGATTTCGTGGATGTTCGCCTGGGTCGGCTGCATGGCCCGGTGCGATGAAAGCAGCCGCTGCATCAGGTCCTGCAGGCGGTCGGCCTCTTTGATGATGACCTGGGTGTACTCCCTGAGCCGGGGATCCGGAAGCTCCCGCTCCAGAAGCTGCGCCGAGCCGCGGATGCCGCCGAGCGGATTCTTGATCTCATGGGCGAGGTTTCGGATCAGGTCCCGGTTGGCCTGCTGCTGCACGGCCTCCCTTTCCTCGCGGATGGCCCTGAGCTGCTGGTCGATCGGCCTGAATTCGAGTAGCAGCCGGGCGCCGCCGGTGTCGACGGGCGTCACGGTGCAATCCAGATGCAGCGGCCCATCGTTGCCATGGTTGCCATGATCCCCTTCGCCGCCGGGAACCACGGCGATGTTGTGGCCCGTGTAGCTCCAGTTGTTGGAAAGCGCGTTGTCGAGCGCCGCCGCCAGGGTCGGCGGCATGCCGGCCAGCTGCGCGAGGGGACGGCCGAGCCAGGCGCGCTCGCTGACGGCGAACAGGTTCTCGGCGGCCGGGTTGAGATGGCGGATCAGCAGCTTGCCGTCGAGCAGGATGACCGCCGACGAAAGGAGATCGAGGCCGGGAAAGACTGCCTGGGGGGAGTGGGGTTCGGGAGCGTTCACGCCGGTCAGGTCAGCAAGAAGCGCGCCACGGTTTGCGCCTACTTCAGGTTCGCCAGCTCTTTCCGCAGCGCCTCGACGTTGCGCTCGTGCAGCTGGACCGTTTCCTGGTAGGGCTTCAGTCGATCCAGCACGCGCTGGTAGTTGCGCTCGTCGCCCAGGCGGACGGCCTCCTGCTCGGACAGCGCCTTCCTGGCCGCGTCCAGCTTCTTCTGCTCGGTGGACAGCTCTTCTTCGAGAATGCCGCGCCGGTCGTTGTCGCGCGCCTTCTGTTGACCGTCGCCCACCCTGGGAAAACCGCCGGGCGTCGGCGTGGCCGCGCGAGTGGGCCTGGACGGCGCGGAGAACGTGGAAACCGGCTTGTCCTGGGACAGGACGATGCAACTCGTGCCCACGGTCTTCTGGTTGGTATAGGTCGTATGCCCCTGGCTGTCGGTGCACTTATAAAGGGTATCGGCCTGCGCAACGCCCGCGATCAGGGCCAGCAGCAGCGGAAAATGGCGACGGTTCATGGCGACGGAATGGCTGTGGCGGTCGGCCGAGTGTATAGAAAAAAAAAGGACGGGCATAGAGCCCGTCCTTTCCCGAGAACCGCCCGAGGATTCAGATCGAGTAGTACATCTCGTACTCGAGCGGATGAGTGGTCATGCGGAAGCGCGTGACCTCTTCCATCTTCAGCTCGATGTAGGCGTCGATCATATCCTTGCTGAACACGCCGCCACGGGTCAGAAACTCGTGGTCGTTGGCCAGGTACTCGAGGGCCTGTTCGAGGCTGGAGCAGACGGTCGGGATCTTGGCATCCTCTTCCGGCGGCAGGTCGTACAGGTTCTTGTCGGCGGGATCGCCGGGGTGGATCTTGTTCTGGATGCCGTCGAGGCCGGCCATCATCATGGCGGTAAAGGCCAGATACGGGTTGGCGCCCGGATCCGGGAAGCGCACTTCGATGCGGCGGGCCTTGTCGGACTGCACATAGGGCACGCGGATCGAGGCGGAGCGGTTGCGAGCCGAGTAGGCCAGCTTCACGGGAGCCTCGAAGCCGGGCACCAGGCGCTTGTAGGAGTTCGTCAGCGGGTTGGTGATGGCGTTCAGGGCGCGCGCGTGCTTGATGATGCCGCCGATGTAGTAGAGCGCGATGTCGGACAGGCCGGCGTAGCCGTTGCCCGCGAACAGGTTCTTGCCGTCCTTCCAGATCGACTGGTGCACGTGCATGCCGGAACCGTTGTCGCCGACGATGGGCTTGGGCATGAAGGTCGCCGTCTTGCCGTAGCTGTGGGCGACGTTGTGGATGATGTACTTGAGCACCTGGGTCTGGTCGGCGCGGCGCACGAGCGGGCCGAACATGGTGCCGATTTCGCACTGGCCGGCGGTCGCCACTTCGTGGTGATGCACTTCGACTTCGACGCCGCAGGATTCGAGCGCCAGGCACATGGCGGCGCGAATGTCGTTGAGGCTATCGACGGGGGGCACGGGGAAGTAGCCGCCCTTGACGTTGGGACGGTGGCCGACGTTGCCGCCTTCGACCTTCTCGGCGGAGGCCCAGGCGGCTTCCTCGGAGAACACCTTGCAGTAGGCGCCGGACATGTCGACCTTCCACTCGACGCTGTCGAAGATGAAGAACTCGGGCTCGGGACCGAAGTAGGCGGTATCGCCGATGCCGGAGGACTTGAGGTAGGCGTCGGCGCGCTTGGCGATCGAGCGCGGGTCGCGGTCGTAACCTTTGCCGTCGGAGGGCTCGACGACGTCGCAGGTCAGGATCAGCGTGGTCTCGTCCATGAACGGATCGATGAAGGCGGTCGCGGGATCCGGCATCAGCAGCATGTCGGAGGCCTGGATGCCCTTCCAGCCGGCGATCGAGGAGCCGTCGAAGGCGTGGCCGTCTTCAAATTTATCCATGCCGAAGGCCTTGATCGGCACACCGACATGCTGCTCCTTGCCGCGGGTGTCGGTAAAGCGAAAGTCGACAAACTTGACCTCCTGCTCCTGAATCAATTTCATCACGTCTTGAGGCGTTGCCATAACGAGCTCCTGAGGGAAATAGTGGTTGACCGGTGAAGTTGGTGAAATCCGTCGCGCGAAAGTTTAGCAGTTTGCGTGCCACTCGCCCCCGGAAACCAGGTGATTGTGCCATAACGCATCTCGCCGGAAATGAGCAAGTGAGTGCGCACCATGCAAGTGCGAAATGCTGATTTTATGCACTAATCTGGTGCCAGCGGGCAAATGGGTGCCGCGGAATCATCCTCGGCGTCGAGGTGGACCAGCACGTCCAGCACCTCGGGATGGACGGCGAGCACCCGGCAGCGGGCCGCTTCCCCGATTTCGTGTCCTTCCGAAACGGTGATGTTGCCGTCCACCTGGACGTGAACATCGACGAGCACATGGTGCGCCATGCGGCGCGTGCGCAGGTCGTGCAGGCCGATTACGCCCGGCGTGGCTTCGAGGGTGGCGCGGATGCGGGCCACCTCCTCCTCCGCCAGGCCGGTATCGATCAGCTCGCGCATCGCTTCCGCGGCGAAGCCGAAGCCGGTCCTGGCGATCATGCCGCCGACGACGATGGCCGCCACGGCGTCGGCGAAATTGAAGCCAGAGAGCGCGCCGCCGACGCCCGCCGCCACGACCAGCGAGGAAAGCGCATCGGCGCGGGCGTGCCAGGCGTTGGCCACCAGCATCTTCGAGCGCAGCCGCTCGGCCACCGCCAGCATGTAGCGGAACAGCCCCTCCTTGGCCCCCAGCGTGACGACGGCCGCGACGAGGGCGGCCGCGCCCACCGGCGGCGCGTGGCTCAGGTCGGCGAGGCGATTCGCGGCGGAGATCAGGATGCCGGCCCCGGTGGCCACCAACAGCAGGCCCAGCGCCAGCGAAGCGGCGGTCTCATAGCGGCCGTGGCCGTAGGGATGCGCCTCGTCGGGGCCTTCCGCGCCCTTGCGGTTCGCGTAGAGGACGAAGAAGTCGGCGACGATGTCCGACAGCGTGTGCATCGCGTCGGCCACCAGCGCCTGGGAATGGGCGACGATACCCACTATCACCTGCATGAGCGTCAACACCGCGTTGACGGCGATGCTGATCCAGGTGATGCGCCTGCCTTCGGCATGGCGTTCGGGACCATCGATCATATTCAATCCCCCACCATGACAAAGGGCGCCCAGAACAGCGGATGGGCGTGCGAATAATCGGCCTTGCCGGTCGAGGGGTTCACGCTGCCCGGACCGTCGATTAGCGCCAGCATGGAGCGGCGCAGCGCCTCGGCCTTGGACAGGCCGGCCTGCTGTTTCTGCTGCCGGAACATGCCGGTCATCAAGAGGCGCGCCGCCTCGGTCTCCACCGGCCAGTTGGTGGCCAACAGCGCACGAGCGCCGGCATAGAAGAAGGCGCGGCCCAGGCCGGAAACGGCTTCGGCGCCGGCGCCATCGCCGGCGGCCGTGTTGCAGGCGGAAAGCACCACCCAGTCCGCGTCGAGCTTGAGCGAGAGAATCTCATCCATCGCCAGCAGGCCGTCGCCCGCGCCCTCGGCCACCGCCGGCGAGGTGAGCGCGAGGGCCGGCTGGGTAAGCCCGTCGAGGTCGCCCGGCACGAGGCCATGGGTGGCGAACATCACGACGCGGCGCTTCGACAGGTCGGTATCCATGACGGCCTTCTCGGTCGCCCGTGACTGGAGGAAGACATCCTCCTCGGGATCGGCGCCGAGCACGCGGGCGATCTCGCGAATCTCGTCGTTGGTGTCGGGCAGGCGCGGCAGCAGGGCGATGTCGGCGGAGTTGACGGTCACGGTCCGCGGCGTGCTGCGCAGACGCACGGCGGCGCGCGTCGATAGCGGCGTTGTCGCGGCCTGGGCCTGTTTCACGCTGAAGATCGGGTCGCCGAACCCGGCGAAGGCGCGTCGCGAGGGGTCGCCCGGCGGCAGCCGGCGCAGGCTCGCCAGCGCCGTCACCGACGGCAACTGGACGATGGCGGTCTTGCGCAGCAGCCAGGGCACGGCCTTGTAACCGGCGAAGGGCACGGCCGCCGGGCCGGGTTGGACGACGGCTTCCGTCGGCAGCAGCGAAAGCGGCAACTGGCCGAGCGCGGCATGGGGCGCCACCAGGAGCGTGGAAGCCCCTTGCCAGAACGGTTCCGCCGGCTTCAGCAGCTTCAGGTAGAGCCGGTGGGCGGCGGCGACGTCGAAAGGCGGAATGGCGTCCAGGTCGGCGACGCCCGGATCGAGCGCTCGGCGCAGCGCGGCGACCTCCTGCGCCAGTCCGTCGCGGCCCAGTGGGATGGTCGCGAAGATCGCCGGCCCGTCGGCCCCATCAGCCCTGAGCGCCCAGACGTAGCCCTGGTCTTCGGCGAAATAGAAGGCGACGAGCGCCTCGCCGGAGCGCAGCAGCTTGCGCGCATCGGCGAGCGCGGCGGGTCGCGGGGCCACCAACTGCGCGTATTCGGGAAACCGCTCGGCGACCTCGCGGCGCAGCGCCGTCCGTTCCTCGCGCAGCGCGTCGATGTCGCGGCGCATGTCGGCCTGGACCTTCGGCAACTGCTGTTCGGGCGGCGCCGACAGCAGCTGGGTCAGCAGTTCGGACAGCGCCTTGATGCGCCGCTGCGCGTCCTGCTCGCGCCGGGCCAGATCGGCCAGCTTCGGGTCTCCGAGGTTGGCGCGAGCGGCGCTCGCCGTCAGCGCGCGCTGGACGGAACTTCCACGCGCGATGTCGGCCAGGCGGAAGGATTCGTCCGCCGCCTCGATGCCTGGAAAGCCCGGCGCACCGCCGATCTCCGCCAGCAGCCGCAGATAGGCTTCGATGAGGATCACCAGCCGCCGCTGGCGCCTCAGGGAACCGTTCTCGGACTCGGCATCGCCCGCGGCCCGGTCGGTCAGGATCGGCATGGATTCGGCGAAGGCGGCCACGGCTTCCCGGTGCGCGCTTCGGTCGCGCCTCGCGGCCAGCGTCATGGCGTAAAGGGCGCGGCGCTCGGCGATGCGCGCGGGCTGGTCGGCGAACTTCGCCAGCGTCGAATCGAGCATGGATTTCGCCATTCCCTCGGCCTCCGGCTGCCGACCCAGGCGCAGCATCGCCAGCACCCAGTCGGGATCGCCGCCGCCCACCTTTTTCAGCAAGTCCGAATCGTTCCTCAGCCCCTCGCGCATCTTGCGGAACACGGTATCCGCCTCGGCGTATTTCCGCTGGGCCGCCAGCGCCCAGCCCAGGGCGCGGCGGGCGGCGGCGATCATCATGGATTCCGGCGCGGCGCCGGCCAGTTCCAGGGAGCGCAGCGACGCCTCGGCCAGGCGGATCGACTCGGCGTCGCGCCCCTGCTCGCCGACGATCCGCGCGAGCAGGTTCAGCCCCTGGGCGGCATCCACCGAGGCGCGCCCGACGCGTTCCAGGGAACGGGTGAGCGCGCGCCGCGCATACACCTCCGCCTCCGCCAGCTTGCCCTGCGCGAGCAGCGTGCCGGCCAGCGATCGCTCCCTGCCCTCGCGGAAGTCGAGCGCGCCGTCGAACATCATCCGCTCCTCCTGGCCGGCCAAGCCGGCCGCGTTCCGCTCGATATGGCGCTCGATGTTCGACAGCGACTTGCGGTGGGCGCCTTCCGCCTCGACGTGCCGCCCCTCCGCGGAAAATATCTCGGCGCGAGCCCGCTCCATCAGCGCCGTCCAGTTGAGGCCGAGCTCATCCCATCGGGGCGAGCGCCTGAGCAGCGTAAATGTGGCCTCCGCCTCGCGCAGGTGTCTTTTGGCGGCCTCGAAGTCGCCCAACATCGAATACTGACGCGTCAGCAGTTGCTCGGCGGCGAGCATCTGCCCCTTCTGTTTCTGGGGCGTCTGCCGCCAACCCTCCTCGGCCGTGCGCACGCCGTTCAACAGGTTGCCGCCCTGGGTTTCCGCCGAGGCGAGGTTGCGCAGCATGCGCACGGTGTCGGCGGTGCCCTTTTCGGCGTATTCGGCTGCCTTGCGCAGGTCGGCGATCTGCTGGTCGATGCGCCCGATCTTGCCGGCCGCCAGCCCTCTGAGCCAGTAAAACCGGAACAGGACATCGCGGTCTACGGCGGCGGGCGGAACGGCGTCCGCCTCCGCGCGGAGCTTCTCCGCGACCGTGGGGTCCGGCTTGTAGTGTTCGAGCAGGCGCGTCACGTCGTCGATGGTGCGCGGCGGCGGCGGTTCCGCCAGCGCCGGCGACACCAGCAGGCAGAGGAAAACCAGGTGATAGAATCGCCGCCCGATCATGGTTCAATGTTCCTGATGCATCCCATTCCCTTCGACCGCTTCAACGCCCTCTCCGACCGCGAGGCGGAGGATCGTATTATCAAAGCGCGCGCCAGGCTCGGCAAGCGCGCCGTGATCCTCTGCCACCATTACCAGCGCGCCGACGTCTACCGGCACGCCGACATCACCGGCGACTCGCTCAAGCTCTCGCGCCTGGCCAGCCAGACGGAAGCCGAATATATCGTCTTCTGCGGCGTGCATTTCATGGCCGAGGTCGCCGACATCCTCTCGCGCCCCGAACAGGTCTCGATCCTGCCCGACCTGGCCGCCGGCTGCTCGATGGCCGACATGGCGAGCCTGGCGAAGGTGGAGCGCTGCTGGCGCGAACTCTCGGCGGTCTGCAACCCGGACGAAACAGTCACCCCCGTCACCTACATCAACTCCGCCGCCGATCTCAAGGCCTTCTGCGGCGAGCACGGCGGTATCGTATGCACCTCGTCGAACGCGCCGAAGATTCTCCAGTGGTCGTTCGCGCGGCGCCCCAAGGTGCTGTTCTTCCCCGACCAGCACCTCGGCCGCTGGAGCGCCCACCAGATGGGCATTCCCATGGACGAGATGGTGCTGTGGAACCCCGACCTGGAGATGGGGGGCCTCTCGCGCGAGCAGATCGAAAAGGCGAAAATCATCCTTTGGCACGGCTACTGTTCCGTGCACCAGATGTTCCAGCCTTCGCAGATCGAAAAGTTCCGCGCCGCCCATCCGGAAGGCAAGGTCATCAGCCATCCGGAATGCAGCTTCGAGGTCTGCCAGGCGTCCGATGCCGTCGGCTCGACCGAGACCATCATCCGGACCGTCAAGGAGTCGGCGCCCGGTACCCGGTGGATCGTCGGCACGGAACTGAACCTCGTCGACCGGCTGGCCGGAGAAGTCAAGGCCGAGGGCAAGACGGTCGAATTCATGGGCGGCATGATCTGCATGTGCTCCACCATGCAGCGCATCGATCCGCAGCACCTCGCCTGGTGCCTGGAGAACCTCGCCGAGGGCCACGTGGTGAACCGCATCAGCGTGCCGGAGCACGAGGCGAAGCTCGCGAAGATCGCGCTGGAGCGGATGCTCGACGCGTCCTAGCTTCCGGATTTGCAGAGACTGTATTCCGGCACCCGCGCCCGGAGCCCATCCTTCGTCTCCGCCTCAGATCGCACCGGCGCTTCCAGCCAGGCTTCCAGCGACGCCAGCCAGGCGGCGTCCGGCGCATCGTCGGGACGGGCGATACGCAGCTTCGGATGCGGCGTCGGCAGCGTCGATTCGCCATCGGCGAGCAGTTCCTCATAGAGCTTCTCGCCTGGGCGCAGGCCGGTGAACTCGATGCGGATATCATCCTCCGAGAAGCCCGAAAGCCGGATCATGTCGCGCGCCAAGTCGGCGATCCTCACCGGCTCGCCCATGTCGAGCACGAATATCTTGCCGCCATTCTTCTTCTCTTCGGCGGCCATCAGCCCGGCCTGCAGAACCAACTGCGCCGCCTCCGGAATCAGCATGAAGTAGCGGATGATGTCCGGATGGGTCACCGTTACCGGTCCGCCTTTCGCGATCTGCTCGCGGAACTTCGGGATCACGCTGCCCGACGAGCCCAGCACATTTCCGAAACGCACCATGACGAAGCGCGTGTCGGCCGCCTCCCTCTGAAGGCTCTGGCAGACGCGTTCCGCCAGCCGCTTGGACGTGCCCATCACGTTGGTCGGATTCACCGCCTTGTCGGTGGAGATCAGCACGAACTCGCCGGCGCCGTATGCGATGGCGGCGCGCGCCGTCGCGAGCGTGCCCAAAACGTTGTTCCGCACGGCCTCCCAGGCGTTCTCGTTCTCCATCATCGGCACGTGCTTGTAGGCGGCCGCGTGGAACACCACGTCAGGCCGGTATTTTTCGAACACCGCCGAGAGCCGCGCCGCATCCTTCACATCGCCGACCGCGCAGGCCACGGCGCAGGCCGGAAAGCTGTCGGCGAACTCTTGTTCGATGGCGTAGAGCGCGAATTCTGAAAGCTCGTAGAACACCAGACGCGTCGGCGAAAAACGCGCGATCTGGCGGGCGAGCTCCGAGCCGATCGAGCCGCCCGCGCCAGTTACCAGCACCACCTTGCCGGAGAGCAGCCGGGAAAGGCCCTCGTTGTCGAGCGCCACCGGCTCGCGGCCGAGCAGGTCTTCCAGCTCGACCTTGCGTATCTGCGAGATCGCCACCCGGCCGGAGAGGATGTCGTCGAGGGCCGGCACGGTCATCACCGTCAGCCCCGCCTCCGCGGCCAGTTCGGTCGCGCGCCTGCGCTCCGCCGCCGTCGACGAGGGCATGGCGACGATGGCGTGACGCGCCTCGAAGCGCGCCGCATGCCGGCCGATGTCGGCCACCGGGCCGAGCACGGGAACGCCTGAAAGCCAGCGCCCGTGCTTGCCGGCGTCGTCGTCGAACAAGCCGACGGCCCGCCAGTCACGGGAACGGCCAAGATCCCGCAGCAGCATCGCCGCCGCCTCGCCGCTGCCGATGATCAGCACCGGGGTCGACGAAGCGTCACGCAGCGAGAACAGATGACCGTCCTTCCACGAGCGGTACAGGAAGCGGCTGCCGCCCATGATCAGCACCAGCAGCAGCGGGTCGAGCAGCAGCACCGAGCGCGGCACGTTCTCCATGCGCCCCACCAGGAACAGGGCCAGGGCCACGGTCAGCACCGAGAAACCAACGGCGAGCAGGATGCGCTTCAGGTCCGGCAGGCTGGCGAATCGCCACAAGCCGCGATAAAGGCCGAAGCGCCAGAAAGCGGCCGCCTGGATAGCCGCCACCCAGGGCAGCGTCTGCCCGATCACCTGCCACTGGCCCGCGGAGAATTCCAGGTTGTAGCGCAGCAGGAAAGCCAGCCACCAGGCCACGAGGATGGCCGCGATATCGTGGCAGATGACAAGAAGCAGGCGGGATTTCATGGCTTGCTCGCCTCCGCGTTCGGCATCGCGTCGAGGACGAGCCGAGGCATGTCGCGCAGGGGCAGCGCCGTGATGCGATCGCCGAGTGGATAGCGGTCCCTGCCCGGGTAAACCACCCAGAGGTGGGCGAGCCCCAGGTCGTTCACCGCGATATGCATGGATTTGCTCGTGGAAGGCGCATCGGCGCACTTGTATTCGAAGCCCCAGCGGCGCCCCCCGCGCAGGAGCATCAAATCCAGCTCCGCACCCCGCTGGGTAGCCCAGAACCAGGCATTCCCCTCGCCAAACCGGATCATGGTCTGCTCCAGGGCGAACCCCTCCCAGCTTGCGCCATAACGCGGATGGGCGCGCAATTCGGACAGGGTTCCGACGCCCAGGAAATGGTGCAGCATCCCGCTGTCGCGGAAATAGACCTTGGGGGCCTTGACCTGCCGCTTGCCGAGATTTTCGTGCCAGGGCTGGAGCACCCGCAGCATGAACGTATCCGCCAGCAAATCGCGGTAATGGTTCGCAGTGCCGGGGCTCATCGACATGGCCCGTCCCAGTTCGGCCGCATTCCACGTCTGGCCGTGGTAATGGGACAACATCGCCCAGAAGCGGTCCAGCGCGGCGGAAGGCACGCGCAACCCCAGGCCGGGGATGTCCCGCTCCAGGAATGTCCGCCGGAACCCCTCCATCCAGCGGGCGGCCGCCGCATCGCTGCCTGCAAGATACGCCCGTGGAAAGCCGCCGCGCAGCCAGAGGCGATCCTGCTCATCCTGCCCGACCTCGGAGAGCGAAAAGCCCGGCACCGGCACGAACTGGATCCTGCCGGCCAGGGATTCTGAAACGCCCCGCACCAGATCGGGCGCCGCACTGCCCAGCAGGAGGAAATTCGACTTGCGCCCCGGATCGTCGCACAGCGGGCGCAGCGTCTCGAAGAGCGCGGGCATGCGCTGCACTTCGTCGATCACCACCAGCCCTTCGGCGTCCGCCAGCGTCAGTTCGGGGGTGGCGGCCAGCGCCGCCCGTCCCGAAGCACGCTCCAGGTCGAACACCGTGGCGCCACCCAGATGTCGGGCCACCTGCCCGGCCAGCGTCGTTTTCCCCACCTGACGCGCCCCCAGCAACACAACCGCAGGCGATTCCGTCAGGCGCAGCGATACCTCGTCGAGAAGGGATTGGCGAACCAGTGTTTGTTGCATATCGACACTTGATATAGTGATATTCAACGTATGTCAATCCATTCCGCTCCGATCCCCATCTGCGGTCAATGCGACACCCCGTCCCTCCGCAGCACCTTCAGCGCCGTCAGCCACAGGATATGCAGATCGAACGCCAGCGAGCGGCGTCGCAGATATTCGGCGTCGTATTCGACCTTCACGGGAATCGGCAGATCGTCGCGTCCATTGACCTGCGCCCAGCCGGTCAGGCCGGGCACCAGCCGGTGCACGCCGTGCTCCGTGCGCAGCGCCACCAGGTCGTCCTGGTTGAACAGCGCGGGCCGCGGGCCAATGAAGCTCATGTCGCCCATGAGGATGCTCCACAGCTGCGGCAGCTCGTCGAGGCTGGTGCGCCGCAGGAAGCCGCCGATCGGCGTCAGCCATGCGGCAGGATCGGCGAGCAGGTGCGTCGCCACCGCCGGCGTGCCGATGCGCATGGTGCGGAACTTGGGCATGCGGAACGTCCTGTTGCCGGCGCCGATGCGGTCCGACCAGTAGAGCGCCGGGCCGGGAGAGGTCAGCCGCACCAGCAGGCCGATGGCCAGCATGGGGATCGCCAGGAGGGTCGCCGCCAGCGAAGCGAAGAACAGGTCGAAGAGGCGCTTCAAGCCAGCATCTCCCGCACCCCCTCCGCCAGACTCACCCTCGCCCGCCAGCCCAGTTCGCGCCCGATGCGCGCCGGGGAATAGCAGGCCGAGCCGAGCAGTCGGTCGACGATCTCGCCCGCCCGGCCATTCAGTCGCCCCGCCGCGCGGAAGACGCCCGCCGGAACGCTCCACCGCAATGTCGGCTTTCGCAGGGCAACGCGGATCGCGTCGTAAATCTCCCGGCCCGAATAGGCCGCCGGATCGGCGACGATGTAGGTTCTCCCGTTCGCCTCCGGACGTTCCGCCACGAGCCGCATCGCCGCTACCACGTCATCCACATGCACCAGCGAACGGCGGTTGCCCGTCTCCGGCAGCGGCGGGAACCAGCCGGCGCGGATGCCCCGCGCCATGCGCTCCAGGTTCCCCCGCCCGCCCCGGCCATAGACCATTGCGAGGCGCAGATTCACGACATGCATGCCGTACTTCGCGCCGGCCTCCAGCACGGCATCCTCGGCGGCCCGCTTCGCGCGGCCGTAGGGCGTGACCGGCTCGCCCGGCCAGTCTTCGTCGATGCACGCATCGCCCGGTTCGGCCATCGCCTTGACGCTGGAGAGGAAGACAAAACGTTTTACCCCGGCCTCGCCCGCCGCTTCCAGCAGATTGCGCGTGCCCTCGCAGTTGATGCGCCAATGGGCATCGGGGTCGGACGAGGCGAAAGCGTGGGCGTAGCCGGCGCAGTGGAAGACGGTGTCGATGCCTTCGCAGACGGTCGAGAGCGTAGGCGGATCGAGGAGGTCGCCTACGACTTCGTCCGGCAGGGCACCGGCCTCGCGGACCAGCGCGCGGTCGCCCGGCCGGAGCAAGCGGTGGCCGATGAAGCCGGTGGCGCCGGTAACGAGCATCGCCGACGCCATGTCCATTCCCTTACGCCTTGCGCCAGACCGTGCGATTGACGTAGTCGGTGTAGCTCAGAACGATACGCAGGATCTGCTTCGACACCGCGCCCGCCTCGTAGTCGGGCACCGGACGCATTGCGCGGCCGTTTCGGTCGTGCTGCGCGACCACGACCCTCACGGCGTCCAGCACGCGCTCCTTCTTCAGGCCGGTCATGATCAGGGTGCCGACATCCATGCCCTCCGGCCGCTCATGGGCGTTGCGGATGGTGACGGCCGGCAGGTTGAGCAGCGAGGCCTCCTCGGTGATGGTGCCGCTGTCGGAGATCACGCAGCATGCTTCCATCTGGAGCTTGTTGTAGTCGAAGAAGCCGAACGGCTTCGAGAACTGCACGAGTGAATTGACCGGCCCGGCGCCCAAGTCGTCCAGTCGCTTTCTCGTGCGCGGGTGCGTGGACACGATGACCGGGAATCCGTAGGCGTCGGCCAGCGCGTTCAGCGTGTCCAGCAGGTCGCGTAGGTTCTCCGGCACGTCGACGTTCTCCTCGCGGTGCGCGCTCACGAGGAAGAATTTCCCGGCATCCAGGCCGAGGCGGGACAGCACGCCGGACGCCTCGATCTTCGGCATGTAGTGATCAAGGACCTCGCGCATGTGCGAACCGGTCTTCATGACGGTCTCCGGCCGCACGCCCTCAGCGATCAGGTAGCGCCGCGCATGTTCCGAGAGCACGAGGTTGATGTCGCTCAGGTGATCCAGAACCTTGCGGTTGAGCTCCTCGGGAACACGCTGATCGAAGCAGCGGTTGCCCGCCTCCATGTGGAAAACGGGAATCTTGCGGCGCTTGGCCGCGATCACCGCGAGGCAGGAATTCGTGTCCCCGTAGAAAAGCACGGCGTCCGGCCTCTCGGTCGCCATGACTTCGTCCGCCTTGATGATCACCTGGCCGATGGTCTGCGCGGCATTCTCGCCCACTGCATTCAGGAAATGATCCGGCTTGCGGATACCGAGATCCTCGAAGAAGACCTGATTGAGTTCGTAATCGTAGTTCTGTCCGGTATGCACCAGCACGTGCTGCGTATGTGCATCCAGTTCGGCCATCACGCGGCACATCTTGATCAGTTCGGGCCGCGTGCCGACGATGGTCATCACCTTAAGCATTCAGAGCCTCCCGGATGAAGTCGAGCTTCATGAGCAAGGCTTTCACCTGCTCCACATCCAGCCGCTCCGTGTTGTGGGAAGTGTAGTCGTCCAGCGACGACACCCTCGTCTCGCCCTCCACGAAATACTTGTTGTAGTTCAGGTCGCGATCGTCGGCGGGTATCCGGTAATAGCGGCCCATGTCCTCCACGCGGGCCATTTCCTCGCGGGAAAGGAGCGACTCGTACAGCTTCTCGCCGTGACGCGTGCCGATGATACGAACCTGACTGCTGCCGGTGAAGATATCCAGTAGCGCCTGGGCCAAGTCGCCCACCGTGGATGCCGGCGCTTTCTGCACGAAAATGTCACCCTGAAGGGCGTGCTGAAATGCGTGTAGCACCAGATCGACCGAATCCTCCAGCGACATCAGGAAGCGGGTCATCTGCGGATCGGTCACCGTCAGCGGCTTGTTCTCCCTGATCTGCTGCACGAACAGGGGAATCACCGAGCCGCGCGAAGCCATCACGTTGCCATAGCGGGTGGCGCACAACACGGTTTCCCCATTGGAGCGCATGCGCGCCTTCGCCACCATCAGCTTCTCCATCATCGCCTTGGAAAGCCCCATTGCGTTGATCGGATAGACGGCCTTGTCAGTGCTTAACACCACGACCCGCTTCACGCCGCAGGCCACTGCCGCGTTCATCACGTTCTCCGCACCGAGCACGTTGGTGCGCACCGCCTCCATTGGATAAAACTCGCATGACGGCACCTGCTTCAGCGCCGCCGCGTGGAACACATAATCCACGCCATGCATCGCCTGACCGATGCTGTCGTAATTGCGCACGTCGCCGATGAAGAACTTCAGCTTCGGGCTGTTGAGCGCGATGCGCATGTCCTCCTGCTTCTTCTCGTCCCTGCTGAAGATGCGGATCTCGCGAACGCCCGTATCCAGGAAACGGCTCAACACGGCATTGCCGAAGGAACCGGTGCCGCCGGTGATCATTAATACGCTGTCGTCGAACATCGTCTGAAACTTTCTCCTCAGTGATATGCCCGCATGGTCTCGATCAGTTCCGGCCATTCGGGCGCCCGATATCCCGTCGCCGCGGCGAAGCGATCGACGTTGAGGCTCCGGTCGATGCTCACCTCGTCATCCGGCACGATGGTCGTGTTCCTGCCGTATGCCCTGGCGATCAGCCGGAGCAGGCTGTCCTTGTCGATCGGACGGGCGCCGACATGATACAGCCCCGACAGCGCCTCGTTCGGGATCACGATATCCCGAACGACCCGGGCGAAAACCACCGTCGGCAAGCCGGAGAAAATCGCCCTGCGGTAGCCCTTGCATTCGGACTGGGCAAGGAACCACTCGAGCAGGCCGTGACACGTCCCGAGTTCATGGCCGATCGTCGAAGTTCTCAGCGTAACGATATTCGGCCCCGTCACCTCGCCCATATGCTTGGACCTGCCGTAAACGTCCTCGGCATCGGGGGGGTCATCCTCCGAGTAGTTTCCCTTCCTTCCCGAGAACACACAATCCGTGCTGACATGGATCAGGCGTGTGCCGTCAATGCCGCAGATCTCGGAAAGGCGTCGCGGCAACATCGCGTTCATCGTCATGGCCTGCATGGGGTCGTTCCCCGCGGGCAGATGCTTCGTCAGCCCGGCGCAGTTCACTACGACGTCCGGCTTCACCTCGCGGAACAACCGCGGCAATGAATCCGGATTCGAGAGTTCAACACCAGAAACCAGCTTTCCGGCCACGGAAACCGGAAACAACAATCGCGCCCTGTCGGAGCGCACCGTCCCCGCGACGTCCCAATCCTCGATCTCCGAGAACACTCGAATCATGGTACTTCCGATCATTCCGTTCGCGCCGAGAACCAGAATCTTCATGCATTGTCCCCCATCGCTTCCCGCACGTGGCCGATCAGTTCCGACACCAGCTTCTCGTGATCGAAGTGCGCCCGATAGTATGCCCGGCCATTCTCGCCGAGCCTATCCCGTTCCTGAGGCGACATCCGGTGCAACTTCAGGATGGCGTCAGCGAGGCCGTGCGCATCCTCGGCCGGCACGGCGACCCCCGCTTCAGCCTCCTCGACCAGCCGTGCGCCTTCGCCGTTCAGGCATGCGACGATCGGGCGGCC
The DNA here is from genome assembly GCA_030246985.1 of Candidatus Nitricoxidivorans perseverans. Classification (GTDB taxonomy): domain Bacteria; phylum Pseudomonadota; class Gammaproteobacteria; order Burkholderiales; family Rhodocyclaceae; genus Nitricoxidivorans; species Nitricoxidivorans perseverans. Next base: position 2,067,564 of record CP107246.1, on the reverse strand, counting down.
CACCGCCATATAGGCCTGGATCTTGTTCGGCACTGTCGCGGCGAAGATCGGCCGGTCGGCCAGCGTGACGAGCAGCGCCGACGCCCTGGCAAGCAGACTGGGCATCGCCTCGACCGGGAAACGCCCCGCGAGGTAGAGGTTCGCAAGCTTCCGCTCCCGCACCTGTTGACGCATCCACTCGAGTTCGCTGCCCGACCCAAGGATGACAAGCCGGATTCCAGAATGATCCGCCAGCAACGCCGCCGCCTCGACGATGACCTCGACCGCCTGCGCCGACCCGATGTTCCCCGCGAAGACTACCGAAAAACCGCCGTCAAGAACCGGCAGATCCGTCTTCGTTCCCGCCTCGGGATCGCAGAAGGACGCATCGACCGAGTTCGGGTAATAGACGATCCGGGCATTCGGGGCGAAACGACTGATCGGCCCGGCAAAAGGCTGGGAGGAGATCAGGATCACGTCCGCGTGGCGGTAGATGAATCCCACCACCTTGCCGACCCCGCGGAGGATCCATCGACTGCGCACATGGCCGGTGGCTTCGAGGCTCTCCGGCCAGAGATCCTGGACATAGACGATGACCGGCGTCCGCTTGAGCCATCCGATCAGCAGGGCCGGCAGCGCCTGTAGGAGCGGCGACGGGCAGTAGACCAGGATCGCGCCCGGCCGGAAACCGCGCAACAGCCATGGCCCGAAAATTGTGCCGGACACGATGAACGAGAGATAGTTCAAGGCAAGGCGCAGCGCGCTCCTGCTGCCGCGCGGAAACATCGGCACGCGCAGGATGCGCACCTTGCCGCAAGCCTCCTCCGCGCACCCCCATGCCCTGTAGCCCGAAAAAATCTTCCCATCCGGGTAGTTCGGCTTGCCCGTCAGGATGACCGTCTCCACGCCGCGCGCCGCCAGCGACGCCGCCACTTCGTTGATGCGGAAGCTCTCGGGCCAGAAGTACTGGCTGACGAGCAGCAGCTTCATGGCCGGCACGGCTCTTCGCGCGCCGTGCGGATGATGCCGTCGAGCAGCGCCCGTAGCGCATCGGCCTGGCGCGGCCACAAGTAGCGCTCGCGCACGATGGCCTGCCAAGAGGCGCCGCAGCGCTTCAGCCGCTCGGCATCGGTGAGCGCATAGGCGAGTCCCGAGGCTAGGCCTGCGGCGGTAGCGGGCACCACCAGGCGCTCGTCAACGCTGCGCAGGACATCGAGCCCGCAACGATCGGTCATCAACACCGGCGTAGCGACGATGCCGGCTTCGACGGCGACGATCGACATCGCCTCGGAGCGCGAGGGCACCACCAGCAGCCGCGCCGATCGGTAGGCCGCCGCCTTCAACTCGCCGCCGATGAAGCCGCAGAAGAAGACGCGGCCGCCGAGTCCCAGAGCCGCCGCCCGTTGTGACAGACCGGCCTGCATGCCTTCGTCGGGGCCGGCGAACACCAGCCGCACGTCGGTAAAGCATCCGGCGACCTCGCCGAAGGCGTCGAGCAGTAGATCGGGCCCCTTGATCGGGTTCAGCCGCCCCATGAAGAGCACGCAAGGCCCCGGCGGAATTCGGGTTGCGGCGAAGAAATCGCCGCTTCCGGCCACAGCCTCGGGTTCCCAGACGCCGTTCGGAATGACGGTCACTTGTTTGGGGGCGATGCCGTAAGCGGCGAAATGCGGCAACTCCGACGGCGTGATCGCGATCCAGCCGCTGGCGCGCGCGATCAGGCGGCGGCCGACGACCCAGTTGTATAGCCGCTTGAGCCAGTGCGATCGTCCGAACAGCGGCAAGGCGCCGGCCGGATCGACGACATGTGGCACGCCATGCCGGCGCGCGGCCAGGTAAGCCATCGCGCCCAGCGGCGTCCAGTGGTTCATCAGGTAGACGATGTCGGCGGCGCGCACGGCCTCGGCGGTCGCACGCCAGCCGCCGCGCGGCGCCTGGAATCTGCGGTTGGCGCACGGCAGGACGGTCAGTGCCGCGCCAGCGATGCCGTCCCGCCGCTGCCGCGGCTCGCCGATGTCGAGCGTCAGCACGGCGCACGAACAGCCGGCGAACTGGAGGGCGCGCGCCAGTTGCGCGGTGCGCTCGGCACAGCCGCCGCCCTCTTGGGCCGAAAATACGGAGACCACAAACAGTATGTGCATGGCTAAGCGCGGCTCGTGCGGAACCAGGTGCCGAAGTCGCGCACCGCTTCGGCGACCGTGGGCGTCGCCGCGAAGCCGGTGCGCCGCAGCTTGTCGCAGGAATAGAAGCGATCGTGCGCGGCATCGGAGCGGCCCCGCAGCCGCAGCGCCAGAGACAGCAACACGCGCGGCACCGGCAGCGCCGGCACCCGCGCGGCCGGCAGACCCAGCGCAGCTCGCAGGATGCGCTCAACTGCCGGAAAGCTGTTGTCGGCATCATCGTCGGCGGCAACGATGAAAGTCTCCGCCGGCCCCGGCTCCGGCAGGCACGCCAAATGAAGGAGCGCCGCCGCAACGGTCGACACCGGTACCAGATGCATCGGCCGCGTCCCGAACAGGCTGCGGCGGCAGTAATTGGCGATGGTGGTACCGCGCAGCAGATCGGATGCGAGCTTGGCGAGGTTGGCGCCGCCTGGCCCAACGATCGCCGTCGGCCGTAAGATCGCCACACTGAGGCCCGGCCCGGCCGCTGCTGCGATCCGCTCCTCGATCGCCCATTTGCTGCGCTCGTAGGGCATCTTCGGCCGGCAGGCGACGGTTTCGTCGACTCGCTGCACCGCCGTCGCGCCGGCGACTACCGCCGTCGAGCAATGCACGATCCGTCGCACGCCGGCCTGTCGGCAGGCGGCGAGCAGGTGGTCGGCCGCCGCGAGGTTCTCGGCTGCCGTGGCGTCGGGGGAATACGCGAGGTTGACGACGGTATCGCCGACGCGCAGCAGCCCGCGCAGCGACGATGGGTCGGCGAGATCGCCCCGCTGCCAGTCAGCGTTCGCCAGCCATGCCGCGGCGGCGGGCCGGCGCGTCACGGCGCGCGGCCGCATGCCGGCGGCGGCGGCGGCGGCCAGCAGGTGCCGGCCGAGAAAGCCCGAGGCGCCGAACACGACCGTATCGTCATCCATGGCCAAGTCGCTACTTCAGATGGCGGCGTTGATCAGCAGTCGCATCGCACGTTCACCGACTCCCGCACAGGAAAAGCCCGATGCTGTGTTCGTCGGGCGCCTTCAGATAGGATGCGACATATTCGACGCCCTCGACGGCAAACGCATGGAAGCTGCCATCGTCCATCTCCATCCATCGGCGACAGGCGGCAGCAAATTCTTCCGCGCTCGCCGCCTTGCTGCGGAACGCGGGGGCGTCGCCGATAAGGGGATCCGCACCGACGATGTCGCCAGCGGGGAAATGCACCACCGGACGACCCCGCATCAACGCCTCGATCGCCACCGTCGACGAGGCATACGCGACGACGTCGCACCACTGCAGGTTATCCGCCAGCGGCGTCCCGCCGAGTTCCTTCGCATGCGACCGGACCCATTCCCGCTCCCCTGCCGGCAAACGGTCCAGCGGGAACTCCGGGTGTGGCCGGATTCCAAGCTCCAGTTCGGGAAGACAGGCAGAAACCGCCATCATGAAGCGCACGCCGCGCACAAGCTCCGCGATGCTGGACGACAACGCTAACAGCACGCGGATCCGGCCGTCGCCCGACGCGCGTCGCGCAAATGGTTCGCCCCACGTCTGGCGCAACGCGCATCCCGCCACGAGAATGCCCTCGGGATAACGGCCATGCCTCTCGAGGAAGTCCTTCGTCACCTCGCCGGCGGTCACGATGCGATCCGGCAGGGGCGTCGCCCCCGCCTCGCCCTCGGCAAACAGAAGCGTCGCATGGCGAGGGGTGATCGAGGAATGCTGATAGCCGACGATCCTGATTTCAGGGAAGCCTTCCCTCAGCCCGAGAATCAGCAGCTTCTCCAGCGACTTGTTCTCGTAGGGGTAAAGGAAGCATGCCGGCCGCAGGCGCGCGGCCATCCGGCGGGCCGCCCGATAAATCAGGAGGTTGTTGAAATAGGCGCCGGGGCCCATGTCCCAGCGCAGCGCGTCGAGCAGAAGCGGGCGCAGCCAGCCTTCGTCGCCCGTCCGCAGTGAGCGCATCCTCAGCGCCTCCGACAGGCTGCGGACGAGCGCCCATGCGAAGTCGCGCCATGACAGCATGTCGAACAGGGGAAGGTAGGGCTGCCATCGCATCTGCCGGAGTTTCGGCAGCGTCGCAGCAAGCGGCGCCTGCACATGCGCGATGAACATCGTCGAAATGCCTGGGGCGATCTCGCGCAATCGCTCCGGGAGCGTCCCGAAAAACGCATCGCTGCCTTCGCGCAGCGAAGCATCGACGTAAGTGAAGATGCACAGGTCGGGAGGGTGCGCCGCCTGTACCGGCATGGGTCTCCGGAACCCGAAATGCCGGACGGCCCGGACGAACTGGACGAGGATGCGCAGGCCGGTCAGGCGCGGCAAGGCCCACGGAAGCCGGGCGCGCCATGTCGCCCTGACGGATATCCCCGAAGATTCCGCCCACCGCTCGGTCGCTCTGATCTGCGCGGGATGGGCGCCCAGCACGAACAATCGCTCGACACCCTGCGTTTCCACGACCTCGCGAAGGGCGAGAAGCTGGAAAACCCGGTTGCCCAGGGGCGAGGAGAGGAAATTCTTGACCGCGCTCACATGCGCCCACCACCCGACCCCGGCATTCCGCCTGTTCAGCCCGCCGAGCCAGTCGATGAAGAACGTCTTCCACCGGGCCTCGTTCCGGGAATACACCAGATCGAGTTGATCCGCGGATTCGCGGAGATCGAGAACGAATCCTTCAGCCACGGCTCCGGGGGGGCGATGAAGAAACCGTATCTCTTTCACAAGTCAGGCAGGTTCTGCGTTCGAGCTACCGCTTGCCCTTATACCTGGACGAAAGCTGGTCGTCGGCCATCTCTCTCCCCGCCACCAGGTCGAACAGGTCGGTGTTGGACAGCTTCACCGCCTCTTCCGCGGGCAGGTTGTGCCGGTTCGTGAACACAAGCGCATCGGCATGGGGAAGAAGCTGGTCGCATTGGTTGCAGTAGGGGAACATGTCGAACCGCTTCGTGCGGTGCGCATGACGCAACAGCCGGTACTTCCGGTTGTTCAGTATCTCCAGCACCGGCGTTTCGAAAGCATTGCCGAGGATGATCTGGTTGTTGTAGTCGTAGCAGCAGGGAACCACCTCGCCGTTCCACTGGATCTGCAGGGGGCCGTTCTCGGGGCGGCCGCAGGTCGTCTTGCACGAATCGTCCAGCCGGGCGCGGAAATCGCGGCCATCGCCGAAATTGTGAGGTTTCCAGACCTCGACGGCATTGACCCTCGGCTCCCAGAACTCCAGGAAAGCAGCGGTGTCCTCCCGGTTCTGCTCCATCTCCAGATAGGACATCTGGACCCTCGTGGCGGCGCCCATTTCGTCCCGGATGCGCAGGAATTCGAGGACGTTGCTCATCGTGCGTCCGAAGTCCAGCTTCCTCATGACCGCGTTGTAGGTCTCGGCACGCATGCCATAGAAGCTCACGCGCACCTCGCTGAGGCCGGCCTCGATCAGCTTTCGCGAACGCGCCGCGTTCAGCGCGGAGGCGTTCGTGATGATGTAGGTGGACAGCCCCTTGTCCCGGGCGTAGGCAACCTTCCGCTCTAGTTTCTTGTCCAGCAGGGGTTCGCCGAAACCAGTGAGGACTAACTTGCGTGCGCCCAGGCACGCGACCTCGTCGATGCTCCGCTCGTACTTCGCCTGGTCCATGATCCCGTGCTCGCGGCCATGCTCGTGCTTGTCACGCGGACACATGATGCACGTCGCGTTGCAGCGGTCGGTCACCTCGTAGCGCACCTCCGGATGCAGGAGCGCCGTGATCTCGGGTTCGCCTTCGAGTGCCGCAAGCGCATCGCTCAATTCCCTGTCATCCAGGCTCACGCTTCCATCCCGCAGCAACGCTGCGTCATTGCCGGCTGTATGGACTGCGGGAACCCTACCTGGCTTGAGCATTGTCTGAATCTCCGGAAACAGCGGTAACGGTGGCCATTCCACCCATGGTGGGAAAGTCCTCCAGCATCCGCACGAGCCTTGGCAACACGACGGAGGAAGCCGAAAAATATCTGTCGAATCGGGAAATTATACGTTCTCTCCCAAGGTCGTCGCGAAGCGCCTCATGCAGCATTGCCGGCATTCCGGGCTCCTCGACGGCGACATATGCCGCTCCCGCGGAGCACCACGGCGGAATGCGGTATCCCTTCTTCGTCAGCAGGAGGGATCCGCCTGCCTCAGGCAACAGCACGTTCATGGCCGGCACCCCATGGAACCCCGCCTCGACCGCAACGGAAGAGAACTGCGTGACCACGAGTCTCGGGCCGAGCGCCATGACGGCATCGACATCAAGGGAGGTCACGTCCCTGACACGGCCATCCGGTTTATCGAATAGATGCGCGTAAGCGGATGGATATCCACGATCGCGCGGATGCGCCTTGAAGAGCAGGACGGCGCCCTCGCCGCGCAGCGCCGGCAGCAATGCGTCGAGGGTGCGCAGGCATTCGCCGGTTTCGGGCTGCCCGGCCCACAGGACCGGCGGCGGCGACAGCGCCATGCATGCCCAGGCTGCCCGGGTCCGCTCCCTGAGTTCTCGCAAACGGGTTCGCTGGGAATCGTATCGGACAGGAGGAAAGACAAGCATGCGCGGGCAATTCCCTCCGAGGCGGTCTTTCGCGATCCGCCCGGCCTGCTCGCTTTCAACGACGAGCGTCGTTTCCCCTGCGTCATCCTGATGCCGAAAATTACCCGGAAAGTCCTCGAAAGCAATGACCGGCAACCTCGCGAGCGCCGCCCCCGAACGGGTCGCGCTTTCGACCTCCCTCCCCGACTCGCTGTCCGAGGTTCCGACAACGACGCCGCGGTATCCGCCAGCCTCCATCTCGCTGCGCCAGCCCCGGGCGTCGCGGATGTTGATCATGTCCCGAGGCATCCGGAGCACGCCGGCATCGATCAGCGGCAACAGCATGGAACGCGCGCCGCCATCGATTGCGACGCCAAGGAATCGTGGTGATCCGGGAATGCCCGACGCTCGGCTCATGCCTGGCCGACCCGTCACTTCAGGTGTCCGCCTATCTGCTCCCTGCGGCCGGAAAGCTCTGAAAAGAGGCCGGCAAAGTTGCCTCGAGCACGGTTCAGATACTGGCCGTCACGCGCAACGAGCGCTTGGCCAAAATTGAGCGCCGTAAGCGCCACGCTAGCGACCCACGACTTCCAGGGGGACAGGCCACGGGATCTGAACTTCCGCACCAGTCTCATGCGGTTGACGATCTGCCACTTGCCGAGAAGGAACTGCCGTTCCGGCCTGACCGGATGGCTGTAGTGCGCAAGCCGCGCCGACGCCACGAGAAACAGCCGGTAGCGTTCGCGGACGCTGAAGCTGTAATCGACGTCTTCCAGGAACCCCGTTCCCTGGTACCACTCATCATAGCGATAGGTGTCGATCACCTCACGCCGCCAGATCGTGGCCCCGCCGCACAGCCAATCAGTCTCCAGGTCGCCCCCCTCGCACATGAGGGAGGACACGACCCCGGAAGGCAGTACCCTTCCCGGCTTCGCGCTGTCGATCCAGAACAGGCTCTTCAACGGGACATGCCTCGGGGCCGGAAAATTCGTGATGCTGAATGCGGCCCCGCCCACGGTGGAGTCGGCGCCTTCCCAGAAGGACATCATCCGCTCCACGGCCTCCGGCTCGAGCACCAGGTCGTCATCGAGATAGCCCGCCAGCGAAATTCCCTCGCGCAGCCTCGCCATGCCTGCATTGCGCTGCCTCGAAAGCGAGGGAGGAAAGACGCGAACGTAATCTATGCCCAACTCGGGGAACGCCTCCACGACATGCCGGATGTCCGGATCGCTGCCGTCGACGACGATCACCTGATCCGGCCTGCGCGTTTGCGCACCGAGGCTGGCAAGCATCGTGCGAAGATCATCAGGGCGGTCCTTGGTCGGTATGACGACGGCGATCGAATTATTCATCCCGGGCTCATGCGTCCGCATTTCTCGAAGCAACCACGATTGCATTCAGGGGGCTGGTCGCCCCGAAGCCCAGCAACTTTCGCCCGACATCCACGACATGCCTCTTCAACGCTCCCAGAACTCCGGAAGGAAAGTGGGCGTAGATGAAGTCCATGGACAGGATGCTAAACCCGGCCAGCCGCAATTCGGATTCGATCAGCTTCGGCGTATAGCTGCGGACATGGCCCATCCGGTTATGCCACGTACCGCATCCGGGACAGCACAGCGTCATCCCCTTCAGATCCTCGTGGAGGGGAACGGTCACGACGAAGATGCCGCCATTCGACAGCCTTTCGGCAATCTGCCGATAGAACTCCATGACCTTATGGGCGACGATATGCTCGCATACCTCCAGAGCCATGATGACATCGAACGAGCCGGGCAGATGGGAGATATCCCCGTGGATGAGTTCCACTTCAGGAAATTTCTTCCTGACCTGATCGATCATCGCCTCCGAAAAATCCAGTCCAACGTACTTCCTTCCCTTCTTGCCGGACAACAAGGGGATGATCTCCCCCCATCCGACACCGATATCAAGTATCCGCCCCTCGTCCGGAAGCAGTTCAGCCACACGAGCAAGACGGCGCAGTCTGACCTCGGGTACATCCTCGTAGCCGGAGAGGCTGTTCCAGAGCTTGGCCGAACTCATCTCGGGAAGCTCCGCACAGTTTCCCGGCAGATAGGTGTCGCGCAACTGCTGCATGTCTGCATCCCGAGCCAGCCTGGCTCGCAACATATCGACCAAAAAGGGGGCGTGGCGCATCGATTGAAAATCCATTGACAAGTTATTCCCCCGATTTCAAGTCCCTGCTCTGAGCAGCAACCACAGGAAATATGCCGCCACGACAAAGCCCAATGCCATCAAGAGCAACAGGGCACGTCGTCTCCATGACGACGAAACGAAAGTCGAAGCTGAAATGGCCAGATAGAGTGGGGTGATGAGCAGCCGGTACCTTTCATAGATGAATGGCCCCGCGAATGCAATCGCGGTACCCAGGAAAATGAAGTAGATAAGCAATACCATCGACGGGCTTGCGCCTCCCGCGGCACTGCGATATAGCCCGACCGCAAAATAAGGGAGAAGGGCAAGAATTGTCCATGTGGCAGGCAATATGTACCAATCTCCAACGAATCTCCTTTCCCAGGGAGGGAAGGGGGCAAGAAGGTGGCCTGCAACGCGAAGTGGGACGAGGTGCATGGTACGGAAACTCAAGTCCCCCCCTCCGTATCTCTCGATCAGGGACTCCTCTTTCGAGGTGCGGTAGCTGATGTTCTGGGTGTCGAGCCCATGGGAACTCCCGCCGGCCAGCTTCCCATAGACCCGCACAAACGCCTTTCCCTCGATATCCGCCATCACCGATGCCGGAAATATCAGCGTAAAGGCGGTGGCGGCCGCTGCGATCGTCACAATATATTCCGCCAGCTTGTGAATTGAGTTGCGCCCGACGACCGCGACCGAAATGAACCCGGCTAGAACGACAGCAAGCAACAGGCCTGACCTGAGGAAGGCAAGCCCGTACAGGGCAAGGGCCAGCGTCAGGTAGTAGTGGGTTCGCCTTCCACCAGTCGATACGCTGAGGGATGCATGGATAGCGGCAAGGACGAGCATAGCCACGATTCCGTCCTTGTACAGGCTCCCGCCCCAGTACAGATTCTCGGGGAATACAAGAAGAAGCCCTGCAGCAAGCAGTCCTGCCTTTCGGCCGAAGGTTTTCTCCGAAATCGCGAACAGGAGCAGCGATGAGGTTACATGCGCAGCCCAATTGACCAATACCGGCAAATAGGTGTCGAATTCCCCGGACAGCGCCATCGCTGCCGAGTACAGGTAGAGGATTCCCTTTTCCTGGACCGGAATCGCCTCGTAGGGAATGGATGTCAGCCCGTTTCTGAACAATACATATACCCACTCATCGATACCCCCGTCCATGATGAATATCTGCCTAGGATCAATGGCAACCATATGCCCCAGGAGTTCGCCGCCGGAAGCGATTTCGCGAGCGACCGGCGCCCCCTGAGTCAAATGCATCAAATAGACCTGCGACATGACGGCAAGGGACACGGAGCAGAGCAGGACGAACCCCACTCCTTCCTGGCATCGTTCGCCAAAATGCCTCTTCGAAATGGCGAAATATGCAATGACCGAATACGTCAGGCCGAGAAAGACAGCAGTCATCCAGAGGCTTTGAAACCGTCCCAGGGAAAGCAAGGTTCCCTCGGCCACAAGGTACGACAATACTGTAAGGAAAAATGTGGCAATTCCGGGGAACCGGGGCTGTTTGAGAATTCTTTCCATCCTGGTCTCTCGAAAACTTATCAGGTGAGAGTCCCGGCCTTATTTGCCGAAAGCAATCCAGCGAGTACCCGCCATGCGGGAATGAACGATATCCCCAGCAAGCCCATCGCGGAAGCAGGGAGTCCGCCAGCAACGGTCCCTGTCAGGCCGATGGCACAAAGACACCCCAGTAACGTTATGGGAACCAGCGACAACTGCTGCCCATGCACCCACCAGAGCAGGAATGTCGGCAAGGAAAGGGTCAGGAGGAACCATCCTGCCATCGTCGACGACCCGATAAGCGCGGACGCCCCCCCCAAGCCCGATGCCAGGACGAACCCCAATGAAAGCAAGATGCCCGTTGCCGCAAACTGCACCGTCCCTGGACGAAACCGGTATCGCGCCAGTCCCCATGCGACGGACACAATCACGAGCAGTGCAACCCCGGCCACGATCCCGGACACACCTGTAATCACGGCGGATGGGAGCAAGGCGGGACCCAGTAACAGCCAGTAGGCCGGCCGCAGCCTGTGGGCCTCAAGCAATGCAAGGACCGAAAGGGGGAGGATGGTCGCTGCCACCATCGCCGGGTTTCCGCCTGCGCCGACCGGCAATACGACCACCAGCAATTCCCACGTTTTCATCGGTTTTCGCAAATGTGCCAGAGGGAAGCGGTTTGCGACGATGATGAGACCGATGCAGGCAAGGAACGTCATGAGGAATACCGAAGAACCGCCATTGAGGCCGAGCGACCACATCGCCGACGAAATCGACGCAAGGGCAGCAGGAATAACGAAGCCCTTCTTCGGAAGGATGGAATCCCATGCCTTGGCGCGGCGCGCCTCGGATGCCCCCACTTCCACCTCCGGCAGGGGCGGCAGATCGGAAAATTCAATGATTCTCTTCACCAAGAGAACAGCAGCGTTCCAGTTCTTCCAGCGCAGACCTTCCCTGCGCAATCCAGCCGATGAGGTACCGTCTCCGCGCTTGTAGAAGCGAAACTCGCTTCGGGGCGTGCTTATCGGACCGAACTCCCTCCCGCCGTAGTCCCAGTAAACGAGGAAGTCCTGGCCGGTTGCCTCGATCCGCAAAGACTCGCTCAATGACTCCAGGAACTGGCGGTGCTCCGCCGCGGCCTCGCTCCGAAGCGTACGAATGCAGTCCATGAGCAAATGATGCAGTGCAAGCGTGAGATTCACTTCGACGCAACCCTTGCACTGCCGGAAGAGAGGTCTGCTGCCAACTGGAACAACTGCCCTGCCGGGTAGTGTGCGAGCTTTCGGCGCGAAGCTCCGTCAATCAGGAACAGGCGTGCCCGGCGCGCCATGGAGATGAAATACCGCGTCGAGATGGAAATCTCGGGAAAGCTCCCGTACATGCAGCCATCGCATGATGAAGTAATCGCTTCGACCTCCCGATGCAATTCGTCGCCATAGTACTTCTCGACGAAATCCGGAGATTGCACCGGATGGGACTCCCCGAGCCTGTAGTCGCAGCAGACCGCCATGTCGCCGTTGGGCTGTATCGCGAAGTACAGGAACGGGCTGTCGCAGACATTGCGGTTTCGGTGTCGCCACCGGACGGGCTCGCCCGCAACGAACCTGTAGATGTCATCAAGATATTCGTCCGAGTCGTACACTGCGAAACCATGGTCCCTCATTGCCTTCACGGAATCGAGCACTGCCCTGACCCGCGGAAGTTCCTCCGGCTTGAACGACAAGCTACTGTCGAAAGTGCGGAAGTTTCGCGGCCGGGCAGGGTTGGTCACATGCACTGGTACCAGCGATAGCCACCAGCCGATTTCGGTCGCAAAGCGGACAACATCCGAAATCTGTCCGATGTTGCTCGGCGAGAGGACACATCCCAGTGCCGCAAAGCTGTTCTCGGGAAATATCTCGTTGATCGTCGCAATCGTCTCTATCGTGCGTTCCCACGAACGATCGAACCCCCCGTTGATTCGATCCTGCACCGAGGGGCTCAGGGCATCGAGCGACACCGAGATGTCCCTGACACCGACGTCCGCCACGGCCTCCAGTTGCTCGCGCGATGCGAAGCCATTGGTCTGGATGCGCGGATGAATGCCATTGTCGAGAAACGCCTTGCAAATCCGTGGCAGATCCTTCCTGATGAAAGGCTCGCCACCTGTCAGCAACACAACGGATGTTCCGATTCGTGCCAGATTCTCGGCTATGCGGCGGCACCCTTCCGTGGACACTTCCTCCTGGTCCGCATTGGCGTAGATGATGTTGCACTGTTCGCATGCCAGGTTGCAGCGGGCGGTCACGTAGAACTGCACGTACGCAGGGGATGCTTTCGTGAATGCCGAGGCAGCGAGGCGGGACAGGCCGCCCTCGAAGAAACTCATTCCCCGTCTCCGTCTTTCCTGACGAATATGCAGATGTTCCAGCAATACCAGCCGAGGGGGGGCGCGATCGCCAATAACAGCGTATCCAGTGCCTGAAGTGGGCGATACAGCCACCGCAGGCTTCGTTCGTGCGTCAGGATGCGTTTCCAGTAACGGTCGGCCGAAGGATGGACGCGATCAACGAGGTAGAACTTGAGGAACACCAGCAATGTCGTCAGCCAGAAAAAACGGGTTCTGACTTCAGGGAATCTTTGCCTGAACCAGCGAAGCTCTTTCCTCCTGAGCGGGTGTTCGTCCGCCGTCCTCAGGGGAGCGGCCATGCGCCGATAGACATTGATGGCAGGGTTGTGGGCCATGGGATCCCAGAAGGCCGCGACCCCGCCCGGCTTGAGTACCCGCTTCACCTCGTCTAGACAGCGGCGAATATCCACATGATGGAGCAGATTGGCTGCGTAGACCACATCGAAGCTGCCGTCCCGAAACGCCGACAAATCCTCTGCGGAGCAAACCTGTGTATCCACTTGGGTGCCATGCAGCGCGGCCACCTTGCGGACGACTTCCAGCATCCCGTGCGACAGGTCTGTTGCGGTCACCTGCGCACCCCGTTTCGCAAAAAAGACGGCCCCCTCCCCTGCCCCGCTTCCCAGTTCCAGCAACCTCTTTCCGCGGATATCGCCCATTTGGGCGAAGAGCCATTGCGGCTCGGGAGAAGTGCAGGCGGAAAAGGTTTCCTCGACGGCGACGGACGACGGATCTATGGATTGCGCCCAGTCGTCATGAAAGCAAAGTTCCCGCCTGGTGACGTCCGATGCCGCCGCATCGCCGGGCCGGGCTTCCGTGGCTCTCACGATGCGCGGCCTTCGGGGAATCCGCCCGGATGCTCGGAATCCGGTTCGGCTTGCGCATAAACCTCGCGAATCAGGAAGCCGGGGCGTCCCTGAACATTGACAAAGGTCCGTCCGACATACTCGCCCAGGATGCCGAGGCACAGGAAGTTGAATCCGAACAGAACCAGCAAGGCCACCCATGTGGTCGCAAGTCCCGGAACGAAAATATGGGGATAGCGCAATCTCACCACCACCAGCACGGCGACGAGCAGAACCCCGATCAGCGTCATGCCAACTCCTGCAAGGGCCATCCATCGGAGCGGTTTCATCGAGAACGAGAACAGGGCGTCCATCGACAACGCCACCATCTTCTTCAGCGGGTATTTCGTGATTCCGGCTTGCCGCGCCTGCCGGTCATAAAGAATGGGCTCCTGTCGATAACCCAGCCAGGCGATCATGCCGCGCAGGAATCTCTGCCTTTCCGGCATGGCATTGAGCGCATCCACCACCTTCCGGTCCATCAGCCTGAAGTCGCCGGTATCGGGCGGAATCTCCGCGCTGGCCGCCCAATTCAGGAGACGGTAGAACACGTATGCCGTCGCCCGCTTGAATGCCGACTCACCTTCGCGTTTGCCGCGCTGGCCGTAAACGACGTCCACTCCGTGGTGCCACCGATCGAGCATCGGACCGAGCAGTTCAGGGGGATCCTGCAAGTCGGCATCCAGGATGGCGACTACGTCGCCGCGCGCAAGGGAAAGTCCGGCTGAAACCGCCTGCTGGTGGCCAAAGTTCCGGGCCAGATCAATGACCCGATAATGGCTGTCGCCCGCCTTCTTTTCCAGCATTCTCTCCAGCGATCCATCGCGCGAGCCATCGTTTACGAGGACGACCTCAACCCTGACCGGAAGGCTCGCAATTACCTTGTCCACGACCCCGAAGAGCCTTGGCAGCACTTCCTCCTCGTTGAAGACGGGGATGATGACCGAGAGCAGTGTCTGTTTATCGAGCGTGCGGCTATTCATGGATGCTTGCGATGGTCGGCAAGTAGGCGGGGCATCAGGATACAAGAAATGCACTCTCTCCACCGTCGCGAAGGCCGGTCCCGGCGCTGCCTTTCGAAAACTCAGCTGGCGGATCTTGCTCGCCCAAGCAGAGATCGCAGCCCGACGCCATCGCGAATGCTCACCAGGATGGCCAGGGCAAGGGTGGGCAGATACACCGACAGTTGCGCAGCCGTCGTGAGGGCAAGGGCTTCTTCTGTGCTGAAGCCATATCTGGTCAGGATGAATGTTCCCGCAGCCTGATAGGTGCCTATTCCGCCGGGAAGGGCGGGCACGGCCGAGCCGATGGTTGTGACGACGAACACGGCAAGGTACTGGAGCCCCGACAACGTGCGGCTTCCGCCCAGGCCCATGAAAACCGCCATCATCGCGAATCCCGAACTCCAGATAAGCAATCCGAGCCCGAACAGGCGCATGAAACCGGCAGGATTGAACTGATCGGCGACGGCACTTAGCATGGCGAAGAAATGGCGCAGGGGCGATAGCCGAAAGCGATCCGCCGCGGAACTGCTTTTTCCTGCCAAAATTGCCATAAGGGCCAGGAGAATCAGGGGCAGGCTTACTGCCCCGGCCAGCACGGCCGGTGCCATTTCAAGGTTCAACAATATCAGCGCGCCCCAGCCCATCAAACCCACGATGAACAGATCGGCGAGTCGCTCCAGCAGAACCGCACCCACACAACGGCTCATCGGCAGGCCGGCATGCTCGGCCAGGTAGGTTGCCTTCAAGGCCTCTGAAGCACGCGCCGGCAATAGTGCATTCAGGCCGACCGAGAGGACGACCGCCGGCACGGTTATGCCCAGCCTCACCGGTTGCCGGGCCACGATCAGCCCATGCCGCCATGCCGTGAGAAGAATCCATGCCACGACGAAAGGCTGCATCGCCAATGCGGCAACGAGGAGCCTGCGATCGAAGTGCCCCGGCAGTTTTCCGGGATCGACATAATTCACCGCCATGGCGAGGAGCGCTGCCACAACAATGAGCCGCCCAAACCGAACCCAGTTCACCCGGCAGCCATCCGCCGCATTGCGCCGAAGGCGGTCCATTGGTGGGCGGCATTGCGGATCATCGCAGCTTTCCCATGAGATGCCGCCACAACAGAATGGTTGCCTTGCGCGGCAGAAGGCGCGCGGCCAATGCCATGCCCCTGACCCGTCCGCCAGCCATTGCTGTCGGGCTGCATCCGTTCAGGGCCTCCAACATCGTCCTTGCCACCTCCTCGGGCTCTAGAAGCTTCTCGCCCGGCAGTTCGAGCACCCCCGCGCTGCGCTGAAAGCTGGTGCGCATGCCCCCTGGGCATATCGTCAATACCCTGATTCCCGTATCGTCCAGTTCGCCCCAGATCGCCTCCCCGAACGACAACAGCGCGGCATTCGTCGCGGCATATGCCGCCATGTAGGGGAGGGGCTGGAAGGCCGAGGACGAGCTTACAAAGACGATCCTGCCGAAGTGTTTCGGCAGCATGAAGCGGATCGCGTGATGGGCCAGTCGCATCCTGGAAGCGAGGTTCACCTCAACGGTGTCGGCCTGTCGTCCGATATCCATCTGGTGGAACATTCCTCGCATTCCGAAACCGGCGCAGGCAAACACCTCCGATACCCCATCTCCTTGCCACTCCGGCCTTGCAAGAAGGCACTCGAGTTCGCACGGATCGGCAAGGTCGCATTTTATCCTGACGACCTTGCAGCCACCCCGGGCTGTATCCTCCATACCTGTGGCATCCCTGTCGACGAGGATCAACCGCCTGCCGGTTGCTGCCAGGGTCTCCGCGACGGCTCGGCCCAATCCCGACGCGGCACCGGTAACGAGGGACCAGCCCGCTGGAGGGCATGAGGCATCGCCTATGTAGCGCTGCTCTTCCGCGACTTCCCGGACCGTCGCGGCAGCCCTGTGAGAAGGCATCCAGCCCAGCGCCCTCAGGGCAGCATCGTCCGCCACCAGGCAATCGAAGAAAATGGCCTTCAGCCTGAAGGGCAACATGCCCGCCAGGGGGCGGAGAAGTGGGCGTACCCACCCAAGGCCGATCCTGGTCATTCCCGGTCTTGCCCCATCGAATATGCTTGCCAGCGTGATCGCTTCGCCAGCGGCGAAGAAAATTCGGCCGATCGCATCGGGATGGACGGCAAGCGTCGCCAACGCATCCACAAGATCATCGACATGGATGACTGACATGCAGCCCGGAAATCCGAAACGCGCGATGAGGCTGCCTTTCTGCGCCTGCCTCGCGAACACGGCGATATGTGACTGGCGGCGCATCCCGGCGCCAGCGACGAGGGTCGGGCGAACGATGCACCACGGCAATCCCGCGGAAATCACCGCGCTTTCGGCATCGAGCTTCGAACGCCCGTAATCGGTCGTCGGATGAGGCGGGCTGGACTCGTCCAGGGGAATGTCGCAGACATCCGGTCGGGCCCGGTCGACCGCACCGAGCGTGCTGACGAACACGAACCGGCGCAGGTCCGGCGTAAGCTTCCGGGCCTCCTCCAAGAGGAGCCTGGTTCCTTCGAGATTTGCCCCCCTGTAGGCAGATCCATTGCCGAAAGTCGCCAGACCGCCCAAATGCACGACTACGTCGCTGCCGGTCAGTGCCTCCCTGTAGGCTGTCGGATCCAGGAGATCTCCGCGTACCTCCTCGACGCCTGCTGCCTGCAAATCAGGCGGAAGGGCGGTCCGCACCAGCGCGCGCACGGCATGGCCCTGATTGCGCAACGCAAGGCAAAGCCTGCGCCCAACGAAACCGCTGGCGCCTGTTACAAAGTAGATGACCATGTCGTGGCTGAACGAGGATTATTGTCCGCTGCCACTCCGTCCCCGCGGTCACGTTCGATGACCAGGGTCAGCGTGCTCGCTGCGGAGGGCGGCAGCAACAGGGCAAGAATGCCGGCCAGAGGCAGCAGGAGGCCGGCAAGGATCAACGCTCCCGCATGACCGGCCGGGCTGCCGAGCTTCTTCTTCAACCGCGAGTGGATGAAGTTCGCCTTGCCGGCCAGACGGCTCCCCAGCGTGTCGACCCAGCCGAATATCTCGTATTCAAAGTTTCGTCCGCCCATCTCGCGCACGCGCATGCCCGGAAGTTCCTCCTTCAAAATGTCGTCGATGGCCGACGAGTCCCAGTACCAGAGGTGCCGCCCATAGTCGAGGTAGGCGGAGCAGGAGCCGAAATACCGGGTCTGCCAGCCAGCGTGATTCGGAATGCTCACAACCAGCACGCCACGGTCGTCCAGCCGGCCGCACAGTTCCCGCAGCAACGCCATAGGCGCAGGGACATGCTCCAATACATGCCAGAGGAAGATGATGTCGAACTTGCGTCGGTCGAGTTCGTCCAGACTGGCCGCAACGCGAAGGCCGCGCACGCAGGCATTCTGTCTGCGGGATTGGCTGGGTTCGACGCCGTCAAGTTCGCGGAATCCTTGCGACGCGAGGTATGCGAGAAACTGGCCGTCTCCGCAGCCGACATCCAGTACGGCGGCATCCGGTCGGTTCATCTGGGGCAGCCGACCCAGCCAGCGCCGGCGAAAGCCGAACAACAGCCTCATCGCCGCGCCCCCGCCGCGGTCCGGCTCGACTTCCGCCTGGATAACCCTCGTGGGTGGCAAACGAAACGCACCGCATTTCCCGCACGCAAGATACCCGAGGCCGCCGGACCGGCTCTCCGCGGGAACGCCATCATCGAGCCCGCACCGGACAGCGCCGCAAGACAAACCCGTATCCGTCCTCACGGCCCGCTCATCCACACCTCTGCCCCTCATCGCCACGGTCCTGCCGCCGAAAGCGCGGGATGATAGCGTTTCCGTTGTGGAATTGCTTCGCCAACACTAGAATGGCCGCCTCATCTGGTCACCAGCATGGCAAAACTCCTCCTCATCAATCCGTCGTACTCTAGGACATACGGTTCCGGCGAAGGCAGCCTGGCCAATCCGATCTATCCGGTCCTCAGCCTGGCGACGCTGGCGGCGACCGCCCGCCGTGCAGGCCATGACGTCCGCATCTGCGACATGTCGTTCATGCGCTACGACCCCGGGTTCGTGCGCAACCTGCTTCGCGAGGAACGACCGGACGTGGTCGGCATTACGGCGACCACACCCCTTGCGAACCAGATGCTCGACATGTCCTTCATCGCGAAGGAAGTGTCTCCCGCGATCACCACCGTGGGCGGCG
Organism: Candidatus Nitricoxidivorans perseverans; assembly: GCA_030246985.1. Taxonomy (GTDB): domain Bacteria; phylum Pseudomonadota; class Gammaproteobacteria; order Burkholderiales; family Rhodocyclaceae; genus Nitricoxidivorans; species Nitricoxidivorans perseverans. Next base: position 2,048,841 of record CP107246.1, on the reverse strand, counting down.
GCCCGCATGCAACGGCCCTGCCCGAGGAAACCCTGCGCCAGTCCTTGCTCGATTTCGTAGCCTTCGGCGAGGGCGACCTCACCATCGTCGACATCCTGGATGGCAAACGGGACAGTGACATCGCGGGTATCTGCCGGCGCGAGGAGGGTCGGATCGTGCGCAACGATGCGCGCTCCTGGGTTCAGAATCTGGACGACCTTCCTTTCCCGGCCTTCGATCTCTACCCGGTCGACGAGTACCGCAAGCACGTGACGCGCCTCATTGCCAGGGCCACCCCGGTTTCCACCATCGAGTTTTCCCGCGGTTGCGTGTTCAAGTGCGACTTCTGCGCCAGCAAGAACACGATGGGATATGGCTATCGCAAGAAGTCGCCCGAGCGTTGCGCCGAGGAGATGTTGTACATGCAGCGCCTCGGATTCCGCGAGGTGGTGCTTGCCGACGACATTTTCACCAGCGACAACAACTGGGCGATCGCGGTTTGCGAGGAGTTCATCAAGCGCGACGTCAGGGTTGCCTGGACTTGCACCAACGGAATCCGCGTCGATAGCGCCAATGACGAACTGTTCCGCGTCATGAAGCGGGCGGGCTGCTACCGGGTGCATTTCGGTTTCGAAAGCGGCAACGACGAGGTGCTTGATGCGTTCGGCAAGGGGGGCAAGGCAAGCCTCGAACAGGGGATTCACGCCGTCGACATGGCGCGCCGGGTCGGACTGGAGACATTCGGCATGTTCATGCTCGGACTCAGCGCGGATACGGAAAAGACCATGAGGGACACCATCGACTACGCAAAGCGCGTGAAGGTCGATGCCATGCGCTTTGGCATCACCGTTCCGTTCCCCGGCACAAGGATGTTCGACCAGCTTCACCGCCAGGGCCGGATCAAGTCGTACGACTGGGACTATTACAACGTCTTCAACGATGCCCAGGCGCTGTACGACCATCCGCACTTGAGCTGGGAGACAATCAACCGCTTCTATCACATGTCGCACGTGGACGCCTATCTCAAGAACCCGGGCTACATCCTCAGGCGGCTGAAAAAGAACCTGGCGAATCTCGAATTCGCATGGGACGCTTATTATTTCCTCCGCTTCCTCTGGATCCTGATGAAGCCCAAGGGCGCCGCCCCGTCGGGCGAATGCTATGCCTACGAAGATGTCTGGCGCGCGCGGGGAGTGGACGCCGCCAATTTCATCTACAGCGAACCCATCAAGGTGCGATCTGACCGAGCCGCAACAGCCGGGGCCTGAGGGATCACCCGGCGCCCTTGGCGTCGTCAGGGGTACGTCGCGATGCCTCTTCGTGTCCGAGGCGCTGGCGGATGTCGCGATTGATATCCCGAAGGAGCGGTTCGCCAGCGATCAGCGTAATGGCCTCGCCCGTCGAAAACGCCGCATTCCCGGGGTACAGCCTCTCATAAACCTGCGTTGCCAGCTCAAAGTCTTCCGGCGTGTCGACGGTCATACGCAGTTCCGGGTGGCGCCAGCCGGCGTATTTCCCTGCGGCATCCATTGCATGAAGGCGGTAGCGCCTGTCTGCCCGGTTGTAGATGGTGAAAAGTCCGAGGTTTCGCAGCGTCTGGTCGGCGGTTTCCGCGTGCTGCTCCCTGACCATGTCGGCATAGAGCACCTGCGCCGTCACACCAGTCGGGAATGTCCGTTCCGCGCTCCAGTGATCGGCGTGCTGCATGTGGGTGGTGGCAACGTAATCGACGTCTTCCCTTCCGGTCAGCAAATCGACCATGTCATCGACAAGCGCCGGGTCGATGAACGGATTGTCGCCGGTGAGGGACACGAGAATCCCGGCCCCGCTTTGCTCGACCGCGCCGAACAGCCGATCCAGTATGTCCTCCTCGCTCCCTCGATATGCGGATACGCCGTATCGGCCGGCCAGTTCGGCGATCGCGGCGTCCTGTTCGAGACGGGTGGTGGCGACCACGATTTCGTCAATGCGCCGGCTGCGCCCGACTCTCTCGATGATCCTGCCCAGCATGGGCTGGCCGAGAATGGGGCGCAGGACCTTGGCCGGAAGCCGGGTGGATCCCGTGCGTGCCTCGATGGTGGCGACGACTTTCATTCAGTCATCCTCGCGAGCCGCAATTCCCACCCGATCCAGCCGGGCCATTCTCACGATGTCGAAGTATTTTCCCCTGGAAAGAAGGGCCTCTCGAAACAGCCCTTCCTCCCGGAATCCTGCATTGGCGTAGGCCCGGATGGCCGCCATATTGTCGGCACGCACCCCGAGTTCCACGCGATGGAGGTTCAACCTGCCGAAGGCATGGGCTACCAGCAAGTCGACGGCCTCGGTGCCAAATCCCTTCCCTCGAGAATCCGCCTCGCCGATCAGTATCGCCAGCGTAGCCTTCCGGTGAATCCAGTTGATTTCATGCAATCCGATATTGCCCACATGGCGGTCCGTCGCCTTTTCGACGATCGCCAGTACGAGATCCCTTGTCGAATCCGACACCTTGTCGAAAAAGGATTGCATCTTGCAACGTGAATTCGGCCACAGGGCGTGCGTCGTGAACTCGTCGGAATCCTGGTCGTTCAGCCACTGGAAATACGGTCCGTCGAGATCGGTCTCCTCCAGGCCGCGGAGATAGACCTTTTCTCCAACAAGAAACGGGTGTCGCATCGGATTTCCTTCCTGATCAGGTTTGTGCTGATGCAATCTTCGCCGCCGGGGCCAACCCCTGCGCCACGAGATATTCTGCAAAGTCGAGCAGCAGGCGGTCCGCATATTTCCTGGCGGCGATCTGCGCTCCGAAAGGGAGGCCGGATGGGCTTGAAAACGCGGGCATGCTCACGGTCGGCATGCCGCAGAGCGAAAAGATCGCGCAGGGGTCGCGAAAGGGAATCGGCTCCGTCATCGGCGCTTCGCCATTCGACGACAGCGTCAGCAGCATGTCGATGCCCGATTCGGCCATATGGCGATCCAGGCCTCCTGCAAGGGCGGCCTGCTGTCTAAGCGCCTCCTGGTAGCGATCGGGGGGAATCCTCATTCCGCTCCTGATGATCTCGCGAAGCTGGGCGCTGACGCTCCGTTCGTCGATGTTCATCTCGCGCCTGAAATAATACGAAAGGTCGGAATCGTAGATGGCGGCATGGACGTCGTGCGCACGGTTGAACCCTGCAGGCAGGTCGGTGTCGACGACTTCAATCGCATTGCACCTGATGGATTCCGCGAAATCCAGCAGTACACGCCGCGCATAATCCGGGGCTTCATTCCAGAGGTGCGTTCTCGCAAGGCCGACCCGCCAATTCCGCTTTTCCGGAAAGGATGCAAGACGTTCCTCTTTCAGGGGATGATCCCGCCCCCCGATTCTGGCAGCCTCGAACAGCAGGCGGGCATCATCCATGTGCCGCACATGGAAACCGATCTGGTCGAGCGTGTCGGTGGTTTTCAGGACGCCCGTTCGCGGCAGCCAGCCGAATGTCGGCTTGAAGGCGAAGATGCCGCAAAAGCTGGCCGGTCGGATGAGCGAGCCGGCGGTCTGCGTTCCCAGAGCCACCGGCACCATTCCTGCCGACACCGCGGCGGCCGAGCCGCTGGAGGAAGTTCCCGGTGTCCGATCGAGGTTGTGGGGATTGCGCGTCGGCCCCGGCTCATGCACCGCGAACTCGGCAGTCACGGTCTTCCCGACGATGATTGCGCCGGCCCACCGTAGCTGGGCGACCACCCTTGCGTCGTTGCCCGCGTGGTGATCGCGCCAGATCGCGCTGCCCATCCTAGTTGGCAGCACTTCCGTGTTGAATACGTCTTTGACGCCGAGCGGGGCGCCAGCCATGCAGCCGGCTTCTCCGCCGGATTCGATGCGCGCGTCCACTACCGCCGCCTGGCGCAAGGCGTACTCCTCGTCAACGCTTTCCCACGCATGGATTGCGGCGTCCCCGTCGCGAATCCGCCGCAGCGCCGCCTCGGTCACCTCCCGTGCGCTCAGGCGCTTCGCGCCTACAAGCCTGCCGATCTCGGCGGCGCTCAATGACAGGAATTCATCGTCACGCATCTGTTTCTTGGTCCCTGCGGCAATTATTCGGATAATCGTTCAGCCAAGCTTCCTGGCCGCACCCTTCCGCTGGGCTTTCAGTTCGCGGATCACTTCCGACTCGTCCAGGCCAGTGAGTTCGGTATACATGTCCATGGCGCCGGGGCGTTCTGCGTCATGCCGGCGCGCCAGATCGAAGCCTTCGGCCTGTGTGAGGATACCGGCCCGCACATCCCTGGTCGCGTGGTCCGTGGCCCTCCCGAATCCCCTTTTCATGAACTTCATGTAGTCATGGACGCCCGCCATTCGACACTCGACGCTCTTGTACCCCTTGTACGTTCCCTCGACATGGTCTTCCCGCCAGTCGATCTCCTTTTTCAGGAATTCGACGAATCTCTCGTCGTCCCAGAATACGTAGTCTCCGAGGTGGATGCCTTCGATGCCGGCCTCCCGCATCTCGTCGCTCGTCGGATACCGGAACATCCTCAACTCGCCCGCCTCGATGCCATCGCCGACCATCGCATCGGTGCCGACCTTCGATGAGATTCTGAGGAAGTAGTTTTCGTCGAACTTGACCGGATTCTGGTAATCCGCCTTGGTTCCGTTCTCGGCAGCGGACTCCCCCCAGACCAGCAGCCTGATGCCGAACCTGCGGGCAATCTGAAGCGGGAAGGCGCCGACACCCGTGTGGCAATGCCAGCAGGCATCCCCGATCGCGTACAGCGATTTGCGCGCCAGCCGATTGACCAAGCTGCGCTTTGGTGTGTACATGATGTGGTCCACATCGAATTTCTCCAGCGCATTCTGGAGGTTGTATCTGCCCGTCTCCGAATACCAGGTGTGGCTGAAAGTCACGGCGAGCGGCCGGATTCCGTATATGCGCGTCAGCACATACAACTGGAAACAGGAGTCCTTGCCGCCGCTTATCGGAACGATGCAATGGTAGTTGTCGCCGGCAAGCTGCTTGTAATGCTCCAGCTTTCCCCTGAGCGCCTTTTCTCGCTCGGCCCAGTCGATCTTCATCTTCTGCTCCGAGCTGTTGCATCCGGTGCATATCCCGCGTTCGTCGAACCTGATGCCCTCGACGGTTTCCGGAAGGCAGCACCTGACGCAATAGCGCAGTTGCGGAAAGGGTACGTCGCCGTTTTCGCTGCTCATGATCCTCTTCCTCAATGGGTTGGCCAGTTCCCCGAAACCGGCAGCCACTCTTCGACAAACCAGCCGAACGTCTGCTCCATCGCGACCCCCAGCGGGCGATCAGGGGAAAAGCCCAGCAGGCGTCCTGCCTTCGAAATGTCGCTCCAGTTGTCCCGGATGTCGCCCAACCGTGGGGGGCCATGCTCGATCATCATCGGCTTGCCGGCCCATGATGAGTATATGCGGTCGAGTTCGCCGACAACCTCCGCGATCGTCGTGGCACGGCCAGCGCCTATGCAGAACACTTCCCCCGCAGGGGCGCGCTCCATCGCAAGCCGTATGGCGGCAACCAGATCGTCGATATACAGGAAATCCCTCGTCTGCCGGCCGTCGCCGTCGACAACGACCGGCTCGCCCTGCAATGCCTTTCTGATGAAGGTGGCCACAACACTGCCCTTCCTCCACGAGCCGGGCCCGAAAATGTTGGAGAACCGCAGGGCCACCGTCCTGACGCCATGCGTACGGGCATATACCCCGCAATAGCTTTCCGCAAGCAGCTTGGTGCAGCCGTAGGGGGACAGGGGATTCAGCCGCGCCTCTTCGGAAAACGGCGGCTGGGCCGTGCCGGCAACCGCGTTCGACGAAGCAAGGACGAAGTGCTCCACGCCGCACCTTCTCGCCGCTTCGAGCAGGTTGAGCGTACCCTGTCCATTTATCCGGAGGTCGGACCATGGGTCCTCTATCGAGCGCGCCACATAAGTCTGGGCTGCCAGATGCACAATCCCGGCCACGCCTTCCGCAGCCTGGAAGCAGGCGTCCTTGTCGGCAATGTTCCCGACGATGACTTCCGCGCCCATGCCCCGCGCGACTTCCGGCGGAATCGAGGGGTTGCTGAGGTCATCCAGTACGCGAACGCGGACTCCATCGGCAAGCAAGGGCGCCATGAGGGCCTGGCCGATGAATCCAAGTCCGCCGGAAATCAATACCTGCCTGTCTGCCATCGTCAAACCCCTTTCAAGACAACATGCCTTCAAGTTCGCCGAGAATCGCCGTGACGGCATCGCGGCTGCCGGGGGGATGACCTCCCCCGCCACTGGAAAAATCGCCTTCGGTTGTCAGGTAATTCCACAGGTCCACTGACAGGAACGCCTGTTCCGGCCGCCACGCGTCCAGCCAGGGCGCAATGTTGACAACCTCCACACCCCGCTTTTGCGCAAGCGCGAGAAAGAGGGAGCTTAGCCCATAGACCCGGTCGGCAGCGGCGATGAGCATCTCGTCGTCCGCCTCGGCCCAGGAGATGACCCTCAGAGTCCCATATGCTGGAACCCGTTGCTGCGGATGAGGTCTGGCCACCAGCAAGGCCCCGCCATCGGAAGCGTCCGCGATCAGGCGATCCAGCAGTTCCCGGTTCCCGCACGGGTGCCGCTCCAGGGGATGGCATCCGCTCCCGCAGGCATCGAAGAAACCGTGATCGTGGACCGTCTCCGATGCGAGCACATGGACCGGCTGTCCCTCAGGGAAACCCAACCGCCGGCGTGCCTCTGTGCGGATCGCCGCGGCGCCGGGATCGAGGTCGCAATCAAGGCGCGGATGCCCCGTTACCCGGAGTCTCCCGCCAGGCATTCCCAATCCGGCGAGAGCCTGGGCGCAAACGTCGTCCGGAACGCAAAGCAATTCCGGCAAGGCCAGAGGTGCTCCCCCGCCTCGTTCCGGGAAAAATCGCTCCAGTCCCTTCCAGTGGTCCAGCACTCCGACAGAGGGCAGCAGGTCCGCGATTCTGGACCAGGTTGCCGTTCCGGCGCTGTTTCGGGGGTGCCCCAATCCGACGAGGGCGATGTCGGCCGCACCGCTGCGGATATCCGGCATTGCGATCTGCCCGATGGCGTCGAAACGGCGGGAAAGCAGGCTGGCTCCGGGATCGAGGGAGGTGCTGACGACCCTGTGTCCGCGCCGGATTGCCAACCTGATCACAGGTGCAAGGGCCGCTGCGGCGCCTGCCTCCCAGCAATGGACAAGGACCGTCTTCAAGGGCAATTCATCCGGACTCGCCCCGCTCCCAACTGGCCAACGCCTCGCGGTTGGCGGATACCTTGCCGATTGCCTCGGCAATTTCCTCGATCTCCCGCATTCCCAGCGGTGGGCGGCATATGTTCGTCACGACCAGTTGCTCGGACGCCATCCTCTCGGCCACAGGGCAGGCGGCAGACTTCACCCCCGTCGCGCGCCCCTCGAAAAGCCTCGTCGGCCCCGCCGCCGCGGACGGAATCGCGCGGCCGAAGACGGGCAGATTGCCGATGGGGGTAACGTATGCCGAAAGGTGGACTCCCTCGGCGGAAGCCGCCTTCACGAAGGTGTTCTGGCTCAGTCCCAGCAGATCCGGGGAATAGGTGATCGGGTACAGGTAATAGACATGGGACGTGCCGGGACGCAATCGCGGCGTGCGCAGGAAGTCGAACGGCGCTAGGGCCATCGAAAGCGCCTCGGCAAGGCGGATGCGGGGAAGGTTCAGGTCATCGAGCCGTGCAATTTGCGGTATCACGACCGCCGCCTGCAAGTCGGTCAGGCGGTAGTTGTATCCGACGATGTCGTTGTCCTCGCCGGTACCCCAATCATGGACGACTACCTCGCCGTGGTTACGCAGCAGTTGAAGGCGCTTCGCCAGCCGGGGATCGTCCGTCAGCACGGCGCCTCCCTCGCCGCACTGCACCGTCTTGTGGCGGTTGAAGCTGAGCACGCCCATATGGCCCACCGTGCCCGCCGGCCTCCCTTCGTACATCGCTCCGGGCGCCTGGGCACTGTCTTCTACGAGTACGAGCCCGTTCCGGTCGGCGATATCCCGGAGTTCCCCCAGTGCGGCGGGCTGGCCAAACAGATTCACCGCGACGATCGCCCTGGTCGCCGGCCGTACCGCCTTGCGAACAGCCTCGGGATCCAGGCAGAAATAGTCCGGTTCGATGTCTGCGAAGACGGGGGTCGCGCCGCACATAAGGACGGCCGATGCCGTGGCGGACATCGTGATGGGAGGGACGATGACCTCGTCTCCCGGCCCGATGCCCGCCGCAAGCAGCGCTGCATGCAGTCCGCTTGTCGCCGAGTTGACCGTTACCGCATGGGCCGAACCGAAACGCCGGCAAAGCGCGGCCTCAAGTTCAAGGACGACCGGGCCGCCGTAGAACTGGGCATTGCCGCGGCCGACGAATCCCGACAGGAGGCCGCTTTCGAGGACGGCATCCGCCCGCCGCCTTGCCTCCTCGTCGATCGGGTTGTAGGGGGGATAGGGGATGGCCCTGACGGGCGACCCACCGAGAAGCGCCGGTTTGTTCATGAGCAGGTGATGGATGGCAAGGATGGTGTTGTCCGCTTCCCGAACTCGGAGGCGGCGATCAGGAAGCGCGTGACGGCCAGTGCATCATCCAGGCCGCAAAGGGGCGCGCGACCTCCCGGAAGGCTGGCGACCAGGTCCGACAATCCGTTCCTGGACGCGTTTCGCCATTGACATGCAATCCGCTCCCGGGACACGCGGAGCATTTCCAGGTGCCGGAATACCGGATCGGGCTTGCTGCGCTGCATCTCGATGCGGCGTCCATTCTCCGCGACCCTGATGCGCGCCTTAACGCACAGGATGTCGAGTTCGAAAAGATTGTACGGACGCCTCGGGACGGACATGAGCGTGCAGTACGCTCCGCCCGCCAGGCCGGCGACGACCGAAAGCCCGGGGTCGTCGGGTTCCTCGGCGCAGGAAGGACCGGCATGTTGCAGCGTCAGGGGTCCCAACAGGAAATGAACGAGGTCGACGAGGTGGGTGCCATTGCGGAACCAGCCCCCGGGATAGTACCCGGTTGCCCCGAGAATCTCCCCGAATTCACCCGTCCGGATCGATCGCGCCAGCAGCGAAATCTCCGGGACGAAACGCCGCCAGTGACAAACCTGCACCTTCATGCCGCTTTCCTTCGCGAGGACTGCAAGCCGGTCGGCCTCCGCCGCCGTCATGGCCACGGGCTTTTCGCACCAGGCCCCCCGAACGCCCGCATTGCCCGCCGCAAGCAGCCAATGCACATGCGTGGCATCGGGCGTGCAGATGCTGACGATGTCGGGTCGCTCCGCGACCAGCATCTCCTCGCCATCGGAATACAGGCGGATGCCGGGCAGCAACTCGGCAGCCCTCGCCCTACGCCCTGCGCTCGTATCGGCGACCGCCTCCAGCGAAACGTCATTCCGGTTAGACAGGTAGGCATCGACATGGGAGAGCGGCAGGGCACCCGCGTCGGTGCGGCCTTCCGCAATCCTGCCGAAACCAATGATGGCGGCTTTCCACCGCCTGGGCTTGCCTGGCTGTTGCGAAGACATTCTCATGCCTCATTGCCGTCAGATTGACTGACGCGGTCATACCTTGGTGGCTGCGTGCTCAGCCCAAGCTCTTCAGATCCACCAGTTGCATTCCAAACAGCCTGCCACGATCCGGCAAACTCGAGGCCTATTTTCGACCTGTAGCTTTCCATGGCACATGAGATTGCCTGTTGCCTTCCCGTCTTGCCTTGGGTTTCCCGCAGCAGATCGGAAAGGAATATTCCCTTCCTGTTGTTTCCTTTCATGTCCAGCCACGGATCAAGTGCGCGCCTTATTCTGGAACACTGGCCTACAAGATTCCCACTTTCATGTATCACCTCGAGCAAGGCGTCGAGCAGGTCGCTATGTTTCGTGAAAATGCACCGGCTTTCCAGTCCATGCTCGTAGAACATCGTCCGGATGGTATGGAACGGGTTGAAAACCAATGTGGGAATGCCTGCTGCAACGGCAATGCAAGCGGCTGTAGATGGGACGGAGACAACAATATTGCTCCTCGCACAGACCGCGCGTACCGAGGTTTCAGCAGGAGCCACCTCGAGATATCCCTGCTGGGTCAGACGATCAACGAGTGCCCGGTCGCTCTCGGGAAGCGATGAAAGGAAAGTAATAGCCGGCTTCTTCGGTTTGATGAGAATCCTGTAGCAGTGCACTGCGCTGCAATGTGCCAACATATCGGAGACGAATCTCCTAACATGTTCAGGGCCATATAGAGTCCCGGGCTCGTCGAACAATGCAACGGTCGGAAGTCCTGAAGCCGCGAGGCTATTGGGGACATCCACTTCCCCGATGCCATCGTCCGCGCTCATGCCCGTCAATACGATCGGCGGTACCTCGAACAGGCGCGGCGAGTAGTAGCGCAACCCATGAGGACCAGATATGAAGGCGACATCTCCGGGTCGATCAGAAGAATGGTCGTAATTATCATAATATTGACTTCTCTGATCAAGGACGACAATACCACCACGACAACGCATCGCCAAGGCGCGCGCATAGGCATCCGTGCCATAGTCATATTCGACATGGACCGACACGTTGCCGTTGGCGAAAAATCCATGCCAGTCTTGTGCGCGATTGACCAGGGTCGCGATCTGGCCCGCAACCCATCGTGACTTCCCGGACATCAGCGACAGGTGGCCTGCGCCTACAATCCGCGCCGCTGCCGCGAAAAGGCCGATTCCCTTTGCAATCCCTGACCGTCTTCGGATTTTCAGCCAAGCCGGCGGAGCAGAGGAAGAGTGGAAGGCGTACACCTGCGCTCCCCGCTTCGGAAGACCAAGTTCAAGATTGGTCGGCCGTCGCGACACCACATTCCAGAAAAAACTGAATGCAGAGAGAGGCAAGCCGCTATGCCACGCCCATGCCGCATTGCCGCGCAACCTGTAGTCGAGCCCATCGCAGGCAACCAGGCTCAACCGGGATCCTGGCCAGTCGCCGCTGGCCTTCGCATCCGGGATGGCATCCGTGTCCGGGAGGTTCTCCATCGGCTTGTCGGGCTCGAATCGGGATGACGATGTAACTGGCCCCCGGATTCGCTCCTCAAACGCCAAGCGAATGGTGTCGAAAGCATGGGAAACGGACGTCACTTGCAGTACCGGAATTCCCGTAGGCGCCAGTGCTCTATCAAGGGAATCGCTCCACCATGTCTTTGGAATCGCCAATGCGAAGTCATCAGGATAGTGCCTGTGTTTCAGGCAAAGCAAATGATATCCAAGATAGACGTGATCACGAACGGCTTCCCCGGCTTGGTAACGCAAGTAGCGCCGCAGCAAATCGGCGCAGTTGGATCGAATTACACGGTCACCAACCCTGTCAAGATTTTCTTCAATCGCCGCAACTTCCGCGCGGGCCACCTCGATAACGGTTTCTATCGCGTCGCAACGGTAACTGCGTTGCAACGGGTCGCACATCAGATGGGCCGGCAAATGATACGGCGCAGCCTTCAGGCGCTGCAGTACGACTCTCGGCTGCGTCTGGTTCCGTAGCAACCGAATCGCAGTACGGCTTGCGCGGCAATAAACGATTCTTAGGTGCCCATGGCAACAAAAGCGGGCGAGCAGCATGCGAGCAATCTCGGCGGACAGGAATAGGGCTCCGCACAGCGCTGAGTTGCATGGGGTGCCGTCAGTTTCCTCTCTCATCGCCACAGCTTCAGTCGCATCGTCCTGGCCAGGATCGAAGCCAATAGCGGATGATCGATAAGGTGATTGCCAGGCCGAGCAGGGAGAGTGCAAACCACCCGCGATAGTGGGCCAGAGAGTAGGTGACTTCCACGCGATCCGTCGCCCGGATTTCAGCGCTTCGATAGGGTACCGGCGTCTGCGGGAAGGGCGCCGCCCCGTCTGCCGTCCGGACTTCCCAGTAACCCTCGAGGGGCAGGTCCAGCAGCGGAAACTTCAGGTCACGATGATACTCGATGGGATGGTTCATGAACAGGACTCCGCTGGCCGCTGATGCGACTGGCGGGATCGTTCCCTCCCAGCGAAGATTCGACATCCGGGTAGATGCGACTATCGCCTTCCCGGCCTCGATGCGATCGAATGCCTCGATTGCATCGGCGTCGTTTCGAACGAGTCCCGCCATCACGCCAGTCCATTCCGCCTCGCGGACTCCGGGCAGGAAAACCATGTCCGGCCACGCAACGGCAACCCGGTATGCCCGCATCTCTCCTTCCCTGCCCAGCCTTTCCAGCATCGAATCTGTGATGTCAGCGGTGGCGAACAGGTATCGGACACCAAGCGCCTTCAGCAGTCGGCCGAATCCTGGCATCAGGCCGCCTTCCCGGCTGCTGACCATTTCACGGCAGACCCAGTTCAACTCGTAATAGAAAAGGCCCTTTCTGTAATGTTCCCGCGCATCGTTCAGGGGCATCCAGAATTCCCGCGTCCGCCTGAACAGCCCCGTATCCGTGGGCGCATCGAGCGGACGGAAGCCCGCGAGCACGGGTTCCCGGCGGGTGTAGTGGCGAACGTCTCCCGAGCAATCCTCGAGCGTCAGGACTGGGGCGCCCCTGCCTTCCTCCACGAGCCGGAAGATCGGGTAGCTTTCCGCATCCTGCGCCATGCTCAGCGACGGGCCGTCGGACAGGCGGTACATCGCCACAAGCATGGCTCCTGCCATCGCCAACGAGACCCACTGCCCCCATCCGGTCGCCCGGCGACGCGCGCCGCTCACGGCAAGGCCGAAGAGAACAGCCGCGAAGATCGTTCCCGCTCCGGCGGTCAGGCCGATCACGGGACGTTCGGCAAGCCTCTCCGCCAGGCGCCCGAGCTTCCCTCCGAAGGCATCATCCGGGTTGAACCCGAATCCCCCCGGCGCGGCCGCAATCAGCCAAAATAAAAGATTGACCATGACCACCGCGGCGCAGATCGCCAAAAACACTTGTCGGTAGGCGCGGCTTCCCCCGCCGAGCCTAGTTCCGCACCATGCGAACAGCGGGGCGATGAGTACGTTCGCCATGAACAGCAGCCGGAAGTAGATGTTCCCTGAATATTTGGCGGAAGGAACCACGGCGCGGTACAGGTCCTGGACCCAGGACGAACTGCCCAGCAGCAGTGCGAATCCGAGAAACAGGCCGAGCGGGTACAGGCTCTTCAGTTCACCTGTGTGCCGCTCCTTCAGCATCACCGCAAAGGCCCCGAGGACGAGGAGCCATGCGACCTGGAGCGGCGCCTTTTCGTGAAACAGTAGGGACCTGACGAACTGCGACGGACTGGCGAGCGGGGACTGGTTCGCCTGATAGAGGCTCACCGGCTCCCGGACGAGATGCGCCTCCAGGGCTATCGGGCCCAGGAGGAAACTACAAGATAGGACGATGCCGAACAGGGCGCCGGCGAGCGCCACCGCCCGCCGCAAGACTGCCGGACGCGCGCCCCCTTCTGCCGGCCATGCGACGTTGCCCGCCATCAGGAATGCGATAAGGATGCAAATGAATAACAGGAGGGTAATGAAGTTGCACCATATGGCGACCGTAAAAATGAAGGCCGACCATGCCAGATGGCGTGTCGCGCCGCCCCTGAGGAACAGATGGACGGACGCGGCGATGTACAGCGCCGAAAAATAAAGGGCGGGTTGGTGCTGATGTCCCTGGAAATGGAGCGACATGGGTGACAGCAACAACAGCATTGCTGACAGGAAGAACCACGCCGGCGCAACCCTCAATATCCTTGCCCACCAGAGAAGTCCGAACAAGCCGAAGTTGAGTAGCAGGTATATCTGCACAGCCTTCGCAATGTGGTCGTTGCCGATAAGCAACCAGGGGATATTGAACGGGGACAGATAGCTGTAGGCAAGCGAGTCTTCCTGCGACAGACCGCCAAAGATCTGCTCGTTCCAGAACGGCAGTTCGCCGGATCGAAAGCTCTCCCGGTAGAAGCGCAAGAATAGCCGCTCCTGGTCGCCAAAATCGTCCTGGAACACGTCATCTCCCGGGGCCACCGGGGGCAGCGATTCGAGGGAAGGTGCGAACGAACCTGAATATAGAATCATTCTGGACGAATAGACCGACTCCCCGGAAAGTAACGGCCAGAGCAGCGCAGCAAACAATATCTGGGCAAGGCAGATCGCAATGAAATGCCCGCGGACAAGGGCTGACCGATCTTTCATGACGAGCAAGACTGAAACTCAGCGAAGATGGGTAAGGTCATCCGCCTCGACATCACGAACAGTTTGGAGCGGCATCGCGATTCTTGTATGGTCTCTTCATGCGAACGACCGGGACCTCATAGGCGCGGATGCTCGATGGCGGAATATTCAGCGGTTCCCACCAATGTCGGTAAGCATAGTTTTCCTGATCGGGCGTATCGGGTTGACTCGACAGCATCAACCAGAACCGAACAAAGAAATAGGCATCCCAGAAAAGCTCCGCCGTTTTGATCGAACGGATGAAGCGGCGAAGGATGTAGGAGGGGTTCTTGTAGTAGCACTCGACATAGGCGCGATGGTAGTACTCCTTGATCGTGGACCAGCTGAGATGGGGGTGATCCATGATGGAGTTGGCTTCGTTGTAGACGTTGTAGTCGTCCCAGTCATATGTCTTGATACGTCCGAGCTTGTGCATCTCGTTGAACATCGGGGTTCCCGGGAAAGGGATGGTGATGCCAAACTTCATCACGTCCACTTCCACCTTTTTGGCGTAGGCGATAGTGTCCGTCATGGACTCCATCGTGTCAGCCGACAGACCGAACATGAACATGCCCCAAGTTTCCAGGCCGGCCCGGCGTGCCATGCGAACTGCCTCGATTCCCTGTTGCAGCGAGGCCTTGCCCCCCTTGCCGAAAGCCCTCAGAACCGCATCGTTCCCACTTTCGAAGCCGAAATGGACTCGGTAGCAGCCCGCCCGCTTCATCATCTCGAAAAGCTTCTGGTTTGCGCTATCCACGCGGATGCCATTGGTGCAGGTCCATACCACCTTTACGCCCCGGCGGACGAATTCTTCGCATACCGCGACCGCCCAGTCGTTGTCGCTGGTAAAGATGTCGTCGGTCAGCAGCGCCTCGCGATATCCAAGCTTCTGCAGGTAGAGCATTTCCTCCGCGCAACGCTCCGGGGATTTTTTGCGGTAGCCAAGTCCCATGGTGTTCTTGCTGCCGCAGAAATCACAACGGAATACACACCCGCGTGAAAATTCTATGGTCGCCAACGGAGCATACTTGGCAATGATCTTTGTGATGCGGCCCCGATATTCGTCGACGGGGTAGAGTTCCCAGGCGGGCATGGCCAATTCATCGAGATCCATGACCATTGGCCGAGGCGCATTCATGACGGGAGTGTCACCATTTCGCCAACAAATCCCGGGGACGTCTGAAAACTGTTTCCCATCAAGGATGTCGACGATTGTCATGTCTCCTTCACCCACAACCACAGCATCGAGTGCAGATTCATGGATCGTTTCTACAGGCAGCGCCGAAGGATGGGCACCCCCGGCGATCACTCGGATATCGGAGGAGATGTCCTTTACCAAAAATGAAATGTCACGCGTTTGATTGACGAGTGGAGATGTTGCGGTAATGCCGACCACGTCATAACCACCGCGGGTAATTTGACGGCGCAACTCTTCGGGATCGTAAGCACGATAGGAGAGATCAAGAATCTCTGGCCGATGGCCAGCCCGCTGGGCAGCTCCTGCTAGTGTTGCCAAGCTAAGAACGGGATATACCGGATTGGCCATACCGGCCTGGTTTGTCCCATAGGTACGCAGATAAGAAGGGTTGATCAGGAGAATTTTTGCCATCAGGCTTTCCTCGATAAACAGGACCGATTGCGTCCTTGTCCTAGCACCACTTCCTGCCCGAGAAGAACAGTTGCGGCTTGATGTTCCCCTTGTGTTCGAGGACGGCGCCGAACAGACCTGCGAGGACGTCGTCGGTCAGTGGATGCGGCTTCAGGCCAAGGTCTCGAAGCCCGGTGGATGCCGGATTGTAGTAATGGTCTTCCCGTTCCACGCGCGGATTCGCCAGTGACTGCACCTGCACATCCAGCCCCATGTTCCCGCCTACGCGAACGACTTTCTCGGCTAGGTCGTTCACGCTGAACACGTCGACGAACTGGTTGAGGATCCGCATTTCCCCATCGTCCGGCGGATTCTCGACGCAGAGCCTGACGCAGTTCAGCGTGTCGACGATGTTCAAGTAGCCACGCGTCTGGCCGCCCTTCCCATACACGGTCAGCGGGTATCCGGCCACCGCCTGCACGACGAAGCGGTTGAGCACCGTCCCGAATATCTCGTCGTAGTTGAAGAATGGCCGCAGTTCGGGCCGGACTGCCTCTTCGCTTTCGAAGCCGTATACCGGGCCCTGCATCAGGTCCGTCACCCGCATCCCCCAGGTCCTGACGTAGAACCAAAGGAGGTCGGTGTCCATGATCTTCGTGGTGTGATAGAGCGATCCCGCCTGCCTCGGAAACAGGAAGCGGTCGCGCCGGCCCTTGTGCTCGATGTCGAGCCAACCTTCCTCGATGTCGATATTCGGCGTTCCATATTCCCCCATCGTGCCGAGCTTGACGATGTGGGCTTGCGGACATTCCTGCCTGACCGCATACACTAGGTTTCCAGTGGTTTCCAGGTTGTTCCGCAGCGTCAGCATTGCGGCATCCCGGTTCAGCATCGAGTATGGTGCGGACGGCTGTTCCGCATAGTGGATGATGGCGTCCGGGCGCACGCTCCGGAACAGTGCGGTCACGAACGCCCAGTCGGCAAGATCACCGACATGGACTTCGATCTCGCGACCCGTCTCTGCCTTCCACAGGTTCGCCCGCTCATGCAGCAGCGGCACCGGGAACAGCGGCTCGACGCCTTGTTCCATCATCAGCCTGCGGCGCAGGTAATTGTCGGCAACGGCCACTTCGTGTCCGGCACTGGACAGGTCCATGGCCGTCGGCCATCCGAGATACCCGTCTCCGCCCAGAATGAGAATCTTCATTTCAGCTCCCTTTCGCCCGTCGCAAACCGTGTCGCTACGCCAACAGGATGGAATTGTCCGGCGTCAGCGGAGTCTCCGCGCCGATGTCCCGCAATGCTTGCACGGCGGAGTGCCGGCTGAGATCGGCCAGGGAATAGGCTCCGGCAATCTCCGGCCTGAGAAGGATGACGTCCTGCATCTGCATGTGTTCTCCCGCCTTCACGGCATGCCTCGCATAGGGCGATCTCCTCAACTTTTCGCGGCCGTAGCGCTCGCATGCCAAGATCGTTCTCTGGGAGGATTCACCGAGCATCAGCCTTGCCCTCCGCAATTCCGAAACCAGGTTCGCCATCTCCGGGCCAGTCAGCGAAAGGGCCCGATCCCCTCCGGGAATGCTCCTGTCGAGGATGAAGTGCTTTTCGATGGCAACCACCCCCAAGGCGACCGCGAGAAGAGGCGCCAGTTGGTCCTTCGTGTGGTCGGAGTAACCGACCGGAACGCCGTAGCGGCTTGCGTAATACGGGATCATGCTCATCGAGGCCTCGGCATCCGGGGTCGGGTACGAGCCTACGCAGTGAAAGATCACGAGCCGGTCCTTCGGCATCCGTCCGACCAGCCAGTCCACCTCATCCTGCGTGCAACATCCCGTCGAGACGAACATCGGCTTCCCCATGGACGCGACATGGTCGAGAAGCTGGAAGTTGCTCGCGTCACCCGACGCGATCTTGAATGCCGGGACAAGGGGCGCGAGAAAGTCCGCACTCTCCCGGTCGAACGGCGTGCACAGGAACATCACGTTGCGCATGCGCGCATGCTCGACCAGAGCGATGAAATGCTCCCGTCCGAGCACCATGTGGCGGAATCGCTCGCGCTGAGTCGCAAACCGGTTGTCCGGAACGTGGCTCAGCACGGGCTCCGTCGACGCGACGAGCTCATCGGGGTCGAACAGTTGGAACTTGACCGCGTCGACGCCCGCGTCTGCAGCGGCATCGAGCGTCCTGTGGGCGAGTTCGGGGTCCCCGAGATGGTTGTTGCCGACCTCCGCGATCACGAACGGAACATTCGCGATCAATGCTTCGAGCTTGTCGTTCTTCATGTCTATTGGTTGTTTTCGAGAAGCAGGTCGATTGCGGCAGCCTCGAGGAAACCGCATATCTCCTGCTGCGAAAGGAACGGGCCCTTGTCCGTGTCGTATGAGCAGTTGTCGGCCGGGCGCACTCCGCCGGGATACGAATAGTCGATCTCCCACCTCAGCGACCCGCGGGAGGGCAGAATGGCAAAGAGGTCGTCCAGTTCCGTCGCCCGGGCAGACTCCTCCCCCGTCATCAACTCCTCGTAGGTCTTCTCTCCAGGCCTGCGTCCCACATAGGCGATCTGGATCGAGGCCGGATCACACCCAAGCTTCGGCGCGAACAGCGAGATCATCGCCGCTGCCAGGTCGACGATCCGGATGATCGGCATCTTGGGAACGAACACCTCGCCTCCCTTCGCCAGCCTAGCGCCGGCAAGAATCAGCCGAGCGCTTTCCTGGATCGTCATGATGAAGCGCGTCATGGTGGCGTCGGTTATCGTAATGGGGCCGCCCTGCCTGATCTGCTCGTAGAAAATGCGGACCACGGAGCCGCGGGAGGCGAGGACGTTGCCGAAGCGGGTCGAAGCGAACCTGACGCTTTCCTTCCCGGAGTAGTTGTTCGCGGCGGTCATCAGGCGTTCCGCCATAAGCTTGCTCGTGCCCATGACGTTCGTCGGATTCACGGCCTTGTCCGTGCTCGTCAGGAGGCAGGTCTTTACCTTGTTGTTCAGTGCTGCCCGAATGACGTTCTGGGTGCCCACGATATTCGTCATGACCGCATCGCCCGGCGCCCTTTCGCAAATCTGCACGTGCTTGAGAGCCGCAACATGGAAAAGGATGTCGACCCCTTCAGATGCGTCGTGAATCCTATGCTCGTCCCGGATGTCGCCGATGACCGCGTTCACGCATGGAAGGTGGCCGAACTCCTGGTTCAGGGCGAAGACGCCGTCCTCGCTGTTGTCCAGGACCCTGAGTTCCAGGGGCGATTGAGACGCAAGTTGCCGCACGAGTTCCTTGCCGACTGTACCGCATCCGCCGGTAACCAGTATTCGTTTGTCCGAGTAATAGCTTGAGAGTCCCATTTCATTCTTTCATCGAGCGTTGTGAACAAGTTCCGGCGCGCCGGCAACGAGCGCCTGTGCGGCCTTCAGCGAAGCGGAATCCGTGACTGCCATCCCTTCAGGGAAGAATACCTGCACGAAGCCGCGCCCTCTCCCTCCATGGGCGAAAACGGAAACTCCGCCAGAAAGGGAAAGCGAACCCATGGGCGACGGGCTGCCTCCGTGTTCCTGCCAGCCGTTCGCCATTTGCACCAGGTGCGGGAATGGGACCGCCTCGACGGTATCGACTCGCTCATGCCCGCCCAGCAAGGCCGTCTCCACCGATTCGGCAATGCGCTCCGGATCGAGGAACGGGAAATACGGGCTTATGGCGACGAGCAGGGTCGAAGGATGGCCCAGTGTGTGCGCTATCGTCTCCGCGCCTCGCGTCAACACGGCTCCGGGAGGAAGCTGGGCAAGGGCAAGCCCCCTCGATTTCGCCCACTCCGCGATGGCCGGGCTGGATGCCTCGACCACGATATCGCTCGCAATCCCCGACTTCCTGATCTTTTCTTCCAAGCGGTCCAGCAGTGTCTCATTTCCGATCCGTTCCAAAGCCGCTGACACGGCGCCGCGACAGGCAAGCGGCAGCGAGGTCGAAATGCAGAACGCGACCCTTTCGGGAATGCCGATGCCGCGCCTCGTCAGGGCGCGACGCTTGACGTCGCGCCTTGCCGCCGATCGCGCCCGAACATTGGTAGACATGGTCCCGGCATGCTGGCGATAGGCATAGACCTCCCGATCGACGTGAGCGGTGTCCGATTGCTCGGTCACCTTCAACCAGAAATCGAAATCCTCCTGGAAGCGCAGGGTCTCGTCGTAACCGCCCACGCGCTCCCAGAGACGCCGCTTGAACAAGCAGCCGGAACCGGCCGGAGACCTGATCATGCCAGCGCCGATGATGTCCGGGTTCTGGGAAAGGCGCCCCAAAGGGAACCCGCGGGAGTCGGTCAGTTGCAAATCCCCCCAGACGAAATCGGCGTTCGAGGCTTTTGCACCCTGCAGCAGCGCTTCGAGCGAATCGGGGGGAAGCCAATCGTCGGCATCCAGGCGCAGGATCCACTCCGTGGCCAGTTTTCCGATCCCCCTGTTTGCGGCTCCTGAAAGACCGATGCCCTCCAGCCGCATGTACGACACCCTGGGGTCGTGCAGGAAAGTCGCTGCCACGGCGGGGGTTTCATCCGTACTGCCATCGTCGACGATGACGACCTCGGCCGGCGACGACATCTGCCGGGACAGTACGCTTTCCAAGCACTGACGGAGGAAGCGTCCGTAATTCCGGGCCGTGATCACCACACCTATCGAATCTCCTGTCACGCCCTCTCTCCGGATGGCAATTCGCGGGCCAGGGACTGGAACTCCTCGCAGTCGCGCAGGAGTTCGCCGTAATTTCCAGAAGCCAGTATCCGGCCGTTCCTCATGAAGTAGATCCGGTCGCAGTTCCTGATGGTGCTCAGCCTGTGGGCGACGAAGATCATTGTCTTGTCGCCCTTCAATCCGGAAATCAGGCTGGACAGTTCCTGCTCGGTCCTCGTGTCGAGCGAGGCGGTCGCTTCGTCGAATATAAGCACGCGCGGCCGCTCGTACAGCGCACGGGCGATGGCAATCCGCTGCCGTTCCCCTCCGGAGATGCGCACCCCTTTTTCGCCGACGACGGTGTCGAGGCCGCGAGGAAGCTCGGCGACGAAGCGGTCGAGCTTCGCCTCGTGCAGGGCGGTTCCGACGGCATCATCGTCGATGTCGTCATCCGGAATGCCGAAAGCGATGTTGCGCCGGATCGTGTCGTCGGACAGGAAGAATTGCTGGGGCACATACCCCACCGATCTTTGCCACCCGCCGAGGCAGGTCCTGATATCGCGGCCATCGACCCTGATCGTCCCCGCCCGAGGGGCAAGCAATCCCAGGATGAGGTCGACCATGGTCGTCTTCCCGGCACCGGAATAACCCACGAACGCTATGGACTCGCCCTGCCGGATCGTCAGGGATACATCGTCGATCGCCGGCCGTGACTTCCCGTGATACGCATAGCTGACGCCTTCCAGCACGATGGAATCGGTCACCACCATGGTTTCGGGCCGGGCATCCTGCCCGTCCCGTGCGTGCGAATGCTGCCGGATGGAATAGTGGGGCGACATTCCATGCAGCACGCTGGTGAGGGCGGGAAGGTGGAATCGTATGCTCGCGAACACCCCGAATATCCTCGTGATGGAGGGCAGCATCCGCAGGGCGGCCATTGCGAACAGCACAAGCACAGGAATGGCTTCACGCAGGTCGCGGCCCTGGGAAAGCAGAACGAGGACGATCACCATCATGATGGCGATCGCCAGCGCCTCGACGAACAGCCGCGGCATCTGGTGCAGCGTCGAATAGACGCAGGATCCGTTCGCGTATTCTTCACTGCTGTGGCGGAATTTCCCGAGGAAGAACACTTCCCGGCCCAAGAGCTTGATCTCCTTGGCTGCCCCGAGAGATTCCGCAGCAATCTTGAGCCGCAACCCGCTGTTGTCCGCCCGCCGCCGGCCGCTCGTCGCCAGGGGGCGGCGGAAGAGAAGATAGGCGATCCCTGCAAGCAGCGCCATTGAGGCCGCCGAGACGGCGGTCACCAGCGGCTCCATGTAAAGGAGGAAGGCCGCGATCATGGAAAGCGCAACGCCCTCGGATACCAGCGTCAGCACGGGCGTCACGATGCCGGTAAACAGGGCGCCGATCTCCGTCGTGAAGTTCTTCAGGGTCTCGGCAGAGTTCCGCTCGAGATGCGCTTCGTAGGGTCCGCGCAGATACGCTTCCAGCAGACGTCCCGACAACGCCGCCTGTCCGTCGAATACGAACCGGTACTGAAGGGAATACAGCAGGGCAAGGTACGAGTTCTTCGCGACATAAAAGCCGAGCAGGATGATCCCGGCCAGCATCAGGAAAGCGTTCGGCGACGACAAGCCGCTCCGTGCATAGGCCCATGCCAGCGTGGGGTTCTCGGTAACGATCTCGGGCGTGGCCAGTATGCCGATGAAAGGCAATATCAGCCCGACGCCAACAACCTCCAGCCCCCCCCCGATCACCATCAGGAAAATCAGTCTTCGCGCCTGCGATCTCTCCTCGCTGGTGAGCAGGGAGAGCACGTTGGCCAGCATCGCGCGGAAATCCCTCATGGCGTCACTCGCCGCTCACAGCGGCGAACACTTCCGCCCTGCGCCCGGCCTTTTCCTGCCGCTCCAGTTCGCCGAGGAAATCCGCGATGGTTCCCAGACTTCCGGCAAGCGACTCGCGCGCCTTCGAGTTGTCCAGCGACATGTCGTGCGGACGCCTGGTCGGCAAGTTTGCGTCGGCAATGCTGCCGCGGCGGATCGGCTCCCGGGAGAAGCCGTAACGGTCGGCCAGCCGCAGGGCGAATTCGTATTTCGATATCCGCTCGTCGCCGACGATGTTGTAGATGCCGCAGGCGCCCTGCTCGGCCAGCCGGTGGGCCGCCAGGGTAAGCCTGTCGGCCAGGATCGGCGAGAAGAATACGTCGTCGAACATCGATATCGGCTGCCCGCCCGACAGGTTCGCGAGGATCCAGTCGCTGAACGACTGCCGGAAGGCATGGCCCCATCCGAAGAAGTTGGTGCGGACGATGAGGGCGCCGGGATGGGCCTCGGCGACGAACTGCTCGGCAAGAAGCTTGGTTTCGCCATACTTGTTGAGAGGGGACGGCGTGTCCTCCTCCCGGTACAGGCTCCTGCCGCCCTCGAAGAGGTGATCGGTGGAGACATGGATCAGGCCGGCTCCGACCCGTGCCGCGGCGTGTGCGATATTGAGCGAGTAGTCGGCATTGACCTTGCGTGCGTATTCGGGTTCCTTTTCGCACAGGTCGACGCTGGCGAGGCCGGCCGTGTGGACGATCAACCGCGGCGCCAGTTGCTCGATCTGGCGCGTCAGTCGGGAGGGATCGTCGAGATCGAGCGCCACGCTACGGGTTCCGCGCAGGGAGACCTGCCGCCGGTGCGTTCCGAGAAACACTTCGTGCGTATCGCGGATCGCACAAGCCCAATTCAGGCCGAGTAACCCCGTTCCGCCCGTGATGAGTACCCGCTGGCCCGATGAAATTGCGCTATTCACTCAGTAGTGTCCGGTAAAAACGTATCCCATGAACTGGAGAGCCAGAACTGGTGCGGGATTTGAGGCGATGATGGGTGGTGTCGATTTGAACGGCTGCAGGCGGGGCAGTCTTTCGGGTTTTGTCTCAGGGAGCTTCCCCCGGAATTTCTTCTTCCAGATGGCCGAGATGAGTGTTTGTCGGTCATGCGTTCGATGGCCCAGTCTGGAGGCAACTGTCCGGGGTTCCATAGCATGAGATGGCGTTCTCAAGCACGCCAGCGTCTGTCGCATCGCGGTCAGCTCTGCCGGGTTTGGCTTCGCGCTCGCATGAAGCGTCGCGCGTCCTTCAACAGCAGAATCAGTTGCCGATCATGCGCAGGCGTGGGTTCGAAACCGAAACAGCGATAAAACGCATCGGCCTCAGCGTCGATGGGATGGGTCAGCAGCGCCCGAATTCCGGTCTGTTCGGCGATAGTGACCGTGCGCGTGATGGCATCCTGCAGCAAACTGAGACCCAGACCCCGTTTCTGGTATTCCAGATCAACGGCGAGCCTGGCCAAAATGACCAGCGGGATTGGGTACTGCCCCATGCCGCGGCGAATCCGTTCAGGGGCTTCCAGTGTGTCGATCTGCCCAACGGTCAAACTGTAGTACCCGGCAACACGATCCTTGTCACAGGCCACAAAGGTTCTCGCCGAACCGCTGCCTTGCGCCTGGTGCGCGTGATGTAGCAGCCAGTCCGTGAGGGCCGGCTTTCCGCAATCGAATTCTTCCAGGCGATGCAATGCATCCAGCGGCTGGGGTGCTGATAAACTCATTTACTGACCCAAACCGGCCGCCGTGAATACAAATCGGCCAGACCCGGGTTATCGGATTCCGGACGATCCAGCATCTCCAGGAGTGCCTGATATTGACTGCCGGAAACCATGAACAAGCGTTGGTCGAGCAAGGTCTGTTCTGCGGCTTGATATGCGGCGTCAAGAATGAAGTCGGTCAATGACTTGTGGGCCACTTCGGCAGCACGGCGGAGCACCGTCTCTTGCTCGGGCGTGGCACGCAGGCCAAGACGGGAGGAGCGGGTACTTGCGATGGCAACAGGCATGATGGGACTCCGTCTAAATGTACGAATGCCTCGATGTTAGTACAAGCGACGCCATCCTGTCCAATAGTGACCCACTTCCAGAAATGAGATTTCCTCGACATTTCGTCTTCCAGGAAGAGTGGCCGTCATTACACGCAGTATTTATGCGTGAAATCTCTGCGGTATGTGAAGAATATTCACGGATAAAGCCTCACCGGCCCCTCGCATCCAGGCGATCCAGGTTCCCTGCCCAATCGAGAATCTTCTGGTCGGCCGTCATCAAGGGAACGTTCCGGTCAATGGCGGTTGCCACAATGAATCGATCGGCGGGATCGCGATGAAAATTCTCCAGTCGGCATGACAGCAGGGCAATGCGGCCGTCGAGCGGAATTTCAATCAGGCCGGCCTGGAGCCAGTCCGCCCGCCATCGTTCCGCCGGCACGGGCAGGGTGATCCTTTCCCGCTCCGCCAGCATGGCCGCCTCCCAGAAGCTGATCGCGCTTACCGCCACTCGGCCGGTACGCCAGGCGATTTCGATCTGGCGGCGCGATTCCGGGCTCAGTGCCGCGTCGTCGCGATCCATCCATAGCAGGGTATGGGTGTCGAGAATCACGCCGACATTTTCCAGAGATCGTCCTCAAGCGGGGCAATCACATCGCCATGGATTTCCAGTTTCGGATGAAGGCCGAAGGGTGATTCGACACGCCCCCCCGAGTACGGGCGCAGTTCTGCAACCGGCTTGCCATTCTTGGTAACAACCCATGACTCGCCGGTGCTGGCGACGGTATCCATGAGGGCAAGGCATTTGGCCTTGAATTCGGAGGCCTGGATGGTTTGCATGCGCCTTCTCCTTTAATGACCAGTTTTGTGACTATAGTCATTGAGGTGGTCATCGTCAAGCGTACCTTCCATAGTGACCCTCGAACCGCACGATGTCGTCCTCGCCCAGATACGCGCCCGACTGGATCGTCGATGCTGCCCTGCGCGAGGTCGATGCGCTCTTCTTCATGCTGGGTGACGATGGTGGTGGCGGCGGTCAGGCCCAGAGTTCGCCCATGGCCTCGGCGAGAGAGGCGGCGCGCGGTGCCCGGTTCGATTTCGGACTCCTGGGACTCCAGGATGAGTTCTTTCAGCAGGGCAAGCACGGCTTGGATCGGTAATGCATTATTCCAGAAACAACTCCGATATTACTGGCTCACCCGAACCTCATCCAAGGTTTTGCCGGCAGCTTCCCAGTCCTTGATCCATTGCGGTCGACGGCCGCGTCCGCCGCCCCAGGTCAATTGGGAATTCTCGGGATGGCGGTAGAGGATCTTTTTCGAGGACTTTGCGGCGGCCTTTTTCCCCGGAACCTTTTTTGCGGCAGGTTTTTTTGCGGCGGGCGCCTTTCCGACAATGTCGTCCAGCTTCAGCCCGTATTTCGCGACGACCGCCTTGATCTCGCCCATCGCCTTGTTCTTATGCTGATTCTCGCGATTGCCGATTTCCTTTTCTATTTTCGCCTTGAGCTTTTTCAGCTCGCCGACTGCCATGCTTTTCAGGTCCATGATTTCTCCAGAATTGATGTCCGCAATATCGCGGCGCGGCAATTATAGTCTCATAGCCGCCAGCAGGTAATTCCCTGCGCGGCGATGGCGGACGGGTCGAGGAAGGATTTGACGCGACGACCGAGCCGCCCTCGCGCACCTTCGAGAGCAGCACGGGAAGCGGCATTCCGGCATATTCCCGATGGGCCACGGCGAGAATCAGGGCGTCGGCTCGGGGCAATTCATTCCAACCCGATAATTCCAGGTCGTATTCACGCAGCGCCTCGGATTTTTCGGCTAGGGGGTCGTGGATATGGACTTCGATGCCATAGCCCTGCAATTCGTGAATGATGTCCGGCACCTTCGAATTCCGGATATCCGGGCAATTCTCCTTGAAGGTAAGGCCCAGGACATTGACCTTGACGCCCTTGATCGGTCGGCCGGCTTGCGCCATGAGCTTGACGGTCTTTTCGGCAATGAATTTGCCCATGCCGTCGTTGATGCGACGGCCGGCGAGGATGACCTGGGGGTGGTAGCCGATCTGGTCGGCCTTGTGGGTGAGTATCGATGCCGATCCTGTCGAAGAGGATGGCCAGCTCGTTCATGAGGGCGATGTTGAGGTCGCGCTGGGTGTTTTCGATGACCTTGGCGGCCTCGGCGACCTTGAGGATTTTCGTGAGGGTGTGTTCCCTGTCGCCGGGGTTGATGCGTTCGGGGGAGTAGCCGATGTGAAAATCCCGCTTCCATTGCATTCCGGAGTATTGCTCCAGCACGGGGATGCAGACTTCCTCGGTGGCGCCGGGGTAGACGGTGGATTCGTAGATCGCCGTGGCGCCGGGCTTCATGTGCCGGCCGGCGGTTTCGGAAGCACCGATGAGCGGGCCGAAATCGGGCTGGCGGGCGGCAGGCCGACGTACCCCAGGCCGATGATGGCGAGGGTGGTGGTGCTCATTCAGTACTCTCCGATCACCTTGTCGATCGCGGGCCTGATCTTGGCCCTGTCGGCCGGGCTCAATGTCCCGACGAAGTGTTTGAGCCGTGCGGCGTCGATGGCAAAAATCTCATCCGCAGAAAGTACGAACAATCCTTTGCCAGGAACTTCGACCAGAGGCGCCATTATTTGGCTGTTCACGGATTTCCTACGGTAAACAAGCGTGCCGACGGTAATGCGGGCGGCATGCAGTTATAGAGGAACGAAGGCGTGTCCTCTGTGTTCAACTGGAAGATCTTGAGCTTGAGATACGCCATATCGCGGAAGCCTCGGGCACGGCGGCGCAGCAGGGCGATGGAGACGTTGCCGGCCTCCAGTCGCGCAGTGGTGATCGGATGAGCGGCGTAGGCGCAGATGCCGGAACGATGGGACTGCAAGGTCTTCACGAACTTGGCAAGGCCCGTGATCTTGGCGGCCTTGGCCATGCCGCACCAGTCGTCAAGGCGCTCGGCCATGTCCGTCGGTGTGGCCGGCTGGTGCCACAGGCGCTGCAACTGCTCCTTGAGCGTGTAGAGGGAAGCCAGCGGTTGGTTCTGTGCCAGCAACAGGTCAAGCCGGCCCTGGTCAGTGTCCTTGAGGGTGCTGCGATTGGAGAGCAGCAGCCACAGGCTGCCCTTGATCGCCTGCTGGCCGGTGAGGTCGCCCAGCGTCTTGGCCGCCTTGAACTCGGCGCGGCGGCAATCGCGGATCACCTTGTTGAACATCTGCATGACGTGGAAGCGGTCGAAGACGATGGATGCCTGCGGCAGCGATTCGCGCACGGCGGCGATGTAGGCCGGCCCCATGTCGAGCGCGACGGCCTTGATGCCGGCAGCGCACTCCTGCGACAGGGCGTCGAGGAACTCGATCAGCACGGCGGACTCGCGCCCTTCCTTGACCCACAGGATGCGCCCGTAATGGGTGCCGGGCGACAGGTCATAGACCAGGGTGAAGTAGCTCTGTCCCTTGGCGCGGGCGACTTCATCGACGCCGAGGTAACGAATACCGGCAAGGGTTTGCGGCTGCGGAATTGGAATCGTCTCCGCCAGGTGTGCGCATTCGATGGCTTTCACCGAATCCCAGGACAGGCCGAAATGGCGCGCCACCGCCGAGATCGGCATGTGCCGGGCCAAGCCGGCGATCAGCCGCGCCAAGCGTTTCGTCACCCGCGCCTTGGGGCAGACAAACGGCAGTTGCTCCACGCGCACGTGGCCGGGCGACAGAAAGGTCTCGGCGTACTCGATCTCGACTTCGCAGGGCCAGCCGCCGATGGGTACGTCTCGCACCGTCCGCCGCAGCAGACGATTGACCTGCCCACGCCGCCCCGTGCGGCTATCCACCGGCCGCCGGCGCCGGTCACGGTTGCAGATGACCCGCACCCGACCGCCCTCTTCATCGAATACAACGCTCTTGATCACTTGCCCCTCAAGCCCCAAAATCTTCGCCGGGATGACCGCTCCCATAATGTTGTACCTACCCGAGTCCTGGAAAACCCGCGTGGATACACCATCTCAGGGATGTCGGTCATCTCATTTACCGTAGGATTTGCCGGAAGAGCCCATTATTTCGACCGGCTGGGCGTTGGCGCGCAATGGAATCACGACTGTCGCCCCGGTTCTGCTGGTGATGTGATCATTCTGCACGGCAACGAGATAGGGAACCTCGGCCTTTTTCACGCCCGGATTGGGATAAATGTGAAACTGCACCGGCCGTCAAATCCTGTCGAATTCTTCGCCCGCCAGTCCCGTGGCGGCGATGTTGCGGCCATGCTCGGCAAGCGCCTCCGCATTGCGGTCCGCCCAGGAGCGGTTTTCAAGCCCCTCGAGCATTTTGGCAAACAATTGCTCAGCCTGCGCCGAGAGATTGATCTGCTGCTTATAGGGTTCGAGGCGATCCAGAATATCCTGGTTGATCGAAAGCGATAAACGACCTTTCCTGGCCGCCGAATCAGGGGTAATCAGCACGTCACGCCTCCTGTGCGCATATTAATGCGCATGATCGTACGCGCCCTACGCGTTTGATGTCAAACTGTCAAAACTGCTCCCGCACCCGCAGGAACCGGGCGAAGCGCGGGATGCCGTTGCGGGTGAGTTCGCGATAGCGGTAGGTGACCTGCGTGCCGACCGGCGGCGGGTTGCGGCGCTGGTCGTCCGTCAGGCCGGTACCGAGGGCGAAGCGGCGACCGTCGGGCATTTCGACTTGCAGGGCGCCGGTCATGCCGGCGTATTTGCCCTTGCCGGGCAGATGGGCGACCACGCGCGCCTCATCATCCAGCCAGGGCGTCACCTTGAGCAGTGCCGCCGATCGGCCGGTTTCGTAAAGGGCATCGGCGCGATGCAGCATCAGGCCCTCGCCGCCGGCTCGCACGACTTCGGCGAGCCTCTTCTTCAGCGCCTTGTCGTCGGCAAGGCGGAACTGCTCGACCGTCTGAAGCCAAGGCACGCTGGCCTGGCCGATGACCGCGCGCATCCGTTCCAGCCGCTCGGTGAAGGTACCCGGCGACCCCGGCAGCTCGAACACCATGAACCGCACCTCCCGCCATTCGGCGTCGTCGGGCGATGCGCGGCGGACGATACCCGACAGCCGCTCGAAGGTGCCGCGCCCCAGCCACAGTTCGCCGTCGAGCGCCTGCGTGGGCAGCGTCGCAACGAACCATCGCGGCGCGGGAACGGGGTTGCCGCTGCGGAAGCGCAGTTGCCCGCCGTCCCAGTGGGCGCGCACGCCGTCGAGCTTTTCGCTGGCCCAGTACTGCGGGACGTCGACGCCGCCCTGATATCGCTCGGCCAACAGCAAGGGCGGCGCCGGGGGCGGCGAGTCCGCGGCCGCGAGCGACAGCGCGAACAGAAGACCGACGGCAACGATGAATTTGACGGGACTCACACAAGTCTCTATTTTCGGGCACGCTACCGCCCTGCCGCGCAACGTGCAGCATAATGAAATCAATCAGTTAAAGCATGCCTTGCGGCGCGCCTTACACGCCGTCGATATCCTTTTCGTCGAGTTCGACGCGTGCGGTCCGGCTCGCGACTTCCAGTAGCAGGATCACCCGTTCCTTCCCGGACCGGGCTTGAAAAATGCCTTCGAAACCCGCGAACGGGCCGGCGCCGATGCGCACGCGCATCCCCGGTTTCGGCTCGGGCCGGGCAATGTTTCGAATGCCTTCCCTGTCCGCCTGCCCGCGCAGCAGATCGACCAGGCTACCCGGCACGCGGGCGGGCTCCGTGCCGAAGCGCACCAGCGCGGAGACGCCCGTGGTGGAATGAATCGGCCGCCAGTTGTCGGTGGTGGTGTTGAGGCGCACGAACAGGTAGCGCGGGAACATCGGCTCGACCACGTCGGCAAGCCGGCCGCCGTGGCGGCGCTTGGGGGTGCGCATCAGCGGCAGGAAGGCGCCGTAGCCCTGGCGCTCGATGTTTTCGAGGGCGATGCGCTCCTGGCGCGGCCGGGTGAGGATCAGGTACCAGGCGCCGGCCGCGGTCATCCGCCGCTCCTTTCCGATGGCACGGCCGCGTCCTCGCCGAGTTCCATCTTCAGCCGGGCGATCTCCTCGCGCGCCGCCTGGTACTCGGTTTCCTTGTGCCGCAGGAAGGCGCGGGTCAGGTCCAGCTTGGCTGCGATCCCGCCGGGGGTGAGCAGGTAAGCGTAGGCGAGCTTGTTGTCGCTGCGGCGAAAATTATCGGCCTTGACCAAACCCTTTCCGAGCAGAGCCTTGAGGAGGTAGTGCGTCTTGCCGAGGCTGACGCCGAGCGCGCGCGCAAGCTCGCGCTGGCTGATCTCTGGCTGTTCCTCGATCAGGCGGAGAATGCGGTAATGGGCGGCTTCCTGCGGGGTCATGTGGCTGCGCCGGCTGCGTTCAATCGTTGAACGATTAGTAATTTAGCATGGGCGCATGCCAAGGGCAAGCGAAGGAAATCCCCGGTTCGTTCAGGCGCCGTAGTAGCCGCGATACCACTCGACGAAGCGACGCACGCCCTCTTCCACCGGCATGGCGGGCTGGAAGCCGGTGAGGGCGGAGAGATCGGCGGTGTCGGCGTGGGTGGCGGGCACGTCGCCGTCCTGCATGGGCAGGAGGTTCTTTTCCGCTTTGCGGCCCAGCGCCTTTTCCAGCGCCTCGATGTAGGCCATGAGTTCCACCGGCTGGTGATTGCCGATGTTGAAGACGCGCCAGGGCGCCCAGCTGGTGGCGGGGTCGGGCGTGTCCTTGGCGAAATCCGGGTTGGCCACGGGCGGGCGGTCGAGCACGCGCACCACGCCTTCGGCGATGTCGTCGATGTAGGTGAAGTCGCGCACCATCTTCCCGCGATTGAAGACGTCGATGGGCCGGCCCTCGAGGATGGCCTTCGTGAAAAGGAAGAGCGCCATGTCCGGCCGCCCCCACGGGCCATAGACCGTAAAGAAGCGCAGGCCGGTGGCCGGCAGGCCGAACAGGTGGCTGTAGGTGTGCGCCATCAGTTCGTTGGCCTTTTTCGAGGCGGCGTATAGGCTCACCGGGTGGTCGACGTTGTCGTGCTCGGAGAACGGCATCCTCGTATTGCCGCCATAGACGCTGGAGCTGGAGGCGAAGACGAGGTGCGAAACATTGTTGTGCCGGCAGCCTTCAAGGATGTTCACGAAGCCGACGAGGTTGGTGTCGGCGTAGGCATGCGGGTTCTTCAGCGAATAGCGCACCCCCGCCTGCGCGGCGAGGTTGATGACGGCGTCGGGCTTCTCCCCCTCGAACAGCTCGGCCATGCCGGGCCGATCGGCGATGTCGAGGTCGACATGACTGAAGGTGTCGTAGTGCGTCAGGCTGGACAGGCGCGCCTTCTTGAGATCGACGTCGTAGTAGTCGTTGAGGTTGTCGACGCCGATGACGCTGTCGCCGCGCGCGAGCAGGAGCTGGCTCACGTGCATGCCGATGAACCCGGCGGCGCCGGTGAGCAGGACTTTCATTTCAAAGGATTCCGGAGTCTTCGTAAATCTGTTCGATGGGCATGACCAGGCCGACGCTGTTCATCTCGATGGCGTCGCCCGAGCCGCAGATGTCGCGCAGCCAGCCTTCGGGCGTGCGGCGATGCACTTCCACTTCGCGCTTGTCCTGATCGACGAGCAGATACTCGGACAGGCTGTCGATCTGCTGGTAGGCGAGGAGCTTTTCGCGCCGGTCGGTGCGCTCGGTGGAATCGGAGAGGACTTCGATGATCAGGCACGGGGCTTCGAGGTAGTGCGCCGGCGCGTCGGCGGCGAGGTCGCGCGGCGCGCAGGTGGCGACCACGTCGGGGTAGTAGTGGGCCGAGAGCGTTTTCACCCGGACTTTCATGTCCGCGACATAGGCGCGGCAGGGCTTGCCGCGCAGATGAGAATGCAATGCGGCAAAAAAATTGCCCGCGATGGTCGCGTGCGCCTTGGAGCCGCCGGCCATGGCGAACACTTCGCCGGCCACGTATTCGTGCTTGATGGAAGAGCGTGTCTCGCCCTCGAGATATTCTTCCTCATCGATCCTGGCGACAATGGCGTGCTGCATGGTCATCCTCCTCCGGCGCTTTGCTTCCGCAACATTTTCGCATACTTGGCATGGCTGTTCCGGCAGCCGATCAGGATGTGAACCATGCCTGGCCAGCCGTCGAGGAAACCCAGCCGCAGGAAATAGAACTTGATGAATCGGATCAGCGGCGAAAGCAGCGGGTGAAGGATCGTCGCCCGCCGGCCGGCGGCCAGCGCGGCTTGCGCGGCCAGCGTGGTGTAGCGGTCCTGCTTGGCGAGGTAATCCTCCAGCGTTTCGGCGGAGTCGTGCAGCAAGTCGCCGCGCAGGTCGCCGACTTCGCCGTCGGCGACCACCTTCTCGTGCACGGCGTCGCCCGACCAGCGCGCATGGCGGCGGTCGAACAGGCGCAGGCTCCAGTCCGGATAGCCCTCGCCGTGTCGCAGCCAGCGCCCCAGGAAGCGGTTGCGGCGGGGAAAACGGTAGGCGGAAAAGGCCGGGGAGCCCAGCACGACGAGGATGCTCTCGCGCAGGCGGTCGCTCACCCGCTCGTCGGCGTCGAGGCACAGCACCCAGTCGTGCGCGGCCCGCTCCACGGCGAACCGTTTCTGTGGGCCGTAGCCGAGCCAGTCCTGGTGGATCACGCGGGCGCCCGCCTTGTGCGCGATCTCGATGGTTGCATCGGTGCTGCCGGAATCGACGATGACGATCTCGTCGCAGAAAGCGAGGCTGTCGAGGCACCCGGGCAACTGCGACGCGGCGTTGAGCGCGATGAGGACGGCGGAAAGCGGCTGTCGGTCTGGAGGCATGGCTATAATCCGTGCAATTTCGCGATTCTACCGGCCTCATCTTCGATACGCCGCCATGCGCATCCTCCTCGTCAAGACTTCCTCGCTCGGCGACGTCATCCACAACCTGCCCGTGGCGAGCGACCTCGCGCGGCGGTTTCCCGGCGCGGCGATCGACTGGGTGGTCGAGGAGGGATTCATCGATATTCCGCGGATGCATCCCGCCGTTCGGCACGTGATCCCCGTCGCCCTGCGGCGCTGGCGCAGGCGCCTGCTCTCGCCGCAGACCTGGCGGGAAATGGCAATGTTCCTCCGCGTGCTGAAAGCGAGGGGCTACGACGCGGTGCTCGACACGCAGGGCCTGCTCAAGAGCGCGCTGATCGCGTCGCGAGCCTTGGGGGAAAGGCTCGGTTACTCGGCGGACTCGGCGCGGGAACCCGCCGCCGCTCGTTTCTACGACCGGACTTTCCCGGTGCCGAAGAGTCTTCACGCCGTCTCGCGCAACCGCCGGCTCGCCGCGGCCGCGCTGGGCTATTCGCTGGAGGGGCTGCCGCTCGACTACGGCATCGCCGTTCCGGCGGGACCGGCTTTCGGCTGGCTACCGGTCTGCGAATACGCCGTGCTGCTGACCGCCACCAGCCGCGCCGACAAGGAATGGCCGGAGCCGGACTGGCAGGCGCTGGGCACGGCGCTCATCGCGATGGGCCTGCGCTGCGTGCTGCCCGGCGGCAACCAGCCTGAGCGCGAACGCGCCGCGCGGCTGGCGACGTCGCTGGGGCGGGCGATGGCGGCGCCGGCCATGTCCCTCGCCGAGCTGTCCGGCCTGCTGGCCGGGGCGCGGGTCGTCATCGGCGTCGACACCGGCCTCGTCCATCTCGCCGCCGCGCTGGGTCGGCCGACGGTGGCCCTTTATTGCGCCTCGGATCCCGCGCTCACGGGCGTGCATGCGGGAGATCGGGCGATCAACCTCGGCGGGCCCGGCGCGCCGCCTTCCGCCGCCGCGGTCGTCGCCGCGGCAAGGGGGCTACTGTAGCGATGGCGCGATTCCTCTACACCCTCGTCCTCTGGTTTTTGCTGATCCCGTGGGCCATGCTGCACCTGCTCCGACGCGCGCGGCGACAGCCGGAATACCTGCGGCACTGGGACGAGCGGTTCGGCCTCTATTTCCGGCGGCGATCCGAAGGGCCTCTGATCTGGATTCACGCCGTCTCGGTGGGCGAGACGCGCGCGGCGCTGCCGCTCGTCGCCGCGTTGAAGGATCGCTACCCCGGCCATCGCATCCTCTTCACCCACATGACGCCGACAGGGCGGCAGACTTCTGTCGACCTATTCGGCGATGACGTGGCGCGCGCCTACCTGCCCTATGACTGCCCCTTCGCCGTCGGACGCTTCCTGTCCCGCTTCCGCCCGGCCATCGGGATCATCATGGAAACCGAGCTGTGGCCGAACCTGGTCGCCGCCTGCCGCGCTCGCGCCATTCCGCTGCTGCTGGTGAATGCGCGGCTCTCGGAAAAATCGGCGCGGCGCTACGCGCGATTTCCCTCGCTCGCGCGGCAGGCGCTGGGGGGGCTGGCCGGCATCGCGGCCCAGGGCGAGGAGGACGCGGCGCGGCTGCGCGCGCTGGGCGCACCAGCGGCGGCGGTGCTGGGCAACATGAAGTTCGACATCTCGCCACCCGGTGAGCAGCTTGCGCTCGGCCGCGAATTCCGCGCACGCATCGGCGATCGGCCGGCGTTCCTCTGCGCGAGCACGCGCGAGGACGAGGAATCAATGATCCTCGACGCCTGGAATAGGGAAATAGGGGACAGACCACGATTTTATGAACCTCAAAATCGTGGTCTGTCCCCTATTTCCCTGCTCATCCTGGTGCCGCGTCATCCGCAGCGATTCTGGGAAGTCGCGCGGCTGGCCGAATCGAAGGGGTTTCGCGTGCAGCGGCGCTCGGACGAGGCGCCGGTATCGCCGGAAACGCAGGTTTGGATCGGCGACAGCATGGGGGAGATGTTCGCGTACTACGCGGCGGCCGATGTCGCCTTCGTGGGCGGCAGCCTGCTCGACTACGGCAGCCAGAACCTGATCGAGCCGTGTGCGGTGGGCGTGCCGGTGCTGGTCGGCCCATCGACCTTCAACTTCGCGCAGGCCGCGAAGGAGGCGCAGGCCGCCGGCGCGGCGATGCCCGTGAAAGACGCGGCGGAACTGGTTGCGGCGGCGCGCGAACTGATGGGCGATGAGGCGCGAAGGCGCTCCATGGGCGGGGCCGGGCGCGCCTTCGCCGCGCGCCACCGCGGCGCGACGGCGCGCACGCTGGCGCTACTCGAAAATATCCGTATATGAGGCGTACTGGGCGCCGACGAGAACGGGCACCAGCAGGAGGAAGCCGAGCATGAAGGGGATGGCGGCGACGAAACCGAGGATGAGCAGGATGACGCTGTAGACGAGGAAGGGCAGGATGTTCCTCAGGCAGGCGGAGAAGCTCGCCTTCATGGCCGCCAGGGGCGCCGTGTCATGGAAGATGACGAGCGCCGGGGCGAACCAGACGCCCATGACCAGCGGCACCATCAGGACGAGCATGAACAGCATGGCCACCAGCAGGCTGCCGGCCGCCATGGCCATGCCCGCGCCGTGGCCCATCATGGCGCCCGTCAAGGCGCCGCCGCCGGTGACCGCGAAGGTGACGACCATGATCGCGACCAGTCCGACGAGGTAGAGGACGCCGACCATGACCAGGTTGCCGGTGTTCTGCCGGAAACCGGCGAAGAGATGCTCGAAGCGCAACTCGCCGCCCTGCTCCAGCGACCGACAGCCGAGCATGAGGCCGGCGGCGAAGATGAGGATGAGGAAATTCGCCGCCAGTTGCCCGACCACGGGCACCATGCCCAGCACCACGAGGATCGCCAGCACGGCCACGGTGATCGCGATCCACATGCCGGGGTTCTTCATGAACAGGTTCCAGCCACGCGTCAGCCACGCGACGGGGCGGCCGGCGTCGACGACGCGACCATTCGGATCGAAGCCGCCGGGGGAAGCCTGGCCGGGTTCGGAGACGAGGAAGGGATTGCTCATGGCGAACCTCCCGCAGTGAAGGGAATCAGAACGTGCCGACCACCCAGTGGGGCACACGCAACCCTGTGTCGAGCGATTCCTGCCGCGCCCAGGTGCCGTCGCCGCGCGAATCGATCAAGTAATAGGGGACGCCGTTCGGCGGCGTCACCTTGATCATGTAGAGCTTGCCGTTGATGCGGTATTCCTCGGCCTTGTCCTGGCCGCGCTTCGTGATGGTCACCTGCGGTTCGAGCGAAGGTTCGAGCAGGCCCGGCGGCGAGGGCGGCTCCGGGACGGGTTGCAGGTCGGTCGGTCGGCTCTGCGCCGAGACGGGCAGAGCGGCGGCCATCATCAGCATCGGGATCAGGCGGCGCATGGGGAGGTGTCCTTTGGTGTTTCCCGAATTCTACGTCAAAGATTCAGGAGCAGTTCGTGCTCTTCCGGCAGGCGGTCGAAGCCACGGGTTTCATAGTACCGGAAGATGGCGGCCACGACCTGCTCCGGCTCGTCGATCACCTGGATCAGGTTCATGTCCTCCGGATCGATCATGCCTTCGGTAACCAGCCGGGCGCGGAACCAGTCGACCAGTCCATCCCAGAAGCCGTTGCCCACGAGGATGAGCGGAATGCCGGGCGTCTTCTTCGTCTGGATCAGGGTCAGTGCCTCCAGCAGCTCGTCGAGCGTGCCGAAGCCGCCGGGCATCACCACATAGGCCGTGGCGAAGCGCACGAACATGTACTTGCGCGCGAAGAAGTGGCGGAAGGTCTGGGAGATGTCCTGGTAGGGATTGGTCTTCTGCTCGTGCGGCAGCTGGATGTTGAGGCCGATGGAGGGACTCTTGCCCTCGAAGGCGCCCTTATTGGCGGCTTCCATCACGCCCGGCCCGCCACCGGAGATCACCGCGAAACCCGCGTCGGAAAGCAACCGCGCGATGCGCTCGGTGAGGCGATAGGCGTCTGAATCCGGCGCGACGCGGGCGCTGCCGAAGATGGAGACGGCCGGCTTGATGGCGGAGAGGCGCTCGGTCGCCTCGACGAACTCTGACATAATGCCGAACACGCGCCACGCCTCGCGCGCCGAGGATGCCGGCGCCTGGAGCCAGGGGTCGGTCACCTTCGGCAGCTTGTCCTTCGCGCTCATCGTCTCCCTTTCATGCCTAAGCTGATCCTTGTCGATGGTTCATCCTATCTCTACCGGGCCTTCCACGCCCTGCCGGAGCTGAAGAACCGCGAGGGCCTGCCGACGGGCGCCATCTACGGCGTCATCAGCATGCTGCGGCGGCTGGTGGCGGATACCTCCGATGCCCATCGTGCCATAGTTTTCGATGCCAAGGGCAGGACCTTCCGCGAGGACTGGTTCCCCGACTACAAGGCCCACCGGCCGCCGATGCCGGAAGATCTGGCGGTGCAGATCGAACCGCTGCACGAATGCATCCGCGCCCTGGGCTGGCCGCTCGTGATGGTGGAAGGCGTCGAAGCCGACGACGTCATCGGCACGCTGGCCCGGCAGGCTTCGGCCAGCGGGATGGACTGCGTCATCTCGACCGGCGACAAGGATCTCGCGCAGCTCGTCGGCCCGCATGTGCGGCTGATCAACACCATGACCAACGAGACGCTGGACGAAGCCGGCGTGATGGCCAAGTTCAGCGTGGAGCCTTCGCGCATCACCGACTACCTGGCGCTGGTCGGCGACAGCGTGGACAACGTGCCGGGCGTGCCCAAGGTCGGCCCCAAGACCGCCGTGAAATGGCTCGCGCAATACGGCACGCTCGACGCCATCGTCGAACGCGCCGGCGAGATCGGCGGCGCCGTCGGCGAGAACCTGCGACGCCATCTCGATTTCCTCCCGCTGGCGCGGCGCCTCGTGACGGTGGTGTGCGACCTGGACCTGCCGGTCCGCCCCGAAGACCTCAAGCCATCGCCGCCTGACAACGAAAAACTCGCCGAACTCTTCGCCCGGCTGGGGTTCAAGAGCTGGCTGAAGGAAATGAAGGAAATAGAGGAAATAGGGGACTATGGATCTCAAAATCGTGGTCTGTCCCCTATTTCCGCTATTTCCGCTATTTCCGCTATTCCCGATGTGGACGCCCCGCTGGCCGAGGTACTGCGCCGCATGGAGCGGGCCGGCATGCTGATCGACGTCTTCGCCCTGGCGGCGCAGAGCGTGGAGCTGGGGCAGAAGATGGCCGCGCTGGAAGCGGAGGCGCATGCGCTCGCGGGCCAGCCCTTCAACCTCAACTCGCCCAAGCAGCTCGCCGAAATCCTGTTCGAGAAGCAGGGTCTGCCCGTCATCAAGCGCACGCCCACCAAGGCGCCCTCGACCGACGAGGAAGTGCTCGAACAGCTCGCGCTCGACTACCCGCTGCCCCGGAAAATCCTCGACTGGCGCAGCGCGGCGAAACTCAAGAACACTTATACGGACAAGCTGCCGCGCATGGTCGATCCCGCCACGGGCCGCGTGCATACGACCTTCTCGCAGGACGTGGCGGTGACGGGGCGGCTCACCTCATCCAACCCCAACCTCCAGAACATCCCCGTGCGCACGGCGGAGGGACGGCGCATCCGCTCGGCCTTCATCGCGCCGCCGGGACATGTGCTCGTCTCGGCCGACTACTCGCAGATCGAGCTGCGCATCATGGCCCACTTCTCCGGCGACGCGCGCCTGCTCGAGGCATTCGCGCGCGGCGAGGACGTGCATCGCTCCACGGCCGCCGAAATCTTCGGCATCGCACCCGGCGAGGTCGGCCCCGACCAGCGTCGCGCTGCCAAGGTCATCAACTTCGGCCTCATCTACGGCATGAGCGTCTTCGGCCTGGCCCGCGAGCTTGGGCTGGATCGCGGCGCCGCGCAGGCCACCATGGACCGCTATTTCGCCCGCTATCCCGGCGTGGCGCGTTTCATGGAGGAAGCGCGCCGCATGGCGCACGAGAAGGGCTACGTGGAAACCCTCTTCGGCCGCCGGCTTCCCGTGCCGGACATCAACTCCGGCAGCGCCGGCCGCCGCCAGGCCGCAGAGCGCGCCGCCATCAACGCGCCCATGCAGGGTACCGCCGCCGACCTCATCAAGCTGGCCATGCTCGCCGTGCAGCGCTGGCTGGATGACAACAACATGTCATCGAAGCTGATCCTCCAGGTGCACGACGAGCTGGTGCTCGAGGTGCCGGACGCCGAGCTCGCCGCCGTGCGCGAGGCGCTGCCGGGGCTGATGGCCGGCGTGGCGAAACTCAAGGTGCCGCTCGTCGTCGACGTGGGCGTCGGCGCCAACTGGGATCAGGCGCACTGAGGGCGCTCGCCCTCAGCCCGCAACGGCCGAAACGACCAGCCGGCGGCCGAACAGCGACTGCCGGGAACCGGCCTGGGACCAGAACCGGCGCAGCTCGTCCGTCCCGGCCTTCCTGCGCCTGTGCGCGCAGTACAGGGCCTGCGGCAGGCCGGCGAGCCATTCCCAGGCCCGCTTCGGCTTCGGCTCGTCGACGTCGTGCAGCGTGACGTCGCGGAACCCGGCCAGCGTGAGGTACAGGTAAAGCTGCGGGAATGACCAGGGCATGATGTGCATGTGCGTGCCCCGCTCGATCTTCCCGGCAAGGCACGGAAAGCCGGGGAAGAAGCCGCGCAGCATGAATTGCACCCTGGCCGCCGGATGCCACGTATTCGGCGTCGTGACCGCCAGCATGCCGCCCGGCTTCAGATGACGGTGCGCGGAGCGGAAGAACGCTTCCGGATTGCCGAAGTGCTCGATCCCCTCGCAGCACGCGATGGCGTCGTAGGCGCCAAGGTCCTCCGGCAGGCCCATGTCCAGGTTCGCGTTTCGGAACAGCCGGTAGCCTTCCGGGGCCGCGGCGAACAGGTCGAGCCCGTCGATTTCGCAGCCGGAATCCAGCAGTCCCCAAAGCCACCCGGTTCCGCAGGGCGCGTCGAGGACGGCCGCCGGCCGCCGGCCGTCAATCAGCCTGGCGACGACCGGCTGGTAGGGTTTGAGGATGTCGTTCATCGATCGTCAGCCAGTACAGGATTCCAAGAAGCAGCGCGACCATCTTCAGGCGGAAGCTCCCAAAATGGCCGTCCAGCAGGATGCGGACAAAGTGGTTCGTCAGTGTCAGCATGAGGGCCAGCCCCCACGGGTTCCCCGCCGTCCACGCCCGCCAGCCGCGCCGGAACAGCAGGAAGCAGAACGCCAGGAACAGCACGAGGCCGGGAATGCCGTTGGCAAGGGTGAAGTCGAGGATGCCGCTGTGGCTGCTGACGGCGGTCAGCCCGTATTCAGTTTTCAGGTAACGGCCAAAGGCCTCGACGCCATAGCCGAACCCCATCGGTCGACTCTGGATCCCTTCCATCGCAACCTTGGCCCACGCAATCCGCATGTAGGCGGAGTGGTCGACCATCTCACCGGATTTCAGCAGCGGCCGTGGATATCGGGTGTCATCCATCCATGATTTGTGAGTTTCCGTATCCAGCGCGATCGGAACGGTTTCGACAAAAGACGCCCAGCGCGGGTCGGAACGGAAGTTGATGGCGAACAGGCTGGCCGCCACTACGAGCGCGAGCAGGGCCGCGAGGGTTCCCCTGCGCACCTGCCAGCGGGCCCGCTCCCGCCAGGCAAGCAGCAGGGCCAGCAGTGTCAGCACAACGAACACCGTGATCACGCCGTTGCGCGCCATGACCGCGACGACGGCCACGGCCGTGATGAACAACAGCGTCCGAGATATCCGGTCGGACCAGGGGAGCAGCTTTCCATCGCCCATCCATCGTGTGGCCGCATCCGCGGCCAGCAGCGCAAAGGCCATGTTGATGACCCCGGATAGCGTCGCATACTCCGCGAAAGGGGTGCTGCCCAGCGAGTATCGCCCGGTCTGAACCCATTGCGAGAGCTGGAAGGCGAGCGTCCAGGCGGCGTGCGCGAAGAGCGTCAGCGCGATCCATGCGGGAAGCCTTCCGGCGCAGCGGGCATCGCCGGTCATCGAAAGGCCGCGCGCGATGCCGTAGCCCACGATAGCGGCCAGTACGCCCCCGCCGATCCATTCGCGGAAGTAGTCGTCGAACGAGGCCGGCCGATCGACGGCCCATAGGGCGGTCTGGACGAACATCCAGAGCGTCAGCGCGCCGAGCGCCAGAATTTCCGGATTGCGCGAAGCACTCGGTGCAATCCGGGGCGTTTTCCACAGGACGACCAGCAGGACGATCAGCGCCAGCAGGAATGCGTTGCGCAGGGCCGCAGTATGCGGGATAGGGGAAACGAAGAAGATTCCCGCGAAAAGCATGGAAATCGCCAGGCAGCGGGCGTTGGAAAAGCTCATGGCGCCGCATCTCCATGGTTGATCGGGTCGTGGATCAGCCCGCGGCGACCGGCGTGCCAGTCCAGCAGGGCCCGATGCACGGTCTCCGCCCGGTTGGCGTAGGTGTGGTGGCGCATCACATGCCGCCAACCCGACTCTGCCATGTCGCGGCTGCGATCAAAGTCGTCGAGATGGCGGCGAATCTTTTCCACGCATCCGTCGAGATCGGCGAATTCGTCCAGATGCCGGCCGATCTCGAAACTGTCCGCCATGTGGGTGCGCCGGTCGGTGAGCAGGAAACCGCCGCAGGCCGGAATGCCGAAGTGGCGTTCCGGCAGGCCCGATGCGGGGAAGCCGCCGAAGTCGCAGCGCGCGCCGAAGTTGAGGTTGATGCGCGACGCCTGGATCAGCGCGACCTGCTCATCGAGGGACAGGTGCGCGCGGGTGGTGTCGACGAAACGATGGCGGATGCCCAGGGCGTCGAGCCGCATCGCCAACTCTGCGAAGAACTGCTGCCGGTCTTGTGCTTCCTTGTAGCGGCCCCCGTCGAGCGCGCCGAAGAACGAGACGTCCCACCGGTACTGGCCGGGGTCGCGCAGCCGCGCCAGAACCGTTTCCGGATCGCCGCGCAGGTTGTAGATGGACGTGTCGACCGCGTTGGGCAGGAAGAGCACCGTATCGGCGAATCTCCATCGTGTGTCGACGAGGCTGTGCGTCGCATAGATGTCGAGCGGCCGAAGGCGATCGAACAGGGCGAGCCGCCAGGGGGGGAGATT
Source organism: Candidatus Nitricoxidivorans perseverans (assembly GCA_030246985.1). Taxonomy (GTDB): domain Bacteria; phylum Pseudomonadota; class Gammaproteobacteria; order Burkholderiales; family Rhodocyclaceae; genus Nitricoxidivorans; species Nitricoxidivorans perseverans. The sequence continues at coordinate 2,006,819 of CP107246.1, read as the reverse complement.
GTTGTTGTGCGGCGCGTCGCGGTTCCATGCAAGCACCGGCACGCCGTGCCGTGACAGATGCCTCTTCCACATCAGCGCCCGGAGCGGGCGCTTGACGCCGCCGCCGAAGTCGGCCACGCAGGCCAGCGCGCGGCAAAGCAGGTCGGCGGAAGGTTGCCGATCGTCCTCGACCGCGACGAGGCCGCGATCCGCCAGCGCATGCTTGAGCGGCGCCGGAAGCTTCCTGTGGTTGATCAGCAGGTGGGTGCGCGGCCGGGTCATCAGGAACTCGATTCTCCCGGTTTCCGCCTGAGAACGAAGCCGCCCTGGTCCCCATCTCCTTCCCGATTGAGCCTGGCGGCCATCGATTTCAGGCGATTCATTTCATCCTCGCCGCGGGGCGGCAGATGCTTATGCTCTGCCATCGGAACGTCCATCCGATATGCCTCGCTGGCCAGGAACTGATCTGCCTTGGAGTCGAAAAAGCACCGCTCCACCTCCATGCCGGCGCCTTCGGCAAGGAGGTGCATGGCCCGAACCGTCGGGATCACCAGGTGCCGGGGCGCATCGAGCTGGAACCAGTTTTCCCGGTAGGTGCGCCATGCATGGCCGCCGGCGATCGGCAGGCGGACCAGTGCGCGTCCTCCGGGTGCAAGATGGTCGGCGATGTGGGTCATGGCGGCCACCGGGTCGGGCATGTGCTCGAAGGAGTGATTCATCATGATCAGATCGTAGCTTCCGGCATCCTCCGCCAGGCTGCGCCTGTGAATCGTCAGCCCGCTCCGGTACCTGATCGTTTCGGCAATGAATGGATCGAGGCCGGAAAGCTGCCGGAAGCCATCCCTCTGCATGGACAGGAGCAGCGCACCGCTCCCGCAGCCGACATCGACGATGCGGGAACCGGTGTTCACGGGAATGCCCGCGAACCAGCCGACGCAGGCGGGCGTTCTTTTCGACAGGCGGGACAGCAGACGGCCGATCGCCCCTTCGCCCGTCAGCCGGGCGTCGCTGCGCATGCGGCGCAGCGCGACTTCGATCCGGGAGGCCGGCCTTGCGCGGCTGCCGGCGAACGAATAGTAGTCATCCGGATAATGCCTGGCCAGGTCGCCGGGAATATCGGAAATCTGGACCGTGCCGCAATCTCCGCATTCGAAGTAGTCGAAGGGCTCGCGGCTGCCGAAGAACATTTCGCGTACCAGGAAATGGCGGTGGCCATCCTTCCCGCCGCAGACGCGGCAACCTGCATCGGTCATTCCCGGAGCCTCTTCCGGACGATGCACTGGATCTGCGCCAGGGCCCCGGTCTTCGTCTGGTCGATCGGGATTCCGAGCCTCGCCAATGTCCTGTTGAGGAAGTCGGCGACTGCCGCCTCGCGGGGGCTGTGCGCCTTTCTCAATCTCTTGAGCATCGAGTGCCGCATGCGATCGAGAAATCGCCCGAATGGCGACGGGCGCGGCAACACCCGTTCCCCAAGCCTGACACGCCACTCGCGGCGATAGCCATTGTCCTGGACGCCGATCTCGATGATCTCCGCATCATCGAGCCCTTTCACGAGCCCCGCCAGATCGCGGGAAACCGGCGACCAGGAGCTGTCGCCCCCGATGCGGAATGTGGCCTTGTGATCCCTGTTGTGGAGCGATGGCCAGAAGCCCTGCTCATATAGATCCTCATGGGGAACGACGAGGATCATGAAGCCGCCGGGGCGGACCAGCCTCCACCATTCGCGCAGGGCGCGCGGAACGTCGCGCATGTGCTCGAGGCAATGGGATGAATTGACGGTATCGAACGACTCCGGGGACAGGAACTCCAGGATGCTGTTCGCGTCGCCATGCTCCACGTCGAACGGGCGCGCATGCGGAACGACGGGGTCGTCCCCGCAGCCGATGTCGAGGACGGAGCCGGACAGATATCTGGTGAAAAAATCGGGAGATCGATACTGGTTGGTCTTGGTCGACTCTCTCATTGCCTGGCCCTTGCCGCCACGCCCCGAACCGGGCGTTTCCATGCTGGCGCGCGAGTATAGCGCTTCCGCCGCATTGAGCTACACTGCGTCGCCCCTCACTGCCAGTCCGCAGCCCATCATGAAACTGCTCATCGTCAAGCGCGACAAGATCGGCGACATGCTGCTCACGACGCCGCTCCTGGCGCACTTGCGCGCACATATGCCCCAAGCGCAGATTCATGTCCTGGCCAACGACTACAACGCGTGGGTGCTGTCCGGAAACCCGGACGTGGACAAGGTCTGGACCTATCGCCGGACGAAGCACGGGAACAGCCTGCGCTGGACGGCCCCGCTGCACGAGGCATGGCTTGTCCTGCAACACCGCCTTCTCGGCTTCGATGCCGTTCTGGTCGGCAACGGCACGGAATCGCAGCGTGCGATCAAGCGGGGAATCCGCGCCGGCGCACGCCGCGTGGTGGCCTATTGCGAGGATGCAAGCCGGTATCCGGGGCTGACAGACCCGCTGCCGCAGCAGGCCTCGCGCCACGAGGCGATCAACCTGGCCGCGCTGGCGGAACCGCTGGGGATCCCCCTGCCCGCCAGCCTGCCCTTTCCTCGATACCTCCTGCCGGAGGATGCCGAGGACTTCGCTACCCATTGGCTCCGTGAGCGGGGGCTGGAGCGCGGAAAATACGTCGTACTGGGACTGGGGGCCCGGCGTGCGAAAAAGCAGCCGGCGACGGAGCAGATCGTCCGGTGGGCGACGGCCTTCAAGCGGGAGATGGGACTCGACACCGTGTTCATGTGGACGCCCGGCAGGAGCGACAATCCGCTTTATCCCGGGGACGACGAGGTCGCGCAACCGGTGCTTGACACGGGATTGCCGCATCTGCATCCCTTCCGCGGCGCATTGCAGCCGGCGCTCGGCCTGATCTGGGGCGCAAGGACGAGCCTGTTCCCCGACAGCGGCCTGATGCATTTCGCGGCAGCGAGTCCGGGCGGCGTCCTCGGCTTCTTCGCGGAGACCGATGTTTCGCCTTCCCCGGTGCAATGGGCTCCCCTGGGCCGCAACGTCGACTGGCTGGAAGCGGAGCGCGCCATTTCCGGGCTGCCGGACGATCTCGTGCTGTCGCGGGTCGAAAGGCTGGTCGCCGGCAGCGGCCGATAATGGCCCCTATCGCTTCCCGCCGCCGTAGAGGCACGGATTCATCGTCGGATCGTTGTACATCTTGAACTGGCGGTAAATCTTGTAGAAGGCGTTTCCGGCGCGGCACCCGGCCAGCAGGTCCGCCAGGCAGGCTGCCAGGTCTTCGCGCTGCTCCTTGAGGCGCGCCAGCTTTTCGCCGCAGCGCTCGACATGCTCGGGCCCGGCATCCTTGCGGCGCGTCTGTTCGCCCATGGCGCGTATCTTCAATGCGATGATCGAGAGGCGGTCGATCATGCTGCCCGCCGTTTCGGAATTCAGCCGCGCGTCCTGTTTCCTCGGGATGTCCGACAGCGCCGACAGGATGATCTCGTCCATGCGCTCGATGGCGTCGTTCCGCTTCTGGTTGCAGCCGTCGATGGCCCGCTTGTTGGCGGCGATGGCGGCATCCGGAACGTCCGTGCGACGCGCCTGGTCTTCCTCGTCCCACAGCAGGTTGTTGTAGCGGTGGTTGAGCTCGATGAAATGCCAGATGCCCTCGCCGAAGCGGGGCGGCGTGGCCTTCGCCCATTCCGGCGCGGCAAGGCATTCGTCGTGGAAACGCATTACGTCTTCAGGCGACAGATTCATGAATGCTCCTTGAGAATGGACACCGCGGCTGCCATGACCGCATCGACCGTCAGCGCGTGCATGCAGCGGGGTTCGCTGCACTGCGGCCGTGTGCGGTCGCAACGCCGGACCCATGGGATCGGACGCCTGAACAGGGTGTTCATGTCGCGGCAGGGGAATGGATCGACGGCGACCGGCCGCCAGGGAGCGTCGCGCCAGAATTCGCCGGCCCCGAACAGCACGGGCGATCCCTGGCCGAACAGCGTGACGGCAGGCGTGCCGACGACCCGGCCGAGATGGGCGATGCCGGTATCCGGGCTCACGAGGAGGGCGGCATTGGCCAGGAGATGCCACAATTGGGGAAGGTCCAGCCGCCCTGCGAAGGAGAGATGCCTTCCGTCGGGATCGGCCGCGGCGACCAGCGGCTCCTCGCCGCGGCCGCCGGAAAAAACGACGGCATGGCCAAGGCGTTCAAGTTGATCCGCAAGCTCGCGCCACCTGGCCGGATCCCACATCCGGAGCGGATTTCCGGCGCCCGGATGGAGGACGCAGTAGGGTTTTCCCGGCAGATGGAACGGGCTGGAATCGGGGGCCTCCCAGTCTGCGGTGCGATACGGACGCGGGGGCGGTCCGGGAACGAGCCCGGCCACCATGTCGGCCCAGGTTCCCGGCACGTCCGGATAGGCAGCCTGCTCGTCGAGCAGGCGGTTTTTCCATGCCGGGACACCTCCCCCGAACCCGACGATCCACCGGCTTCCCAGTGCAAGCGCCAGCCAGGCGCTGCGATTGTCGCCCGGGATGACCGCCAGGTCGAAGCCCGCCCGCAAGGCGAGCCTGCGAAAGGATTCGGGATTCCCGAGATCGAAGGGCAGCGGCACGACGCCGTAAGGCGGATGCCGGTATAGGGACAGGAACGGGGGCGCCACCAGCATGCAGATTTCCGCCCCGGGATGCTGTTCGCGCAGCTTGGCCAGCAGGGGAGTGAGCAACAGCGTGTCCCCCAGCATCTTCGTGGGATGCGCGACCAGGATGCGCAAGACGGCCTCCGGACGGCGCCTGCGGCGGAACAGCCGCTGCCGCAGGGCGGCGGCCACGATCCCGAGCCGGGACAGGAAGCGCGGGGACACCCTCAACTTCCGACGACCTCGAGTTCGAAATGCAGCGTGCTGGCGCGGAACATGAAGCAGTATTTTCTCTCGTAGGCCTCCGGGCCGAGCGCGAACAACGCCCGCCCGACGAGGCCGAGCAGCCCGCCGCCGAAGGTCAGGCGCCGCTCCACGACGCGCAGGCCGCGTCCCATGTAGTGGCTGACGGAATCCTTTTCAAAGTGATCGAATGAAAAATACGACAGGTGGTGCAGATGCGTGGGGTCCTTCCACGACGACAGCGACGTGAAGTGCGGCGTGATGACGGTCACGCGGGCGCCCGGCCTGCCGACGCGAACGATCTCCGCCATCAGCGAGGGGATGTCCCGGACATGCTCGATCACGTTGTCAAGCATGAAAGCGTCGACCGATGCGTCGCGGAATGGAAGCGGCAGCTCCAGGTTGCATAGGATGACGGCGGCGCACGGGTAGCGGTCGACGCCGAGATAGCCCTCGACCTGCTTGTTGCCGCATCCCAGGTTCAACCTGATTGCGCCATCTTCGGGAAATGTCATGTTCCGGCCCTCGCGAATATCGCCTCCATCCGGTCCAGCATCGCCTCGCGCGAAAACCGCGCCAGCGCCGCTTCCCGGGCCGTGATGCCCAGCATGGCGCCGAGTTCCGGATCGCCGGCCAGGCGCGCGATGGCGGACGCCAGCGCAGCGGGGTTCTTCGGCTCCACGATCAGCGCCGTCTCGCCGTCGCTCACCGCTTCGAGGATCGCGCCGACGGGCGTCGTGACGATGGGCAGCCCGGTGAACATCGCCTGGAGGACGGCCTGGGGCACGCCCTCGTTGGCGTAGGAGGGAAGGACGAAGATGTCGAGCGCCCGCATCCAGTCCTCCGGATTGTCCTGCTGACCCACGAGCTTCATCCGCGCTTCCAGGCCCAGTTCCGCGATCTTCGCCTCGACGGGAGCGCGCATCGGACCGTCGCCGACGATCAGGAGTCGCCAGCCGGGAAGCCCGGCCTGCGCGAACGCGTCGAGCAGATGCGCGTGCCCCTTCCAGCTGCGCAGTGTCGCGACGATGCCCAGATAATGGCCTTCGGGATCGAGCCCGAGGGCCGCGCGGACGGCGGCCCTGTCGCCGGGCTTGAATCGCGCCGGGTCGATGCCCGTGGGCACCGAGGTGACGCGTTCCGCCGGCACGCCGCTCCCCTCGATGAGCTGCATGCGCAGCGCCTCGCCTGTGGTGACCACATGGCGCACGGCGCCGTTGTAGAGCCATCGGCTGGCGGCGTTGTCCGGGACCGGCGACGAGATGTGGCGCGTGCGCACGATGGGCGGCGGGCGGCGCAGGGTCTTGCAGGCGAGCGCCGCCAGCCAGGAATCGGTCGAGCTGTGGGTATTGACCACATCGACCGGGTTGGACTTCAGCCAGCGGCGCAGAGCGATCAATCCCCGAAGGCGCTTTCGTCCGATGGGCAGGGCAACGGTCGGCACGCCGCGCCGGGGGCCTTCTTCGAAGATGCGGGATTCGGCGGGGCAGAGGATTTCGACCTCGTGCCCGCGTTCGATCATGCCCGCGGATTCCTCGATGATGCGGATCTCCTGACCGCCCCATCCGCAGGAGGCTTCGGTATGGGCGATCCTCATGCGGAATCCCCTTCCAGCAGACGCGGCATCCGGTCCCACGGCACGGCCATCATGTCGTCGCGACGGTGTACGGCGTCGCCGCCGTAGACGATGCCTGCGCGAATCCCCGGAAAGATTGCGGACAATTTCTCAAGCGGCGCGAAGAAATCCGACGCGATGGTGGCGCCCGACTTGGATTCGATGGCAATGCGCCGGCCGGCCTCCTCGATCAGAAGGTCGACTTCCAGGCCGCGGCTTTCGCGATAGTGGTACAGGCGCTGCGGCAGGCCGGCATGGGCCTGCCGCTTCAAAGCCTCGGCGGCGACCCAGCTTTCGAATAGGGCGCCGCGCAGGGGGTGGTGGCGGATCTGGTCGGGTTCGCGAATGTCCAGCAGGTGGCAGGCCAGGCCGCTGTCGATGAAATGCAGCTTGGGCGCCTTGACGATCTGCTTGCGCTGGTTGGTGTGCCAGGCGGGCAGCCGCTGGATCAGATAGCCGGCTTCGAGCACCGAAAGCCACTGGCGCGCCGTATTGTGGGACACCCCGGCATCGCCGCCCAGTCGCGAGAGGTTGATTTCCTGGGCGCTCCGGCCGGCGCACAGGCGGACAAAATCGGTGAAGCCGAGCAGGTCTCCGATATTGAGCACCTGGCGCACGTCGCGCTGTACGTAGGTGGTCAGGTAGTCCGACAGCCACCGCTGGGCGGGGATGCCGCGGTCGTGGATGCGCGGGTAGGCGCCCATCCACAGCGTTGTCAGAAGATCGCCGGGAGGAGCGGGAAACCGCCTCAGTTCATCCAGGCTTGGCGGCAGCAGCGTCAGGACGGCACAGCGCCCTGCCAGCGACTGCGCCACCTGCGCCGTCAGACCGAAGTGCTGCGAGCCGGTCAGAATGAAGCGGCCGGGCGAGGCGTCCCGATCCACTTCCTCCTGCAGATAGGAGAGCAAGTCCGGCGCCTGCTGGACTTCGTCGATGATGGCGCCGGCACGATATTCCTCCAGGAAGCCGCGGGGGTCGCGAATCGCGCTCTCCCGCTGATCCAGCGGTTCCAGCGTGACATAGGCGCGATCGGGAAATGTTGCCTGGCAAAGCGTGGTCTTGCCCGACTGGCGTGGCCCCGTGAGCAGCACGACCGGGTACTGGCGTGCGGCTTCCTTCAGGAGAGGAGTGAGATTGCGATCAATCATGGGGGCTGCATGGATTGTAAGTATTGGCTACAAATCATGCAAGCCCATTGGGGCGGCACGGCGGGAGCCCTCACGTGCTCTCCGCGAACTGCAAGCGATACAGATGCGCATAGGCGCCGTTCTTCGCGAGCAGTTCGGCGTGGCGGCCGGACTCCACGATGCGTCCCCGATCCAGGACGACGATGCGGTCGGCGTGCTCGATGGTGGAGAGGCGGTGGGCGATGACGAGCGTGGTGCGCCCCTGCATGAGGGCTTCGAGCGCCGCCTGCACGTGGCGCTCGGATTCGGTGTCGAGCGCCGAGGTGGCTTCGTCGAGGATCAGGATCGGAGCATTCTTCAGGAGGGCGCGGGCGATGGCCAGGCGCTGGCGCTGGCCGCCGGAGAGCCGCGTTCCGTTCTCGCCGATCAGGGTGTCGTAGCCCTGCGGCAGGGCGGCGATGAAGTCGTGGGCGTGGGCGGCCCGCGCGGCGGCTTCGACCGCGGCGCGCGAAACATTGCCCGTCTGCCCGTAGGCGATGTTGGCGGCCACGGTGTCGTCGAACAGCACGACGTCCTGGCTGACCAGCGCGATGTTGGCGCGCAGCGAGGCGAGCGTCGCCGTCCCGATGTCCGTGCCGTCGATCAGGATGCCGCCTTCCGTGGGCCGGTGGAAGCGCGGCAGCAGGTTGGCCAGCGTCGTCTTGCCGCCGCCGGAGGCGCCGACGAGGGCGACGGTCTGTCCGGGCTCGACGACGAGGTTGATCCGGGAGAGCGCGTCGCGGGCGGCGGAGGCGTAGCGGAACGAGACCTGGCGGAATTCGATCCTGCCGGTGGCGCGGCCGAGGGCCGCCGTGCCGTGGTCTTCCTCGCCGGGTTCGTCGAGGAAGGCGAAGACGCTTTCGGCGGAAATCAGCCCCTGCTGCAGTGGGTTGTTGACGTCGGCAAGGCGCTTCATCGGCGAGAGCAGCATCAGCATCGCCGTGATGAAGGAGACGAACCCGCCCACCGACGTCTGCGCGGCCGAGGATTGCAGCAGCGCGATATAGACGACCACCGCCAGGGCGATGGCGGCGAGCAGCTGGATGATGGGCACGGTGGCGGCGGCGGCGATGGTCTGGCGCATGGCCTGGCGGCGCAGGTCGTTGTTCACGCGGCCGAAGCGGGCGATTTCCTGGGCCTCGCCGCCATACACCTTGACCAGCTTGTGACCGTCGATGGTCTCCTGGAGCGCCTGGGTCATGACCGCCATGCCCCGCTGGCCCGCCCGGTTCGACGCGCGCAGCCGCGACGAGAAGGCGCGCACCACCAGGGCCGCCAGCGGCCCGACGACCGCCATGACCAGGGTCAGCCGCCAGTTAAGCCAGAGCAGCCAGGACAGGAGGCCGACCACCGTCAGGGAATCCTTGATGAGCGTCGTCAGAGCCGTCGTCGTGGCGCCGGCGACGCCGGCGACATCGTAGATGACGCGCGTCATCAGCCGGCTGGACGGATGGACTTCGAGATAAGCGGTCGGCAGGCGGACGATGCGCGCGAACAGCGCGTCGCGCAGGTCGGCGATGACGCGGTTCGACACCCAGGACATGCAATAGGTGGCGACATAGCCGAAGATGCCCCGCACCAGGAAGATGGCGACGATGGCGAGCGGCACGAGATAAAGGTCTTCGCGCGGCTTGCCGGCGAAGCCCTTGTCGAGGAGCGGCTTGAGCAGGGCCGGGAACAGCGGCTCGGTGGCGGCCATCAGCGCCAGGCCCATCACGGCCAGGGCGAACGTGCGCCAGTAGGGCCGCACGTAGCCGAGCAGGCGCAGGTAAAGTCCGCGGGGGGTCGGCGGCGTCACGGATTCAGGAGCTTCCGGTAGAGGTCGGTCATGGCCTGCGACATCGTTGCGAAGTCTAGACGCCCGACGGCGTGCCGGGCGACAAGCCCCATGTCCATCGCGACCTTGCGGTCGCACAGGGCATCCATCCGGCGGGCCAGCGTCGCGACGTCGAGCGCGTCGCAGACGAAGCCGTTTCTCCCTTCCTCGATCAGCTCCGCCGCGCCGCAGGTGGAGGAGGCGATCACCGGCAGGCCACAGGCCATGGCTTCCAGGGCGGCGTTCGGCATCGGATCGTAGAGGCTCGGCAGACAGAAGAAGTCGGCGGCGCCGTAATACGGGCGCACGTCCTCCCGGCCGCCAAGAAAGCGCGCCCGGTCGTCGACGCCCAGCGTCTGGGCGAGCTTTTCCGCGACGTTCAGGTGGCGATCCTTGCCGACGACGACCAAATGGGCCGCGGGCGCTCCGACCAGCGCGCGCAGCAGCGTGGATACGCCCTTGCGCTCAAAGCCGGATCCGACGAACAGGATCACCGGCGCATCCGGCGGGATGCCGAGGTCAGCGCGCACGCGCCGCCGGTGCGCGTCGCGCAGGCCGGGATGGAAGGCGTCGAGGTCGACGCCGTTGTGGATCACATGCAGCTTTTCATCGGGCAGGCCGAAGCGGCGCGCGATGTCGTCCCTCACCATGCGCGAATTGCAGATCACGGCGCGCAGCGACGGGTGGAGGAACATCTCCGCCTCGGCCTTCAGCACGTAACGGTGCCAAGGGGACAGCCCCGCGCCCCGTCCGCGCAGTTCGAGCCAGGTCGCATGCACGCCGTCGCCGGCTCGATAGACATGGCAACCGGGGATGCGCTCGTGGCTCTGCACCAGGTCGAAGCGGCTCTCGCGGATGATGCGCCGCACGCGATGCGAGAAGCCGACGTCGCGCCAAGTTCGGCCGAGGTAAAAGGGATCGACCTTGAGGATGCCGGCGGGGTTTCCGGTCCATTCCCGTGCGATGACCGTGACCTCGGCGCCCTGCGCGCGAAGGCCCGAAAGCGCCCGCTCGACGAAGCGCTCCGCGCCGCCGTAGGGCGTGTATTTCTGTCGGACGATGGCGAGCTTCAAGCGAGCAGTTCCTCGCAGGCCGCCAGCACCCGATCGACGGGCAGCGCCGTCAGGCATTCCGAAACCTTGCCGCCGCCGCAACCATCGAGGCCGCAGGGGCGGCAGGGGTGGAATTCGCTGGCGACGACGCGGTGCGCCACGCCCCAGGGCCGCCATTCGACGTCGCCCGATGGGCCGAAAATGCCGACCACGGGCGTATCCACGGCGGCGGCGATGTGCATGGGCGCCGAATCGACGCCGACGAAGAGACGGGCATGGGCCGACAGCACGGTCAGCTCCTTGAGGCTCAGCCGGCCAGCCAGATTGACCACCGGCGCGCGGCAGGACTTGAGCACCGCGTCGATGAAGGCCATCTCCTTCGCATCCGGCGCCGCCGTCAGGGCGATCTTCCAGCCGCCGCCGGCCAGCCGGTCGATCAGGGCGGCGACGCGCTCGGCGGGCCAGGTCTTGAACAGCCAGCGGGAGGTCGGATGGATCTGGATGAACTCGTTGAATTCGAGGCCCCGTTCCGCCATCAGGGCCTCCACGGCCCGCTCGTCCTTCGCCCCGGCCACCAGGGTCAGCGACTTGCCGTCGGGGCGGATGACGAGCCCCAGGCGGCGCAGGGCGTCGAGATTCGATTCCACCGTGTGCCGGAGGGAGTTGCTGGCGCGGGGATAGAAATGGCTGAAGCTCCCCTGCCAGAACCGGCCGGCCTGCCGGGGAGCGACGGCCCAGCGGGCGCCGGTCAGCCGGGCCAGCCAGGCGCCGCGCCGATGCTCGGTCAGATGCACGATCAGGTCGTAGCGCCGGGTTCGCAGCGCCGAGAGCAGGCGCCACTCGGCCCTCGCTTGGGCAAGAAATCCCTGCCGCTTCCAGTCGCGGTCGATGGCGTGGATCTGCGCGATGGCCGGGTGCCCCTCCAGCATGGGCGTCGTCTCGGCATAGACCAGGGCGTCGATCTCGCATCGGGGCGCCGCCCGCTTGAGGGCGTTGAACACGGGCGAGGCCAGCAGCACGTCGCCGTGATGGCGCAGCTTGACGACCAAGGCGCGAGAGAGCTTCTCAAAGGGGACGGCATCCGGAACCATGCCGTATTTTACGGCGAGGCGCGCCGCAGCAGGCGATAAAGGGTGCGTTCGGAAACGCCCAGGGTCGACGCCATAAGTTTGCGATCCCCGCCGGCGGCGTCGAGCGCCCAGGCCACATAGCGGGCCTCCAGTTCCAACAGGGAAACCGGCGCCTGAAGAAGAAATCCGCCCCCGGCCGCCGGAAGGACGCTGGCCGGCGGGGCATCGCCGACCAGGTGTTCCGGACGGATCTCCTCGCCGTCGGCGAGCAGGCTGGCCCGCTCGATCAGGTTCTTCAGCTCGCGGATGTTGCCCTCGAAACCGCGGTTTCCGAGCGCCGTCAGGGCGGCCCGCGTCAGGCGACGCCCCCCATGATGGTGGCCGGCCACCCGCTCCAGCAGCGATTGGGCGAGCAGGGGAATGTCGTCGCCGCGCTCGGCGAGCGAAGGGGTGTGGATGGGGAATGTATTGACGCGATAGTAGAGGTCGCGCCGGAAGTCGCCGCTCCTCACCATCGCCGCGAGGTCGCGGTGGGTCGCCGAGACGAGCCGGAAGTCCGCCGACAGCGCCTCGACGCCGCCGACGCGCCGGTAGGTGCCGGTTTCCAGCAGGCGCAACAGCTTAACCTGGAGGTAGGGCGGCAACTCGCCGATTTCGTCGAGGAACAGCGTGCCGCCGCGTGCCGCCTCCACGAGCCCGGTCTTGCGATGGGTAGCCCCCGTGAACGCGCCCTTCTCGTAGCCGAAGAGCTCGCTCTCGAAAAGCGTCTCGGTCAGGCCGGAGCAGTCGACTACCACGAACGGCCCGTTGGCGCGACGACTGGCCTCATGCAGCGCGCGCGCGGCCAGTTCCTTGCCGGTGCCGGTTTCGCCCAGCAGCAGCACCGTCGCCTCGGAAGGCGCCGCGCGCATGATGTGCTCGAGCATGCGCAGGAAGGCCGGCGAGCGGCCGACCAGACCCTGGGTCGCCGGCCGGCTGCTGGCCTGGCGGACCATGTGCATGGCCTCGACGTACAGCCGGGGCCCGCCGTCGCGCCGCGGTAGGGGCGTGATCTCGACATCCACATGCTCCTCGCCGCGCGGCGTGTGATGCAGGTGCAGCATGCGCTGGGGACGGCCCGACCGGGCGGAAAGCGTCAGGGGGCAGGATTCCCCAGCCTGGTCGCAAGGAACGCCGATGCGATGGGAAATCTCGTAGCAACGGTGGCCCACCACGCCCGCCACGCCCGCGTCGCCGCCAAAATCCCGCGCATAGGCCTGGTTGGCGGCGAGGATGCGAAAGTCGCCGTCGATGATGATGCGCGGCTCCGGGAGGCCGTCGAGGTAGGCGGCCAGTTCGGCCAACCCCTCTGGAGGGGCGTCAATTATGTCTGCCATGTCAGTAATTGTAGCCAGGAATGGCGTCCATGAGCTACGCTCTTCGACCCCCGGAAACAAAATCCCTTTCGCGCCAATGAGTTGAAAAATGGAGCCGCCTGGCACGGCTCTTGATATATAGGGATCAAGGAACCGCCGTCGGCCGGCGTCTCGATCTTCCCCCAACTTTGGATCGTCTCTTCCGGCCGCCGACGAGTTTGCTGTCCTGTTCAACAGGATGCTGCCGCGGGATGTTCCCCTTCCTCCTCTATTCCCGCGGGCGGCAGATGGCTCAACCGGCCATCGGCGGCGGTTTCTTTTTTTCCTGCAACAATCCGCAAGGCTTCACCGAACCCCACTCGCAGCGTCATCCATTCCTCGTCCGGCAGGCCGAGCAGCAGGCCGGCGGCCGCGCGGACGACGCCCTGGTGGGTGACCCAGACGGCGACGCCGCCGCTCGCGGCCTCCTCGCGCAGCGCCGCATCCACACGCTCGACCAGCATCCGCGCCGACTCGCCGCCCGGCGGCGCAAAGCCCCACGGATCGGTCGCCCAGGCGTCGAGCAGCGCACGGTCGCACCGTCCAATCTCGTCCCAGTTCCGCCCTTCCCATGCGCCGAAATGCCGCTCAGAGAGCCGCGCATCCTCGAAGGAGGCGTCATGCAGCCGGCGCGCGAGTTCGCGGCACCGGCGGGCGGGGCTGGTGCGCAGGCGATCGAAGGCCGGCAGCGAGAGTCCGCGCAAGGCCGATTCCAGCGCGCCTTCGCGCACGGCGAGGTCGCTTTGCCCATAGCAGACACCGGGCGGCACCTCCGGTTCCGGATGGCGGATCAGCCAGAGTTCCATTGGACGAGGAAGCCGATGTAAAAGGCCAGCTCGGCGACCTGCTGCGTCGCGCCGAGGCAGTCGCCCGTAACGCCGCCGATGCGGCGCACGAAGGTGCGGGCGCAGAGAAAGGTGGCGAGCGCCGTGGCCGCCAGCGCGACGAGCGTTTCCGTGTAGGGCAGCAGCAGGCAGGGCGCCAGTCCGAAGGCGCCGGCCACGGCGAGATCGCCGGCGCCCATGCGCTTCGCGACGGGTTTCGACTTGCCTTCCTCCCGGACATAGTCGAGCGAAAACATCAGCGTCGTCGCCGCGAAGCGGGACATCGCATGGGCGGCGATGAGGGCGAGCGGCAGTGCCTCGTTCGCGATCTCCATCAGCGCGTTCCACTTCGCCAGCAGCATCAGCGCGACGCCGATGGCCCCGTAGCTGCCGACACGCGGATCCTTCATGATCGCCAGGACCTGCGCCTTCTCCCATCCGCCGCCGAAGCCGTCGCAGGCGTCCGAGAAGCCGTCCTCGTGGAAGGCGCCGGTGGCGAGGATCGTCGCCGCCATGCCCGCGATCACCGCCAGCGAGAGCGGCAGCGCCCACGCCGACGCCCAGGTGACGGCCGCGCCGATGCCGCCGACGACGATGCCCACGAGCGGCAGGTAGCGGGCCGCGCCGTCGAGTCCCGCCCCGGAGTGACCACCCGGCACCGGCAGGCGCGTGAAAAAAGAGAGCGCGGCGAGAAAGCGTTCGATCTCTCTCATCATTCCGCGCGCAGCGCCTCCACCGGATCGAGTTGCGCCGCCCGTCGCGCCGGCAGCACGCCGGCCGCCAGTCCGATGGCGACGGACAGCCCCTCCGCCAGTAGCACGAAACTCACGGGCGTCTCCACCGGCAACGCGGGAAGGAACAGGTGAAGCAGCTGCGCGACGCCCATGCCCAGCGCCAGGCCGAACGCGCCGCCCAGGGCCGCCAGCGCCACCGCCTCGCCGAGGAAGAGGCCGAGGATGGTGCGGGCCGGCGCGCCCAGCGCCTTGAGCAGGCCGATCTCGTTGGTGCGCTCGGCCACCGCGATGGTCATGATGGTGACGATGCCCACGCCGCCCACCAGCAGCGAGATGCCGCCCAGCGCGCCGACGGCGGCGGTCAGCACGTTGAGGATCTTCGAGAGCGTGCGCAGCATATCGTCCTGGGTGATGACGGTGAAGTCCTCGCGCCCGTGCCGTGCCTTCAGAACTGACTTGACCGCCGCCGTCACGCGGGTGACGTCCGCGCCCTCCCGGTAGGCGAGGTTAATGCGCATGAGGCCTTCGCGGTTGTAGAGCGCAAGCGCCTGTGCGGCGGGAATGTAGACCGTATCGTCGAGGTCGATGCCGAGGAACTGCCCCTTGGGCTCCATGACGCCCACGATGCGGAACTGCATGCCGCCGATGCGCAGCCGCTGGCCCAGCGCGGGCCCGGCGCCGAACAGCTCCTCCCTGACCTTGGGGCCCAGCACCGCGAAGGGGCGCGCGTGCTCCATTTCCTCGGCCGGCAGGAAGCGGCCCGTGCGCACCTTCATGGCGAAGACCCGGTCCATGTGCGGCCCGGTGCCGTACACCGAGGTCCGCCGCAGCCGGCCGTTGGCATTCACCTCAGAATTGCCCCAGACGACGGGCGTCACCGCCAGCACGTCCGGCACCCTTTCCAGGGCGCGCGCGTCGTCCAGCGTCAGCAGGCGCACGGTGGTCTGCAAGCCCCCGGGGCCGCCGCTGGCCACCGTCCTGCCCGGCGCGATCTCGATGCCGTTCGAGCCGAACTGGGTGAATTCCGAAAGCACGAAGCGATGCACGCCCTCGCCGATGCTGGTAAGCAGGATCACGGCCGCGATGCCCACCGCAATACCCAGCAGCGTGAGGAAGCTGCGCAGCCGATGGGCTGTCAGCGCACGCAGCGAAAGGAGGATGAAGTCCTTCGTATTCAAGATTTGCTCAAATCAGCCGCGCCGGTTGAAGTATTCCGAACGCTGGTGCAGAACGCGGACGATTTTGATCTCTCGGTTTTTTGCAACGTAGACAAGCGTGTATGGGAACTGCTGCATGACGCATTCACGCGTTCCCTCTCGAATGCCCGGCCGGAACGCCAGACCCAGTGCGGCCATTTTTTCCGCTTGGCTCAGGATGGCATCAACGGCGCGGTCCGCGACCGCCTCGCTCGCGTTCTCGAGGTAGTAGGCTTCGATAGCCTCGACGTCCCGCCTTGCGCGGGCGGTGAAATCAAGCCGCCTGGAGGGCACGTCGGGCTGCTCGGCGCTTCTCGAAATGCCCGCGGACTTGTTCCCCGGATTGAATCTTGCCGGCCTCGATATCGGCCAGCCCCTGATTGACTGCCTTGACTGCGTACTCGCAGTACTCCAGCCCGTCCCGGATGACGAACCTCAGCATGCTGGCCGGCGTACGCCCGGCAGCCTGTGCGAGCTTCTCGATGCGGCGCGACAGATGCGCCGAAAGTGCAAGCGTATTCATGAAGTCCTCCAGCTCAGACACGAGTGGATTATAGGCGGTGTGCCTGCAATAAGGTCACCACCTCGACCCCCAGCACACCGGCCAGCCGGCAAAGAATCAGCAAGGAGGGGTTGCCGATTTCGCGCTCGATTTGCGAAACGTAGGATCGATCCACCTCCGCCGCCAAGGCAAGCCCTTCCTGCGACAAACCGACCTCCTGCCGCAACCGCCTGATGTTTGCCGCCAATGTTGCCCTTGCCGAATCGAACGCCAGTTCCATCCGGCGAAGGATCGTCACGAAGGGATTTACAATCCACGGAATATATTCCACAATGCTTGTCATATTGACTTAGCTAGGAGGCATGGTGACCACGGAGAAGGGTGCAGTCTTTTCGCCGGACCGCTCGTATCGCTACAGGCTCTGGCGTATCTGGGATGCCAGTCGTCCCATTGCCTTGTTTGTTGGATTGAATCCATCAACCGCTGACGAGACCTGCGATGACCCTACGGTTGCCAAGTGCGTGAGCTACGCACGAGCTTGGGATTACGGCGGAATGTACATGGGCAATCTTTTCGCGTTGATGTCAACGGACAGATCGGCACTGCAACGACACTCCGACCCAATTGGAGCAGAAAACGATCCGCATCTTCTGGCCCTGTCGGAGTCGGCGGCAATCGTGATTGCAGCATGGGGGAACGAGGGAGCGTATCTCGGTCGTAGCGAAGCGATCAGGAAGCTGCTGCCCAACCTTCATTATTTGAAGCTCAACAAGACCGGAGAGCCTGCACATCCGCTGTACTTGGCTGGCACTCTCAAGCCAATGCCATGGGATGGTGGTCATGCATAGCCACGGATGTGCGCCGCAAATCAGCACCGATTGACGCACTCATGGAATTAAGACACTTGGAATGGCCAGAATAATAAACGGGCAAGAAACCATGTTGTCGCAATAACTAAAGAACCCCATTGCGGCAATATTACTTTTTCAATTTCATGCCCCGTGTCGTTTTAATAAGGAGAAAATCATGTTAAGGCGTTTTATTGCAAGCTTATTGATGGTTACGGCAGTAACGGCTTCAGCAGAAACAATGAGTTCAGGGCAGAATAATTGCTTGGTTAAGGCTATGAGCTTTAGGTATTCGATGTTTATAGAGGACGCATGCAAAGTAAAAGGCAATATTTCAAAAAGAATTATGAGCGACTATCAAGATAGTTGCCTTGATGTCATCCCAAAGGAAGAATTTATCAATATTGCCGCTTTCGTAGAGAATCAGAATGTTGAGTCGCTAAAAACGAAAGGAAAAAAGTTGTATTGTAGCGATGCGTTAAAGGAATACTTAAAAATGTAGCGAGATTTCCCCGAAATGGATATCCCCTTTACGCCAGCAGCGCATGGGGCCATCAATCAATAAAGTGGGAAATTGGCAATCAATGACATCAATCACACGCATTTTCGCGGCCCCATATGATTTCCCGTATGCATGTACCAGAAAACCAGAACGACTCAATTCTACGGGCGCGAAGAGAATACCCATTATGGATTATATCGGCGCAGATGATATTGTCCAGTTATTAAGTAATCTGCCTGAAGATTTGCAGAATACTATTTCGTGCGAGCTTTTGAGAATCATTAGAGAAGAGAATAACGGAAAGCCGCTTGAAAAAGAATTTATTGATAATTGGCTGAGGCGTAGCGGAATATTGGCAGAGTCTGAGATATCAAACCTCCTCATGTAATCGATGGAATCTCGTTATCGGAGAAGTACAATGAAAACTCTCGGGCTCTTTTTCTTCGTTATGTTTGTCTATGTTGGGGCTGTAAATTCAGCTTCTTATGACTGCGCGAAAGCTGAAACATTTGTCGAAAAGACAATATGTGAGAATGCAAAGCTTAATCGCTACGATGAATCCATGGCCCACAACTACAAGATCATGAGTAAAGCGAAGGATATGATTGCTTCTGACAAGAAGGATCTGAAAGCGTCGCAAATGGCTTGGATGAAAGATAGAAATAAATGCACGGATTCCGTTTGTATTCTCAATTCCTATAAGAGCTGGCTCGGTGATGTTTGCGATGCCTTCCCTGCGGTGGCTCGTGCCACGCGAGCTCAATGCATTAGCGTAGCAGATGTTGAGGCCGAATTCAGCCAGCCGGCCACACCAGTAACACAGCAACCCGCCAAGCAGGCGGATCAACCAATAGCTAATCAACAACAACCAGCAGCCCCTCAGAAATCAAACGAAAGATCAATAACTGGTGCCGAGAAAATTGATGCGGCCGTATTAAAAAATGCAAGAAAGATTTCCGAGGTTGGGTTTTCAAATTCAGAATTGAAGTCAAGGATTTATATAGGAAGTGAAAATTTCATAACACTGGAAATGGTTCTTGGAGCCTTGTTTGAGTCAGAGAGCGTGAAAAAGATTACAGCTGTTCAGTCAGGGAAAAGTAAGGGGTTTGTAATGAAGGCTCGCGGTGGAAGAGCATTTGGATTTTTGTTCAAATTCGATGATGGAGACGCGCTCATAACCCATACGGTTGAAGATGAGGATGCAACTCGCCTCAAAACAACGAATGAGAAGCTTGCGGCCCCAATGACCCTAATGATGCTTGTGCAAGCTGTATTAGATACGAAATGACGCAAGCCCGCGTTTTCATTTATTTCTCTCTCGTGTTCGACGGAAGAATGTAGCGGTTTGCAGTCATGTTCGTTGACGCTTTTTGATGGCGTTGAAACTTAAAGTTGAAACTTAAAGAAAGATTAAGATTGAAAGGAATTTGCGTCACCTCGAAAATAAGCAAGTTTTCACTGCCTAACCCTGCATGGACTTATTATGAAATTACAAGGAGATCGCGAATGGCGGACAATATCATTTACCTTGAAAATCCAAAGACGGGCCAATTAAGAGAGGCGCCTGTTGGTTTCTCATGGACTACCTTGTTCTTTGGACCGATTCCAATGCTTTTTAGAAGTCACTGGAAATGGGCTGCAATCTTCACGATACTCGCCATAATTACGATGGGCCTCAGTAATATAGTGTTCGCATTTTTGATCAATAAGCTTTGTATTAAGGATTTGATCGGCGACGGCTTCAAGGCTAAGTCGGTTAGGGTGGGAACGCTAGATCAAGTCTCCCTGGCGCTGGGTTTTTCTATTCCGGCGCTGGAGTCTGCTGCGTAGTTACTGATGCTGTGGCGTGGCTGCTTCGCGCCGCAGCTCCCCGGCGCGTGAGGGGGATCGATGGGAGGCTCGGGCCCATCATCACTTCGATAGCGACTGAACCGGGTCGAGCGTCGCGACGGGCCGCCGCGACGCCGAACAGGAGGCCGGTGGACAACGCCGCGCCGACCGCCCATGTCGCGGAGATAGGCCGGGAGCGCCGGCAGGAAGGTTCTCAGGGCGAATGGGCCACCCTCACCAGCAGAAAGTCCCTTGCGCGCATCGCTACCGGATCGCGACGAGGAAGGCCGAAGGCGGCATGATCGGAATGCCGCGCCAGGGGTGCATGTCCGTGAGGTGGGGATCGCTTGCCACGATCAGCTCCGCGCCGGCCGCATCGGCCAGGGCGAGGAACTTGTCGTCGGCGGGGTCCGCGCAATCGGCGACCTGCCGCTCGACCACGACCCTGCGCGCATGCCGGCGAAATCCCTCGACGAACACCCGCCGCGTCGCGGCGTCGGCATAGCGGTCGAATTTCGGCCGCAGCAGGACGACTTCCAGTTCGGCCAGCGTTGCATCGGACGCGCAAACCTCGAAGTGCAGCAGGGCCTTTTCCAGCGCCAGCGCCGGCACCGACTCGGGCAGGATCGCCGCGCTGACAAGCACGCCCGTATCGAAGACGATGCGCCTAGCGAAGCTCATGCACGAGGCGATCGACGTCGGATTCCGTTAAAGCCGGCCCCTCGCCAGCGGAACGCCCGGCCACCTGACGGCGATATTCCGCGTACCAGCGCGCCGCCTCCTCGCGGCGGCGGCGCATGTCGGCCAGCTCGCGCATGTCCGGCTCGGATACCACATACGCCACCGTCCGGCCGCGCCGCGTGACTTCGACCGGTTCTCTCTGCGCACGGTCGATCAGCTCCCCGAAACGGCTTTGCGCCTCGACGGATGTAATCGTGATCATGGTGAGCTCCCTGGAATGGCTATATTAAGCATGTTAGCCATCCCATGGATTATTGCAACCCTTTCACCGCTTCGACAGCGCCTGCACCGGGTCGAGCCGTGCGGCGCGGCGGGCGGGCATGACGCCGAACAGGAGGCCCGTGGTCATCGCGGTGGCCAGCGCAGCGCCGACCGCCCAGGTCGGGGGGTAGGCCGGGAGCGCCGGCAGGAAGGTTCGCAGAATGAGCGCGCCGCCCTCGCCCAGCAGGAAGCCCAGCGCGGCGCCCGCCAGCGAGAGCAGGGCCGCCTCCGCCAGGAATGCGTTGCGGATGGCCGCCCCCGACGCGCCCAGCGCCTTGAGCAGGCCGATCTCTCCCGTGCGCTGCGTTACGGCCACCAGCATGACGTTCATGACGAGGATGCCGGCCACCGCCAGGCTGATCGCCGCGATGCCGGCCACGCCGTAGGTGAGCACGCCGAGGATCCGGTCGAACGTCGCCAGCACGGCGTCCTGCGTGATGGCCGTGACGTCCTCCTCGCCGTCGTGGCGCGCCTTGACGGTTTCGAGCGCCTGCTCGCGCGCATGCCCGATGGCCTCGCGGCTCCTGGCCTCGACGAGGATGCGGAACAGGGTGTTCGTGTTGAACATCGACTGGGCGACGGCCACCGGCAGGATGACGATCTCGTCCATGTTGAACCCCAGCCCCTGGCCCGAGGCCGCCATGACGCCGACGACGCGCACGCGGCGGTCGCCGATGCGCATCATGCGGCCCAGCGCGGGCTCGGCGCCGAACAGCTCGTCGCGGATCTTCGCGCCGATCACCGCCACCGAGGCGCTCCGGCCCGCGTCCCCGGCCGGCAGGAAGCGGCCCTGGGCCACCTCCATGCGCCGGATTTCGAGGTAGTCGGCGGTGGTGCCGACGATGGTCACGTCCCGGAGCCTGCCGCCCCAGGCCGCCTCCGAGGTGCCGACGGTGATGGGCGCGGCGCGCACCACCGAGGGCCTGCGCGCAATGGCGCGGGCGTCCTCCACGGTGAGGTCGCGCGGCGTGCCGGTGATGACGTTGGCGGGATTGAATCCCCCGGTCTCCGAGCGGCCGGGCAGGATGATGACGAGGTTGCTGCCGATGGCCGAGAACTCGTTGACCACGTAGCGCCGCGCCCCATCGCCCAGCGCGGTGAGCACCACGACGGCCGCGACGCCGATGCTCATCGCCAGCACCATCAGGGCCGTGCGCAGCGGATAGCCGGTGGCGGCGCGGGAGGCGAAGCGCAGGGTGTCGGAAGGCGTCATGCGCTCCCCGCGTCCCGCACCTTCCGGCCGTCCTCCATCGCCACCTGCCGGCGCGCGCGGGCGCCGAGCACGGGGTCGTGGGTGACGACGATCAGGGTGACGCCGCCGGCGTTGAGGTTTTCGAGCAGGCGCATGACTTCCTCGCCGGTCGCGCGGTCGAGATTGCCCGTGGGCTCGTCGGCCAGGATCATGGCCGGGCGCATGATGGTGGCCCGCGCGATGGCCACGCGCTGGCGCTGGCCGCCGGAAAGCTGGTCGGGGCGGTGGCCGGCGCGATCGGACAGGCCGAAATCCCGGAGGGCGTCGGCCACGCGCGCCGCCCGTTCGTCGGGCGCGACGCCGCCGAGCATCAGCGGCAGGGCGATGTTCTCGGCCGCCGTGAGCCGGGGCACGAGGTGGAAGCTCTGGAAGACGAAGCCGATGCGGCCGCGGCGCACCTGCGCCTGCTCGTCGGCGGACAGCGTCGTGACGTCGCGGCCCTCGAGCCGGTAGCGGCCGGCGTCGGGCCGGTCGAGCAGGCCGAGGATGTTGAGCAGCGTCGACTTGCCGGAACCCGACGGCCCCATGACGGCCACGTATTCTCCCGGCGCCACGGCGAAGTCGACGGCGCGCAGGGCATGGACCTCGCTGTCGCCGAGGGTGAATACGCGCTCGATGCCTTCGAGTTCAATTTGGGACATGGGGCCGTGCGCCCTATTTCGCGGAAGCCTTCTCGTCGGGCATCGCGTGGACTCCCGCCTTGACGCCCTCCTTCTCCAGAGAGACGACGATGCGGTCGCCGGATGCGAGCCCCTCCAGCACCTCCGTGTATTCCCAGTTGGAAAGCCCCGCCTTCACGCGGCGCTCCTCCAGCAGGCCGTCCTTCAGGACCAGCACGCGCCCGCCTTCCTGGATCGCGGCCGTCGGCGCGCGCAGGGCGTTTTCCTTCGACTCCAGCACGATCTCGACGTCGGCGCTGTAGCCGACGAGCAGGCCGCCGGCCTCGTCCGGCTTTCCGAAATCCACCTCGACGTCCACTGTGCGCGACTGCTTTTCCACCGCGGTGACGTAGGGCGCGACGCGCTTCACCCGGCCGGGGAAATTCCTGCCGGGAAATGCGTCGATCCGGATGCGCACGGTCTGGCCGGGGCGGATCTTCGGCGCGTCCACCTCGTCCATCGGCGCCTTGACGTAAAGGCAGGAATCGTCGATGAGGTCGATGGCCGGCGGCGTCGGCACGCCGGGCGGCGAGGGCGTCGAGTATTCGCCGACCTCGCCGACGATCTTCGCCACCGTGCCGTCGAAGGGCGCGACCAGGCTGACACGCCCCTGCTCCACGCGCACGGCGGCGAGCTTCGCCTTCGCTTGGTCGACGTCGGCGCGGGCGGTCGCGCAGGCGGCCTCCTTCGCCTCGGCCTCGGTGCGGGCCGCGTCTTCCTTCGCTTCCGAGACGAAGCCGTCGTGGCGCAGCTTCGCCGTGCGATCCGCCTCGCGCCGGGCGCTGGCGGCGACGGTACAGGCCTCGGCCACGCGGCGGCGGGACAGTTCGAGCTGGGCGTCGGCCAGGGTCTGCTGGGCCTTCTGATCGTCGTTCCAGAGCTTGAGCAGCAGCTGGCCCTTCTTCACCCGATCGCCTTCCTTGACGTTGAGGATTTCGATGCGGCCGCCGAGGATGGTCGAGAGCTTCGTGCGCTGGCAGGCTTCCACCGTGCCGGCGCGGGTGTTGGAGAGGGTCGCCTCCACCCGGCCTGGCGATGCCGCCTTCAGCACGACGGGAACGGGCCTGGGCCGGGAAACCCACCAGAAGGCGGCGCCGAGGAGCGCGGCGACGGCGACGGCGATCAGCGGGCCGCGGAGGTGCGCCTTCATGGCTTATCGGTGACGCCGGCCGATTCGAAGCTGGCCATCTCGTTGAGGAAGGCGCAGGCCGCCACCAGCAGGGGATAGGCCAGCGCCGCGCCGGTGCCCTCGCCCAGGCGCATGTTCAGCTCCAGCAGCGGGCGCGCGTGCAGCCAAGCCAGTTGCACCGAGTGGCCCGGCTCCCCGGAACGGTGCGCGAAGACGCAGTGGTCGATAACGGCCGGCTGGAGGGCTTGGGCTACCAGCAGGGCCGAGGTGGCGATGAAACCGTCGATCAGCAGCACCATGCGCGCCTGTGCCGCCGACAGCATCGCCCCTGCCAGCATGGCGATCTCAAATCCGCCGTATCGCGCGAGGACGGCGAGCGGATCGGTCTTCGGACCATCCCATATGTCCAGCGCACGCACCAGCAATGCCCGCTTGCGCGAGAGGCCCGCGTCATCCAGCCCGGTGCCCCGGCCCACGCACTCGGCCAGCGGCGCGCCGGTCAGGCAATGGGTGATGAGGGAGGCCGAGGCCGTGTTGCCGATGCCCATTTCGCCGAAACCGAGCACGTTGCAACCCGCCCGCGCGAAATCCCGCACCAGCGCGGCACCCTGAGCCATGGCGGCGTCGCGCTGCGCAGGCGACATGGCCGGGCCTTCGAGGTAGCTGGCGGTGCCCGGCGCAACCTTGGCGTCGACGAGTCCGGGGCGAGCGCCGAAATCGTGCACGACGCCGGCGTCGGCCACCACCAGTTCCATGCCCGCCTGCCACGAAAGCACGTTGATCGCGGCGCCCCCGGTCAGGAAGTTCTCCACCATCTGCCAAGTCACTTCCTGAGGATAAGCCGATACGCCCGCTTTCGCCGCGCCGTGGTCACCGGCGCAGACGAGCATGTGGGGGTAGGCGAGATAGGGCTCCAGCGTATTCTGGATCAGCCCCAGTTGCAGGGCCAGCTCCTCCAGCCGGCCCAGGCTGCCCGGCGGCTTGGTCTTGCGGTCGATCTTGTTCCGCAAGGCGGATTCAAGGGAGCGATCGAGAGAGGCGATGCGGATGTCCATGTCCTGTTTCTTCGTACGCTAAAAAGAGGGCATGATACCCTCGCCGTCATGGTTGAACTCATCCTCGGCGGCACCCGTTCGGGCAAAAGCGCCCTGGCGGAACAGCGGGCGTCCGAATCCGGCTTGGGCGTCATCTACGTCGCCACCGGCCAGCCCGGCGACGTGGAGATGGCCGCGCGCATCGCCCACCACCGCGCCCGGCGGCCGGAAGAATGGGCCTGCGCCGAGGAGCCGCTGTGCTTGGCGGCGGCGCTGAAGGCCCACGCCATGCCGAGCCGCTGCGTCATCGTCGACTGCCTGACCCTCTGGCTGACCAACATATTGCTGGCCGATTGCTTCGAGAAGGAGATGCCCGCCTTCCTCGATGTCCTGCCGCGCCTGCCGGGCCGCGTCCTGCTGGTCAGCAACGAGGTTGGCTGCGGCATCGTGCCCGTGAACGAACTCGCCCGCCGCTTCGCCGACGAGCAGGGCCGGCTCAACCAGCGCGTCGCCACCCTCTGCGGGCGCGTGACGCTGGTGGCGGCGGGGTTGCCGCTCGAACTCAAACAAGCCGCGCCTTCACCCGGCCACGCACGCTGTTGATGAACCACAGCCCGGTCGACGCCGGCAGTTCATCCTTTTTCACCACGCGCTCGGCGATCTCGCCGCGTGCGAGCATCTCGGCGCGCAGCACGCCGGGCAACGGGCCGCAGGAAAGCGGCGGCGTCACCTGCCGGCCGTCCATCTCCACCACCACGTTGCCGCGCGTGAATTCGGTGAGTTCGCCCGCCGCGTTCCAGAGCAGGGTGTCGAAGACGCCTTCCGGGGGATCGAAGGGGCCGTAGGCGCCGCGCTCCGTGGTCTTGTGCCGCAGGAATTCCCGTTCACCTTCGACGGGGGCCTTGGCAAGGGCGACGATGACCTCTTCCCGCGCCGGCTCCAGCGCGAAGCATTCCGTGCGAGGCATGCCACGCCGGTCAAGCAGCAGCCGTACCCGGAATATTCCCGACCGTCCGCATTGCGCGGCCAACTCCCCCTCGATCCGCATCCGGTCGAAGGGGAAGCCGAAGTACTCCGCGCTGGCTTCCATACGAGCCAGATGGCGATCCCTCAGCCAGTACGCGCCGTCCTCCAGCCGCAGCGTCTCGATCAGATCGAACCCGGCCGTGGCCCGCAGCAGGAAGCGGCGCTTGACCAGCCACTCGTCGAACTCGTCCTCCGGATGGGAATCGAAGACGATGCCGCTGCCGACGCCGCATTCGGCCATGCCCGCCGACCGATCGAGGACGACGGTGCGAATGCCGACCGCGAAGGTCGCGTGGCCGCCGGGGCGGATCAGTCCGATGGCGCCGCAATAGGCGCCGCGCGGCGAATCCTCCAGTTCCGCGATCGCGGCCATCGCCGCCACCTTTGGCGCGCCCGTGACCGAGCCGCAAGGGAACAGCGCGCCGAACACATCCGCCAGCCCAGTGCCAGCGCGGGTCTCGCACCGCACGGACGATGTCATCTGCCAGGCGGTGGGAAGCCGCACCACCTCGAATAGCTGCGGCACCTGCACCGTTCCTGTCTTTGCGATGCGCGAAAGGTCGTTGCGCAGCAGGTCGACGATCATCAGGTTCTCAGCCTGCTCCTTCGGGGACTCCCGCATCGCGGTTGCGGATGCGGCGTCGGAAGCCGTGCCCTTCATCGGGCGCGTCGTCAGCGTGCCGCCCTGCCAATCGAAGAAGAGTTCGGGCGAGACTGAAAGCACCTCCCAGCCGCCGTCTTCCAGGTGCGCGCACCAGCCATCGGGCTGCGACTCGCGCAGGGCTTCGAACAGCGCGCCGCCGTCACCCTCGAAGGCGGCCCGCAGGCGCGTCGTGAGATTGACCTGATAGAGGTCACCCTCGGCGATGCGGCGGCGGATGCCGGCGATGGCGTCGAGGACGCGCCCGCGCGGCGTCTCCATGCGCCAGCAGCAGGAAATAGGGGACAGACCACGGTTTTGAGATTCATAAAACCGTGGTCTGTCCCCTATTTCCGCGGCGAAAGGCGCGTCATAAACGGCAAAGGCGGCGAGCGGAAGGAAGCCGGCGGGCGGACGCACTTTCAGGGCCGCATCGAATGCGGGCGCGGCTTCATAGGCGACGAAGCCGACCGCCCATCGGCCGGCCCGCGCCTGCCGCTCCGCCTCGGCAATGACGGCCGCCACTTCGTCCAGGCGATGCGCCGTCAGCGGCTCGACGGGGTTTGAAAACGCGAGGCGCAGCCGCCCGCCGTCCTCCGGGAAGTCGATGCGGGCTTTCATGCCGTCCCCGTCAGCCGCTCGATGTCGATCGCCGCTTCCATCGCGTCGGCCAGCCGGTCGAGGTCGGCCTCGCGCCGCGCGGCGAGGTCGACCGGCGCAATATCCTTCGCGCCAGCCCAGGCCAGCAGCGCGGCGAGCGCCTCGGGACGGTCGAACAGGCCGTGGCAGTAGGTGCCGATGATGTCGCCGGTCATCGCGCCGTCGGCGCGCCCGCCGTCGAGGATCGCGGCGGAGCGGTCGAGCGCGGGGCCGCGCGTGACGCCCATGTGGATCTCGTAGCCGGCCATCGGCGCGTCGCTCAGCGTCAGCCGGCCGGTCACGTTCTTCAATTGCTTCTCGGCTTCGAGCGTGGTCTCGCAGTCGAGCAGCCCCAGGCCCGGCGCGCTGCCGGGCCTGCCCTCGATGCCGGCCGGGTCGTGCAGCATCCTTCCGAGCATCTGGAATCCGCCGCACAGGCCGATGACCTTTCCGCCGTAGCGCAGGTGCCGTTTGATCGCCGCCTCGTGCCCCTGTTCGCGCAGCCAGGCGAGGTCGGCCTGCACGGACTTCGAACCGGGCAGCATGACGAGGTCGCAGGGCGGCAATGCCTGATTCGGCCCGACCCAGCGGAAGTCGATCTCCGGATGCAGTCGCAGCGGGTCGAGGTCGTTGGCGTTGGAAATGCGCGGAAAAACAGGGGCGGCGACGCGCAGCTTCGCCTCGCCGGCGCGTTCGGAATGATGGGGCAGCGCATCCTCGGCGTCGAGGAACAGGCCGTGCAGATACGGCACCACGCCGAGCACCGGCTTGCCCGTCTGGGCTTCGAGCCATTCGAGACCCGGCTCAAGGAGGCCGATGTCGCCGCGGAAGCGGTTGATGACCAGCCCCTTCACCCGCGCCCGCTCGCTCTCGGAGAGGCAGTCGAGTGTGCCCTTGAGGTGGGCCAGGACGCCGCCGCGGTCGATGTCGCCGACGAGGATCACGGGGATGTCCGCCGCTTCCGCGAAGCCCATGTTGGCGATGTCGCGGTCGCGCAGGTTCACCTCGGCCGGGCTGCCCGCGCCTTCGACGACCACCCAGTCGAATTCCGCCGTCAGGCGCGCCCAGGATTCCATCACGGCGGCCATCGCCACGCGCTTGTAGTCGTGGTAATCGCGCGCCGACAGGTCGGCGACGGCCTTTCCGTGAATGACGACCTGCGCGCGCTTGTCGGTGTTGGGCTTCAGCAGCACCGGGTTGAAGTCGATGCGCGGCGCCAGCCCCGCCGCCTGCGCCTGGAGCGCCTGCGCGCGGCCGATCTCGCCGCCATCTTCCGTGACTGCGGAATTGAGCGCCATGTTCTGCGGCTTGAAAGGCGCGACCTTCAAGCCGCGCCGATGCAGGATGCGGCACAGCGCCGCGACGAGCACGCTCTTGCCGGCGTCGGAGGTGCAGCCCTGCACCATGAGGGCGCGGGCCATCAGGCCGTTCCCAGCCAGGCGGCCACGTCCATCTTCAGGAACTCGTCCCATGGCACGTAGTGCGAGCCGTCGCAGGAGAAGGTGAGGCCGACGATGCCGTTGAAAATGTTGAGCGTGCCCGTGCGCAGGTAGAAGGTCTCGTCGACGAAGCGCAGCGAACGCAGGGCGTCGAGGATGGCGCGGATGCGCTCCCTCGGCACCAGTGCGCCGGCCGGATAGGGTCGCTTCCTGAAGGCGAGGCAGGTGTCGGGGTCGGTGAGT
Organism: Candidatus Nitricoxidivorans perseverans; assembly: GCA_030246985.1. Classification (GTDB taxonomy): domain Bacteria; phylum Pseudomonadota; class Gammaproteobacteria; order Burkholderiales; family Rhodocyclaceae; genus Nitricoxidivorans; species Nitricoxidivorans perseverans. The sequence goes on along the minus strand of CP107246.1, from coordinate 1,978,388 downwards.
GCCTGGATGTCGAGCAGGCGATAGCGCCAGGGGTCGTCCACCGTCCAGTACACCGCGCGGCTGCTGGAGAAATGCAGCATGATGTGGTGCATGCCATGGTCGGTCATCAGCTCCTCGACCACGCCCAGCACCGTGGGGAGCTGCCGGTCCATTTCGCTCTCGGCGCGCGTCTGGTGGAAGACCTGGCTGCGGATCGACGGGTCGCCGCGCAGCTGGCGCCACTGGCGCCGCTCCTCGAACCGCTCCCGCGTCATGGGTAGGTCCTGGAGATAGAAGTCGGCGCCGATGAAACCCAGCGCCTGCCCGAGGCCGTTCCGCACGATCTGGATGGCGGTAATACCCGGCCGCCGCTCGCGCATCGTGATGTAGGAGCGGGAAAGCAGGAAGCCCGAGGCCGGCTGGACCTCGCGCATATAGGGACGGTGCGAGCGGTCGCGCCCGAAATCACCTTCGACCGGGCCGTCGCGGCTGACGTTGTCCGAGACCTGCACGCCGGCCGTGTCGAGGGCGTAGAGATAGCGGCCGTGGGGCACCGCCGGAAACAGCCGGTTCAGCGCCTCGTCGAGCCGCGCCCGGTCGCTCCAGACAGCCGCGCAGGCTTCCGCCACCCGGCGAAGGGGGTCTTCGAGGGACTGTTTCAGTTCGGCCCGCTGCCGGGCGACGCTTTCCTGAAGGGTGGGTTCTGGCATGATGCGCAAGCTCGTCGAGAACTTGATTATCCCATGCCCCCTTCCCTCTCCCTCGCCGTTGTCGCGCTGGCCGGCGTGCTGCTCGATCGCCTGCTGGGCGAGCCGCCGCGGTTCCATCCGCTGGTCGGTTTCGGCCGGCTTGCCGATGCGGCCGAGAGGGCGCTTCGGCGCGGCGCGCCGGGCCACGCCGTCGGCAACCGGCTGTGCGGTCTCCTGGCCTGGGGGCTGATCGTGGCTCCCTTCGTCGCCCTTTTCGCATGGCTCGCCCATCCCGTGCTCGATGCGCTGCTGCTCTGGCTCGCGCTCGGCGGCCGAAGCCTCGGCGAGCATGCGCGGGCGGTGGCAGTACCGCTGGCGGCGGGCGACCTTTCCACGGCGCGCAGCCAGGTCGGCATGATCGTCTCGCGCGACACGACGCAACTCGATGGGGAAGGCGTGGCGAAGGCCGCTGTCGAGTCGGTGCTGGAAAACGGCAACGACGCCGTGTTCGGCGCGTTGTTCTGGTTCTTCGTCGCGGGCGGCGCGGGCGCGGTGCTCTATCGCCTGGCGAACACGCTCGATGCGATGTGGGGCTACAAGGACGCGCGGCGCGTGCATTTCGGCTGGGCGGCGGCGCGCATCGACGACCTGCTCAATCTCGTTCCCGCGCGCCTCACGGCGTTGACCTATGCGCTGCTCGGCCGCACGCAGTCCGCGCTCGCCTGCTGGCACGCGCAAGCAAAGGCATGGAGCAGCCCCAACGCCGGCCCGGTGATGTCTGCAGGCGCGGGGGCCTTGAACGTGCGGCTCGGCGGGACGGCGATCTACCACGGGCAGGTCGAGCAGCGTCCAACACTCGGTTCGGGCGCGGCCCCGGCCGCCGCCGACATCGGCCGTGCCTTGCGGCTTGTCGAGCGCGGGCAGTGGCTGTGGCTGGTCCTGCTCGCCGCGGGGAGCCTCGCCCTTGCTTGAACATGGCGGAAGATTGAGGGAAGCCGCGAAGCGCTGGAGCGTCCCGCTCGCGGACTGGCTCGACCTCTCGACCGGCATTTCGCCCTGGCCCTACGCGGTGCCGCCGATTCCACCCGAAGTCTGGCAGCGCCTGCCGGAGGAGGGCGATGGCCTCGAAGCCGCCGCGTGCGACTGCTACGGCGTCGAACACCTGCTTGCGCTGCCCGGCTCGCAGTCAGGCATCCAGTCGCTGCCCCATCTGATGCCGGCCGGCCGTGTGGCGATTCCGTCGCCGATCTACGGCGAGCATCCGGCCGCATGGCGCGCCGCCGGACACGAGCGGGTGGATTGGCAGGCGGAAGCCGACTACGCCGTCGTCTGCAATCCGAACAATCCGACCGGGCAACGCCACACGCGCGCCGAACTGCTCGAACGGGCGCGCGGCCTGCGCCTGCTGGTCGTCGACGAGGCATTCATCGACGCGGAGCCCGCCGATTCGCTCGCCGACCGGGCCACGGACAACATCGTCGTATTGCGTTCGCTCGGCAAGTTTTTCGGCCTGGCCGGTGCGCGCGTCGGCTTCGCCATTGCCGCGCCCGACTTGCTGGCGAGGCTCGCCGATGCCATCGGCCCCTGGGCCGTCGCGCATCCCGCCCGCTGGGCCGCGCGCCTGGCGCTCTCCGACATGGCCTGGCAGGCCACACAGCGCGTGCGCCTCGCCGATGCCTCGCGGCGGCTGGACGGACTGCTGCGCGATGCGGGCCTCGGCGAACCGACGGGCTGCGCGCTGTTCCAATATTGCGTTACGCCACGCGCCGGAGAAATCCACAAACGACTGGCCCGGCGCGGCATCCTCGTGCGCCTGTTCGACGATCCATCGGCATTGCGCTTCGGTTTGCCGGCGAACGAAGATGAATGGCGGCGTTTGTTCCAGGCCCTGGGGGAAACTTCATGAAGCGATGGTATTGCCTGTTCGCCTGTGTTGCGCTGTCGGCGCACGCCGCCGCGCATGCCGATATTGTCGTGCGGGACGACACGGGGGCGGTCGTGCGGCTGGCGCATCCCGCACGGCGCATCGTGAGCCTTGCGCCGCACGTCACCGAGACGCTCCACGCCGCCGGCGCCGGCGGGTGGCTCGTGGGCGCGGTCGAGTACAGCGACTACCCCGATGCGGCGAAGCGCGTGCCGCGCGTGGGGGGCTACTCGAAACTCGACCTGGAGGCCATCGCCGCGCTCAAACCCGATCTCGCGGTCGGCTGGGCCAGCGGAAACGCGCCGGCCCACATCGCGAAGATCCGTGCGCTGGGCATTCCCGTCTACCTCTCACAGCCCGAGCGCATCGACGACGTGGCGAAGAGCCTCGAACACTTCGGGGAGCTCGCCGGCACGCAGGCCGTCGCGCGCGAAGCCGCGTCCGCCTTCCGCGGCCGCCTGCACGGACTGAGGGAAAGATACGGCGCGCGGCCGAAGGTGCGCACCTTCTACCAGGTCTGGAAGCAGCCGCTGATGACCGTGGGCGGCGGACAGGTGATTACCGACGTGATCCGCCTGTGCGGCGGCGAGAACGTCTTCGCCGACCTGAAACCCCTCGCGCCCAAGGTCACGGTCGAGTCGGTTCTGGCCGCCGACCCGGACGCCATCGTCGCCAGCGGCATGGGCGAGTCCCGTCCCGAATGGCTCGACGACTGGCGGCAATGGAAGGCGCTCGCCGCCGCAAGGCGCGACAACCTGTTCTTCATTCCGCCCGACATCGTCCAGCGCCACACGCCACGCATCCTCGACGGCGCCGAGCAACTGTGTCGGCACCTCGAGACGGCGCGTGGCAGGCGGAGTCATTAGCTCGGCGCCATCCTGCTAGCGCCAATTTGAAAAACCATGATAACCACTTGATTTGATGTAGAGACAAAATGCGTTTACCATTGTGAGCAAATTTACTCATTAACGTAAACGATGGCTGCTCCTTCCTACCAACGCGCAGAAACCGAAACACTTCTTGCGCGCCTGCTTGAGTCGCCGCGATTTCTGATCGTCGTTGCCGGGCCACGTCAGGTTGGCAAAACGAGAATGGTGCGCGATGCGCTGGCCGACTATCCGGCGGAACGTTATTCCTTCGTCGACATCGACAGTCCGGAAGACCCGGCCTTGCCGGATATCGCTGCCGTCTCGGCGCCGACCCGGCGCCAAATGGCCGCGCCACGTGACGGCGCCTGGCTGGTCGACATCTGGCAGCGTGCCCGTTCGGCAGCGCGACGCGATCCTGCCGGGCATATTCTCGTGCTCGATGAAATCCAGAAAATCCTGCGATGGTCCGATACCGTCAAGGGCCTCTGGGATGCGGATCGCGCCGAAGGTTTGGCGCTGCACGTCGTCCTGCTCGGCTCGTCGCCCCTCCTGATGCAGCAGGGCATGAGCGAAAGTCTCACGGGTCGATTCGAAACGATCCATCTCACCCACTGGTCGTTCCGCGAGATGGCTGAAGCCTTCGACTTCGACCTCGAAGACTATCTCTATTTCGGCGGCTACCCCGGCGCGGCGCCGCTGATCCGCGACGAACCGCGCTGGCGCAATTACGTCGATACCGGTCTGATCGAGCCCAGCATCGAAAAAGACATACTGATGATGACGCGAGTGGACAAGCCCGCGTTGCTGCGCAACCTCTTCCATCTCGGCTGCCGCTACTCGGGACGGGAACTCTCCTACACGAAAATGATGGGCCAATTGCAGGACGCGGGGAATACCGTGACCCTGGCGCACTATCTCGATTTGCTCGGCACTGCCGGTCTGATCCGCGGCCTGCCGAAATACGCCGGACAGCATCACCGCCGCCGCGCCTCCTCGCCCAAACTCAATGTGCTGAACATGGCCCTGATGTCGGCAGGCTCAGGCTACAGCAAAAGCGAGGCTCAGGCCGACCGTGGCTATCGCGGACGCATGGTCGAAAGCGCGGTCGGCGCGCATCTGCACAACTCGGCTTCGCCGGACTGCCGCCTCCATTACTGGCGCGACGGTACCAACGAGGTGGATTTCGTACTCGAACGCGGGGCCAAGCTTGTCGCTCTCGAAGTGAAAAGCGGCGCCGTCCCGAACAAGGTCCGTGGCATGGAGGCATTCCGGAAAGGCTTTGGCGATTGCCGGCAACTGCTGATCGGCGACGGCGGTGTCCCGCTCGCCGAATTCCTCTCCTATCCCGCGGAGCACTGGTTTTGAACCGGATCACCGATCCCGAGATGCTGGCGCCGCGCACCTGCACGACGCGCAACGAGGCAACCGGCGAGCGCGGAAGTCAGCCGCTGGAAAAATATCGTGCTGCGCCGGCCTATGTCCTGCTCGGCGATCCGGGCGCCGGCAAGACAGAATCTTTCAAGCAAGAGGCGGCAGCCTGCGGCGGCCATTACGTCCGGGCGCGCAGCTTCGCCACGTTTGACCCGAGCACTGAACTCGTCGGCAAGACGTTGTTCATCGACGGCCTCGACGAAATGCGTGCGAGCGGCGCCGACGGCCGCACGCCGCTGGATCATGTGCGGCGCCATCTCGATCGCCTCGGCCGCCCGCGCTTCCGGCTTTCCTGCCGCGAGGCCGACTGGTATGGCGACAGCGACCGGGCCGCGCTGCTGGAGGTCGCGCCGGGAGGCAGGGTTGATGTCCTGCATCTCGACCCGCTGAGCGACGCCTACATCGCCCTGCTGCTCGAACGAAAATTCGGCATCGCCGATCCCGATGGTTTCATCGAAAAGGCCGACCGTCACGGACTGGTCGATCTGCTGCGCAATCCGCAGACGCTGGGCTTGCTTGCCACGGCCGTCGGCGACCAGGACTGGCCCAATAGCCGCGCCAAGACATACGACCTCGCCTGCCGGCAACTTGTGCGAGAACTCAACATCGAGCACCGCGGCGCAATACGCCGCATCGTACCGACGGCCGATGCATTGCTCGACGCGGCGGGTTTCCTCAGCGCCGTCCATATGCTCGTCGGCATCGCCGGCTTCGCCCTCGACGACGCGGCGGCGGACGACCAGCATGCGCTCTGGCGCGAACTGTCCTCCCCGCGCGACCTGCCTTTCCTGGAGGCGCTGGCAAGCGGCCTGTTCCAGCGGGATGAACGCGAACAGCAGCGCATCCCCATCCATCGAAGCATCGCCGAATATCTGGGCGCGCGTCACCTCGCGGCGCTGATCGAATCGCATGGCCTGCCGCTCGGGCGCGTCGTCGCGCTGATGGCCGGCAACGACGGCGGCATCGTACCCGACCTGCGCGGCCTGGCCGCCTGGCTGGCCGTGCATTGCCGGAGCGCCCGAAACGAACTCATCGCCCGCGAGCCGCTTGGCGTCGTGCTCTACGGCGATGTGCGCGGCTTCCCACCCGACGACAAACGCCGCGTGCTGGCGGCGCTCAAGGGCGAGGCCGAACGCTATGCCAACTTCCGCTCCCAGGATTGGACTGCCGCACCCTTCGGCGCGCTGGCGACGCCGGACATGGCGCCGGTATTCATGGAACTGCTTGCTTCGCCGTCACGCTCCGAAGCCGACATCGCCATGCTCGACTGCGCGCTGGATGCGCTGCGTTACGGTCCGCCGCTGGCCGAACTGACCCCGGAAGCAAACCGCCTGGAAGCCTTCCTGGATGCCGCCATGCGCGATGCCAGCTACCCGGAACACATCCGCCACTCAGCGTTGAGGATCCTGTTGCGCGACCTGCCGCGCAACGCCTCTCGTCTTGTTGCCTTTGCAAAGGACATACGGGCCGGGACGGTCGAAGACAAGGACGATCAGCTTCTCGGTAGTCTGCTGACGGAACTCTTCCCGGAATTCATTCGCCCGTCGGAGATATTCGACTTCTTGCGCCCGGAAAAACAGGATCGACTCATCGGCGACTACCGCATGTTTTGGGGACACCGCCTGCCTGACAATGCGCCAGCGAAAATGCTGCCCGAACTACTCGACCAGTTGTCGCATCGCGGTACGGCCGTGCGCAAGTCATTCGACCATCTCCAGGCTGAACGTATGGCAGGCGCCCTGCTGGCGCGTGCGCTCGAAGCGTATGGCGATACCATCGACAATGCACGACTGTATGACTGGCTGGGCGCCGGACTCAACGAGTACGGGAGTCCGCACATAGACGACGAGCACCAAAAGTGCGTCGCCGCCTGGTTGGCGGCACGGCCGGAACGTTACAAGGCCATGCTGCTGATCGGCGCTTCGCGCTGCGTCGGCAAGGAAAATGTCTGGTCCTGCCTGTTCCATAGCGCATCCAGACTGTATGGGGCGGAACCGCCACCTGATTTCGTCGCGTGGTGCCTCGAACGGGCAACTGCCGAAACACATATCGAATTCAAGCGACATTTCTTCAGCGAGGCGGCAAGGCAGTTACGTTATCAGGGAGGGCAGGACTGGCTGACCCTCGATGCTCTTGAGTATCTCGGCGCATGGGTTTCGTTGCATCCCGAATTCGAACCAGACCTGGAGATTTTTTCCTTTTGCAGCCTAGATGACTGGCGGCGAGACGACGCTGCCAGAAGGCGCGAGCATTCCAGGGAGCGCGAGCAGCGGAAAGAAGGCTGGCGCAGCCATTTCCGCGAGCATCTTGAAACGATCCGCGATGGCAGCGCCCATCCGCAAATCCTGCACGAACTGGCGCAGGTGTATCTCCGGAAATTCCTCGATATCGAAGGCGAAACGCCGCGCGAGCGCCTTACCGATTTTCTCGGTGGCGACGAGGAATTGATCGCCGCCGCGTACGCCGGTTTTCGGCGCGCCCTGGACCGCGCCGATCTGCCGAGCGTGGCCGAGATCGTCGATCTCGAGATCAAGGGCCGCATGCACTTCATCCGCCAGCCCTGCCTGGCCGGGATGGAGGAACTGTATGCCAACGATCCCGAAACCGCATTGCATCTCGACGACGCGGCGCTGCGCAAGCTGCTGGCATTCCGCTTCACGTGGGTCGCTGAAAAGGAATCCGACTGGTTCGTGGCCCTCGTCAAATCACGGCCCGACCTGGTCGCCGAAGTGCTCGTCGCCTATGCGCTGCCGTTGCTGCGCAAGGGGCGAGAGCATCTGCACGGCATCTGGGAACTCGCTTACAACGATGACTTCGCCGCCGTCGCGCACGCCGCCCTGTCCGATCTGCTCAAGGGTTTCCCTCTGCGCGCGAAGAAGCAATTGCTGGCCAATGCGCTCGACCCATTGCTCAAGGCGGCGTTGCGTTACCTTGACCGCCCGACGCTCGCCGCCATCATTCCGGCACGGCTGGCGCAAGGCAGCATGAGCGCGGCGCAGCGCATCTATTGGCTGGCCTGCGGCCTGTTGGTTGCGCCGAACGAATACGAAACGTCGCTCGTCAAACATATCGGCGCCAGCAAGGCGCTGCGCGGCCAACTTGCCGCTTTCCTTCATGACCGCGAACGGCGTCCCGGCTTCAGGAACGATCTGCCCGAATCTTCGCTGGCCCTGCTGATTCAGCTGCTGGCGCCTGACAGTCCGCCCGAACGCCCTCTGGGCGCCCACTGGGTCAGCGCGGCCATGCAGACCGCCGACGAAGTACGCGGTTACATCGACATGCTCGGCGCCAAACCGAGCGGGGCCGCCGCACATGAACTTGAACGACTCGCGGCCCTGCCCGAACTGGCGCCTTGGCAAAACCGCCTGCGCCATGCCGCGCAGGCCCAGCGCATCGCGCGGCGCAAGGCCGAGTTCCGCCCCCCGAACGTCGCCGAGGTCTGCCGCACCTTGGCGCACCTGCAACCGGCCAACGCCGCCGACCTCGCGGCGCTGGCCTACGATCATCTGCGCGGCCTCGCCCACACGATTCGCAACGGCAGCACCAACGACTATCGCCAGTATTGGAGCTACGACGCCAGCGGCAAGCCGGAACGTCCGAAGCCGGAAAACGACTGCCGCGACATTCTGCTCTCCGATTTTCGGGGGCGCCTCGGCCGGCTTGGCATCGATGCCGTCAAGGAGGGCTATTACGCCGAGGACAAGCGCGCCGATATTCGCGTTTCATTTGGCGGTTTCAATGTGCCCATCGAAATCAAGAAGGACAGCCATGCCGACCTGTGGCGCGCGATGCGCGAGCAACTGATCGAACGCTACACGCGCGACCCCGGCGCCGACGGTTTCGGCATCTATCTTGTGTTCTGGTTCGGCGGGAAGAATATGCCGCTGCCGCAGGAAGGCAGGAGGCCACGCACCGCCCCCGAACTGAAGGAGCGCCTTCGTTCAACGCTTACGGAGGAGGAAAGCCGGTGCATCCGCGTCTGCGTCGTCGATTGTGCACTGCCCCGACTCCAGGCACAGGACGTCCCGCTTAGCTGAAGTCGAAGCTGGTGTCCACGCCCTCGTCCCAGCCGTCCCAGAGGAAATCCTGCGCCTTGCCGTCGGCGATCAGGCGCAGCGCGTAGCGCACCTGTTCCTCGTAGAAGCCGCAGAAGGCGCCGATCCTGTCCATGCCACCGTTCATCTCGTGCGCCTCGGCCGGGCACGGCGAGCCGCAGAAATGGCGGATCGCGCAAGTCGCGCAGGGCGCAAACTTATCGACGTCGCGCCCCGTCACCTTGGCGAAGGCGGGGCTTTTGATCACGTCGTCCATCGAATCGCGGAACAGGTTGCCGCCCTCGAACTCGGGCAGGCCGATGAACTCGCTGCACGGGAACAGGCCGCCGTCGGGCGCCAGCGCGAAGAAGGCGCGGCCGCCGCCGCAGGGCGAGATGTCGCACATCAGGCGGCGCGCCGTCGGCGCCAGGATCGCCAGCAGGATGTTGGCGAAGTTGGCGACCACGAGCCTGCGCCCGCTTTCGCGGAACAGCGCGTGGCTGCGCTCGACGGCGGCGATGAAGGCGTGCGCCAGCGCGTCGTCGGCCGGCTTGACGCCGCGCGCGCCGGGCAGGGTGCAGCGCACGGCGTTGAGCATGCAGGTCGGCACCTCGCGGGCGTGGAACAGTTCGACCAGCGGCACCAACTGGTCGAGGTTCTTCGCCGTGCAGGTGGCGATCACGCTCCAGGCATCGTAGCCGCGCAGGCGGTCCATCGCGTCGAGCACCTTGTCGTGCACGCTCTTGCCGCCGAAGGACAGGCGCGTGGCGTCGGTGACGGCGGCGACCGGCCCGTCGAGCGAGAGACCGATCGAGACGCCGCGGCCGGTGAGGAAGGCCAGTGCCGCGTCGTCGAGCAGCGTGGCGTTGGTCTGCACGCCGAACGCGTAGTCGTCGCCGAAGGCGTCGATGGCGGCGAACAGCGCCTCGCGGTTGGTCAGCGGCTCGGCGCCGTGGAAGATGATGCGCGGCTTGCGCCCCGCCGGCATCGTCGCTGCGAAGTAGGCCTTGAGGCGGTCGAGCGCGCCCAGCAGCTTGTCGGTCGCCATGTGCTCGCCGTCGCGCCGCATCTCGCGCGGGATGTAGCAGTAGGTGCAGTCGAGGTTGCAGCGCTCTGTCGGATTCACATAGACGGCCGAGGGCTTGAGTTCGAAGCGCAGCATGTGAAGCTCGCGCGCGAACTCGCCGGCGCGTTCGCGGTAGGCGTCGAGCAGCGGCCCGCCGGCCAGCGTCTCGGCGATCCGGTCCTTCTTCACCAGCGCCCAGAAGGCGGTGGCCGGGTCGGTGAGCGCCAGGTAGTCGGCATGGCCGATGTCGAACGGCAGCAGCGCGGCCTCGCTCATTGGGTCGGCTTCCGGTCCATCAGGATGTAGTGCGACAGCCCGACGCCATCGGCGTCGCAGCTCCGGCGGCTGGCGATGATCGCGGGTTGCGGCGCAGGCGCTGCGGCGGGTTGCGGGGCGGTGTTGGCGTTGATCTGGTCTTGCTGGGCGACGATGGTCGTCATGGAAACTCTCCTCGGTTCCGGAAATGCAAAAAGGGCTTCGCCGCCGCGCAGCCAGCGCGACGACGAAACCCTTGGCCATTGGTTTCGAACAACGAATCAGCAGGTCTTCTGGCTCTCGGATCGACCGGTCTGCCGCGCCTTCCCGCCGAAATGCTTCCGGCAGTGGCCGGCCGCACTAGGCGGCCCTGCGGCATCCGTCCCCGATTACAGCGGCGGGCCCGCCACGGAATTGCACCGTGTTCCTGGATGCTGAGTCGAGGCGAATTTTCGCCGGGCGGCTAGCGGGCGTCAAGCTATCAGCAGTTGCGTAAGGCTCCGCGGCGAAGGTATGGCAACCATTCACCGGCAGGTATTCGGGTCGCGAGTATCAAAACCCAAGTGGCGAAGTAGGTAGGCAACTGGTCGTAATCCGCGCTGTCTTACGCACTGCGCCGATGTTCGGCATAACTCACAAGCCATATGGAAACACGGTTGACAGGACGTTACTCCGGCTGCTATGTCCGCATCACCGTGTCGGTCGAATATCTTTCGACCCTACGCTGGCGAGTGATGCGCACCTCCACACCTGCGCGTCGCTTGGCGTCGTCGCTGGCACCCGTGAAAGCGATTGTGCGCCCTCCTCACCGGCGCTGCCAGCGGGCGGCGTGCTCGTGGCGACGCAGCGAGCGCGACTGCGGAATTCAGGCCGATGCTAGCTGCCGGATCGGCTATGTAGCGCAGTTTCTCGGCGTCGCGCACTCCCTCAACGCTCACCCCTCCGGGACGTTGTGACCCGCTTCCCGTACGGCCTTCGCCCAGCGGCGAATCGTTGCGCGCAGCGTTCGCTGCTCCTTGTCGTCGATGGGCATGGTCGGCACCTCTTTCAGTACCTGCGCCGGAGTCACGTAGCCGTGCTCGAACAGCGCCATGCAAAACTCGCGGTCCTTCTCGCGTCCGGCCGCAGCCTTTGCGAGGAAGAGGTCGAGCACATCCAGACAATAGCCGACCCGATCTTTGGTGTTGCCGTTTTGGATTCGATGCACGCGTCGCATCCAGTCGATGGGTAACGTCGCTGTATGCGGGCCCACGCCCTGAGCGTAGTAGCCGAATTGCTGGTGGAACTGCGAGCCTTCGCCGATGGCGCCGTCGATCTTGTCGGCCAGCTCGGGGGCCTGAAGTGGGTAGATGTCAGCCTCCATGGACACCGTGAATACCTCTTCGGGGGTGGGCACGGAGCCGAGCATCGACTGGCTCCCGACGATCACGAACTCGTACTGGTCCGTGATATCGCCGCTGGCGCGGATGATGTGCTCGAGTTCTTCTCGCGTCATGGCGTCTCCTTGAAATCTTCCCCATCCTGCGGAGTTCCTGGTGTGCCACCGATCACGACCCCTTTTTTCAGGTCGCTCACTTGCTGCAGGATGCGCTGGCGCGCCTCTTGCGGAAGGACAGTGACGAGCGGCGAGGCCTGCCGTAGTTGCTGCGCGTGTCGCGTGCGGCCAAGTGCCTTGCGCCAGGAGCCCGCACCCAGGATGCTCTGCCACTCACGCCATAGACTTGCGGAGCGCGAGTCGCCGGTGGCGAGCCAGCGCGTGGCGGTTTCCTGGGCCTGCAGCACCAGGGCCGGGTCGGCCTTGGCCAGTCGTACGGCTTCCTCGTGAAGTGCCAGACTCTGCAGGTCTTGAAGCCGGTGCCTTGCGTCGTCCGCCGAAATGCGCACCTGCACGACCGGCGCCGGGCGCCAGGATCGCGCCGAGGCAGAATCCGCCGGCGGGGGCTGTAGGGTGTCTCCGGCCAGCAGAGCCAACTCGCCGCTGATACCCAGGACGGACATTACGCGCAGGTAGGTGCCGATGGAAGGAGTTGGATCGCCGACCTCGACTGCCCGCAGGGTGTTGCGGGTAATCCCGGCACGCGCCGCCATCTCGACCGTGCCAACGCCCTGCGCTTTCCGCAGGCGCTTGAGCCGGTCGCCCAGTTGCAGCAACAACTGGCGGTCCAGGAGGGTGATGGTTTTCAAGGCGCTCATTTGGTCAACACTTTAACCATAACAGCGTCAATTGGTCAATATGTTGACCAATTCATCGACTCTGCGGCGGCGAGCAGGGCGTCGGCCCGCGCCAGGCACTCGGCGGCGGCAGCAAGCAGTCGCCGCACGCCTTCCGCCGTCGGCTCAAACGGCTGCAGGCGCTGGATGGCGAGCAAGTTTTCCAAGGTCATGTTCGGTTCCGATGACGAAGAGCTTCGGATTGGCGAGGATGTTGGCGATGAAGGGATCCTTGGCGGCGACGCGGCGCGCGAATTCGGCGGCGGTGCAGACCACCGGGTTGATCTCCCGTTGCAGGCGCTCCTGGGCCGGGTGCAGCGCCCTGACCACGTCGCCGAAAGAGGCGTCGGCGACCACCAGCAGATCGATGTCGCTGCGAGCGTTTTCCTCGCCGCGCGCCAGCGAGCCGAAGATCAGCGCCAGCAGCGGCGCCGGGGCCAGACTGCGCAGGGCGTCGGCAAGCAGGCCGGCCGCGCCGCCGGTCTTGCGGAACAGCCCCGCCAGTTCGGGATAAACGGTGCACTCGCGATTGGCGCGATAGCGCACCTGGTTGCCCTGCTTTTCGCGCAGCAGGAGGCCCACCTCCGCAAGGCGGGCCAGCTCCTTGTGCAGCGTACCCGGCGTGGTGCCCGTAAGGCGCGCCAGTTCCCGAACGTGATAGCCCTCGTCGGGATGCAGCAGCAACTGCGTCAGGGCGCGCTGGCGATAGCTGCCGAAAAGGAGGTCGAGAAGCATCTGTCGAATTTGTAGCCGGAAATGCTTCAATTGTAGCTTTTTTGGCTACATAAACAAGCGCGCCGCTGCACCGCATCCTGCGCTACGAGGCCGACCTCGATGCCCGGCTGGCCGAAGTGCGCAAGGCCGTGCTGGCCAAGCTCCGCGATGGGCCGGTGCAACTCCTGTTTGCATCATGATGCAAATATGCATTTACTAACATTGCTCTTTAATGCAATATATTGGCTCTCTATCTTGCATTGAGATGCAAAGTCATGAAATCGAACTTCTCTGAGCTCAAGCTCCGCCAACTTGACGCCAACCTGAGCCGTTGGCGCAGCGCCGACTTGCCGCCACGTCCGCCATCTGGCTGGATCAAGGCCATCCGGGAAGGCCTGGGCATGGCCGCGACGCACCTCGCCGCCCGGCTGGGCGTCACCACCTCCACCGTCACCCGGCTGGAGACCTCCGAGGCCGACGACACCATCAGCCTGGCCACCCTGCGCCGTGCCGCCGAAGCCCTGGGCTGCGAGTTGCACTATGCCCTGGTGCCCAAACAATCCTTGGCCGACACCCTGGAAAACCGCGCCCTGGCCCTGGCACGCCAGCAGATGGCCACCGTCAGCCATACCATGGCGCTGGAAGCCCAATCGACCTCACGCGAGACCGTCGAGGCGCAGACCCGTGCCCTGGCCGACAACCTGCTCAAAGGTTCGCGGCGTTCATTGTGGCGAGAAACCAGGTAGGGCGAGTTGAATGAGTGGGAGCAACTCAATATCGTCCAGGGCGAGAACTGGGCGCAACGTCAACGTGGGCAACGCAAGGAAATCCTCAACGAGGGCTTCCTGCGCCAGTTGCACCGGCAGATGTTCGGCGAAACCTGGAAGTGGGCTGGCGAGTTCCGCAAGTCGGACAAGAATATCGGCGTCGATTGGCTGAAGATCGGCGTTGAACTCAGGAAGCTGCTCGACGATGCCCACTACCAGATCGAGCACGCCAGCTATCCGCCCGACGAAATCGCCATGCGATTCCATCACCGCCTGGTTGCCATCCATCCTTTCCCCAACGGCAATGGCCGCCATGCCCGGCTGATGGCCGATCTGCTCGTCGAGCGCCTGGGCCAGCCGCGCTTTACCTGGGGCCACCGCAGTTTGGTCGATGCCAGCGAAACGCGCCGGCACTACATCGCTGCCCTGCAAGCCGCCGACCGCCGCGACATTGCGCCCTTACTCGCTATTGCAAGAAGCTGAAAGCGCGCTGACGATGACTGCCAAAGAGGGGGCGATTTCGTGGCCAGAAATGCTTCGATCGTAGCCGTTTTGGCTACATGAACAGCCTCGCCGCGGCCTCGGGGTTCGACGGGAAATAGAAATGCACGTAGGAGGCCGTCAGGCGGTTGCGGCGGTAGACCGCCTCGCCTTCGCGGCCGTCGGGCGTCTGGGCGCGCACGAGCGGCGCGAGCGCGGTTTCGCTGCGCGAGTGGTGGAAGGTGTGGCCGCGCAGTTCGCCCTCGGGCAGTTGCGCGACCTGCATGCCGAGCGCGGCGAGGCGCGGCTGCATGACGGCGCGGCCGGGCAGCAGGCCGGCCATGGCGTGGCTGCGCCCTTCCCCGTCGACGAGGGTCTCGAACAGCGCCATCATGCCGCCGCACTCGACGAGCAGCGGCTTGTCTTGCGCGACGTGGGCGGCGATCGCGTCCCAGGGGCCGCGCCGCGCCGCAAGCGCTTCGGCGTGCAGCTCGGGATAGCCGCCGGGAATCCAGGCTGCGTCGCAGGCGGGCAGCGGGTCGCCGGCGAGCGGCGAGAAGAACGCAAGTTCCGCGCCAAGCTCGCGCAGCGTGTCGAGGTTGGCCGGGTAGATGAATGCGAAGGCGGCATCGCGCGCGATGGCGATGCGGCGGCCGGCGAGCAGTCGCGGCGGCGGCTCGTGCGGCGGCACGGCGAACTCGACGGGCGGCGGCAGTTCGCCGGCGCCGGTCTCGGCGAGTCTGTCGGCGAGGCGGTCGAGGCGAAGGACGAGGTCGCCGACCTCGGCCGCCTGAACGAGGCCGAGGTGGCGCTCGGGCAGCGCGGCCCCGGCGTCGCGCGGCAGGGCGCCGTACCAGCGCATGCCGGGCGGCAGGCTGGCGCGCAGGATTTCGGCGTGGCTCTCGCCGCCGACGCGGTTGGCGAGCACGCCGGAGAACGGCAGGCCGGGCCGGAAGCTGGCGAGCCCGTGACTGATCGCGCCGAAGGTCTGCGCCATCGCGGCGGCTTCGATCACCGCCATCACAGGAATGCCGAAGCGCTGCGCGATGTCGGCCGACGACGGATCGCCGTCGAACAGGCCCATGACGCCCTCGACGAGCACGAGGTCGGCGTTCGCCGCGGCATCGGCGAGCTTCGCGCGGCAATCGGCCTCGCCGCACATGCCGAGGTCGAGGTTGTAGCAGGGCGCGCCGGTGGCGGCGGCGTGGATCATCGGGTCGAGGAAGTCGGGGCCGCACTTGAGCACGCGCACCCGGCGGCCGGCTCGCGCATGCAGGCGCGCGAGCGCGGCGGTGACGGCGGTCTTGCCCTGGCCCGAGGCGGGCGCGGCGACCAGCAGCGCCGGTGTGGCTACCACTCGATGCCCGGCATCGCGGCGACGCCGGCCTGGAACGCATGCTTGACGGGAACCATGTCGGTGACGGTGTCGGCGGCCTCGATCAGTTCCTTCGGCGCGGCGCGGCCGGTGACGACGAGGTGCTGCATCGCGGGACGCGCCGCGATCGCCGCGAGCACCTCGGCCATGTCGAGCCAGCGGTGCTTGAGCGCGTAGGTGAATTCGTCGAGCACGACGAGATCGGCTTCCGGGTCGGCGAGCGCCCGGCGCGCCATGTCCCAGGCCGCGCGCGCCGCGGCGGCGTCCTTCGCGTCGTCCTGCGTGTCCCAGGTGAAGCCCTCGCCCATCACGTGCCATTGCACGCCCGGCTGGCGGCGGAAGAATGCTTCTTCGCCGGTGTCGGTGCGGCTCTTGACGAACTGGACCACGACGGCCTTCATGCCGTGGCCGAGCGCGCGGGCCAGCACGCCGAATGCGGCCGACGACTTGCCCTTGCCGTTGCCGGTGTGGATGAGGAAGACGCCGCGCGCCTGGTCGGCGCGCGCGATGGCGGCGTCCACCACCGCCTTCCTGCGCTGCATGCGCTGATGGTTGTCCATGGTTACTCCGGAACGAAGAAATTTTCGACACGCCGCAGCGGGTGGCCGTAGAGGTCAGAGAGCATCGCGGCGTCGAGGATGTCCGCCGCCGGCCCGGCGATATGGCGGCTGTCGCCGTGGAGCAGCACCGCCTGGTCGCAGTAGCGCAGGGCCAGGTTGGGGTCGTGCAGCACCATCGCGACGGCGACGCCCTCGTCTTGCGCGCGCCGCGACAGCAGTTCGAGCGTGGCGATCTGGTGGTTGAGGTCGAGGTGGGCGAGCGGCTCGTCGAGCAGGTAGAGCCTCGGCTGCTGCGCGAGCAGGGTCGCGATGGCGGCGCGCTGCCGTTCGCCGCCGGAGAGCGTGTGCACCTCGCGCTCCTCCATGCCGTCCAGTCCCATCGCCGCCAGCGCGGCGCGCGCGACGTCCGCATCCTCCGCGGACTCCCACGACCAGCGCGAGAGGTGCGGATGGCGGCCGGTCAGCACAGTCTCCAGCACGGAGCTGGCGAAGGGGTCGCTGCGATCCTGGCCGAGCCAGCCGCGCAGCTTCGCCGCCTCGCGCGGGCCGTGCTCGGCGTAGGTTCGGCCGGCGAGCAGGAGCGTGCCGGCGTCGGCCGCTCGCAGGCCCGCGAGCGTGGCAAGCAGCGTCGACTTGCCGGCGCCGTTGCGGCCCAGGATCGCCAGCCGGCCGCCCGGCGCGAGGTCGAGGTCGAGGCCTAGGCATACCTTGTGCAGGCCGATGCTGACGGACAGATTGCGCGCCGAAAGGATCACGATCTTCCGCTCCGGCCGAGCAGATAGAGGAATGCCGGGACGCCGATCAGCGCGGTGAGCACGCCGACGGGCAACTGGATCGGCGCGACGACGGTGCGCGCGAGCGTGTCGGCCAGCACGAGCAGGCTGCCGCCCGCGAGCACGACGGCCGGCAGCAGCAGGCGCAGGTCGGGGCCGCAGGCCAGCCGCATGAGATGCGGCACGATCAGTCCGACGAAGCCGATGGAGCCGGCGGTCGTCACCGCGACGGCGGTGGCGAGCGAGGCGACGGCGTAGATCAGGCGGCGCAGCGTCGGCACCGCGACGCCCAGCGCCACGGCCTGCTCAGCGCCGCGCGCAAGAAGATTCAACTCCCGAGCGAAGGGCAGCGCGACGGCGAGCGACACGGCCAGCGCGGCCAGCGAAGGCAGGACTTCCACCGCCTGGGAGAGATCGCCCATGAGCCAGAACAGCATGCCGTGGATCTTCTGCTCCGGCGCGATGGAAAGGATCAGCGCCACCGCGGCGCCGCAGCCGGCGGCGACGACGACGCCGGTGAGCAGGAGCCGCGTCTGCGTCCAGCTGCCGTCGCCGTGGGCCAGCCCGAACACCAGCAGCATGGCGGCCAGCGCCCCGGCGAACGAGAGTCCGGCGATGCCGATGCCGGCGAGCCCCAGCAGCATCGCGGTCAGCGCCCCGACGCTGGCGCCGCCGGAGATGCCCAGCACATAGGGGTCGGCCAGCGGGTTGCGCAGCAGCACCTGCATCAGCGCACCGGCCAGGGCGAGCAAGCCGCCGCAGGCGAAACCGGCCAGCGCGCGCGGCAGGCGCAGATCGAGCATCACCGCCGCCGCCGTCCCGCCGGGGCTGACTTTCGTCAGCGCGTCCCACGCCTCCGCGGGCGGAATCGCCAGCGATCCCACCAGCAGCGCCGCCAGCAGGCTCGCCGCCGCCAGCAGGAGCAGCAGGACAAGGACCAGCAAGGCGCGGCGTCGGGTGGGCATGGGGCTATTTCATCACGAAGCGCATTCCGATGAACGCGAACCTGCCGAGGGATGCGTAATTGGTGGTCGAGCTGCGCGCCAGCTCGTATTGCTCGTCGAGCAGGTTGTCGATGCGCACGAGCATCGACCACTGCGGATCGAGGCGGTACTCGCCCCGGAGATGGACGACGTTGTAGCCCGTCAACACCCTGGTGTTGCGGCGCGTCGTGAAGTCAGGCGCGTCGTAACGGTGGCCGGCGCCTTGGAACTCGGCGCCGACGTTCCAGTTGCCCAGCATACGGCTTGCGGAAACGCCGCCGAAGCGGAGCGCGCGCCGCGTCAGGTATTCGCCGTTGCTCCGGTTCTTCGGCGACTGTAAGGTCAGATGCCCATCTACAGACCATTCGCCCAGACGCGTCTTGCCGGCGGCGGTCAGGCCGGTGATGCGGGCCGAGCCGATGTTGGATGGCGTGTAGAACCACGAGCCGGGCGAAGTTTCTTCCCACTGGATCAGATTCCGGATGTCGTTGCGGAAAACCGTCAACGACGCTTCGGCGATCTTCCCGTAGTAATGAAGCGCGATCTCCCGGCTGCGTCCGCTTTCCGGAACAAGGCCGGGATTGCCGACGCCCTCGAAAGGCGTGTTCGGATAATAGAGATCGTTCAGCGTCGGCGCCTTGAACGAGGTGCCGACGCCTGCCGACGCCTTCCACCCCGGCAGGAAGCGGTAGCCGTAGTTGAGGGTGTGGGTGGTCTTTCCGCCGAACTGGGAATTTTCGTCGCGCCGCGCGCCTGCCTGCCAGACATGGGCATCGACGCTGCCGTTCCAGCCGAGCACAAGCGAATCGGTGCTTCGCATGACGCTTGTGTATGCCTTGGTCGAGAGCACGCCCTCGCGCAGCGATTCCAGCGCCACCAGCCCCCGGCCGACCGGCAGGCTCAGATCGTTCTGACAGGAGAACTGGTCCTGCCGGGTACGATAGTTGTCGCTCGCCTGCCCGGCCGTGCTCGATGGCGTGGTGATGGAATCGTCCTCGCTGCGCCCCAGGCGAACTTCCGCAGTCCAGCTTTTCGAAAGGCGGTGGCGCCCATGGACTGCAAGGGCCGAAACGGAGTGGCGGTTCTGCCAGTCGGAGGCGGCGTTCGGCCAGCTGGCGTCATGACGGCTCATGCCGTCGCTGTCGAGCCATTGCATGCCCATCTCGGTGGCTTCGCCGGAGCGCCACGCGACATCCAGGGCGAGATGGCGGCGCCAGTAGCCATCCTTGTCCGCGTTGTAGGCGGCGCTGGACGGGTTGGTGATGGCGCTGACGCCGGTGGCGCGGCTGTCGCCGGCGCGGATCGCATACCTCAGGGCACCCGCCCGGCCCGCATGCGATACCAGGGCTTCCTGCGAGCCATGACTTCCGGCGCCGATGCGGGCGTCCAGGCGCGGCGCATCCTCGCCCTGGCGCGTGGTGACACGGATCACGCCGCCGATCGCATCGGAGCCGTACAGGGCGGAGGCCGGGCCGCGCAGGATTTCGACGCGCTCCACCTGCGCCAGCGGAATCGCCTCGATGGCGGTCTGCCCCAGGGTGGCGGAGCCTGCGCGCAGGCCATCCACGAGCACCAGGGTGTGTCCGGCATTTGCGCCGCGGATGAAGATGTTCTCGCCCGCCCCGCGGCTTCCCTGGCGCGAAAGTTCCACGCCGGGCACGGTGGCGAGCAGGTCGCCCAAGGTGGCAGCGGGGCCGGCCGCCTCGATCTGGCTGCGTTCGATGACCGAGATGTCGGCAGCCAGCGCGGAAATGCGGCTGGGCTGGCGCGTCGCCGTGACGACGATGGCCGCTTCGTCCTGTTCGGCGTGGGCGGGGAAAACATTGATGAGAATTGCCGCGAGCGCGGCAAAGGTGGAGCGGCGATACATGAATGACTCCCTGTTCGGCCGCGTCCCCGCAGCCGTCAATTACGGAAGGACGCGTGGGGGAGTCGGTCAGGAAGCCTTAACGGGGCAACCCGGCACGTCGCAACCCCGCAACGCATCCAGTGGGTTGTCCGTGGCCGGTCTCCGGGCTCGGAAGTCTTGGCGCATCGCCTTCCCGGAATCGCTTCCAGTGGCGTTTCGATGCGCCCGCACTTCCTTACCGTTGCGGGGGCAGCGCCAGATTTGCATGGGCATCCATGCGCACTAGCTTCCCGTTTCACCCGTCGCCGAAAAGGCTCGGGGCACCGCGAACAAGTGGCGGGGAGTCTATCACAGGCAATCCCCCCCCCCGCCGTCGCCCCAGCGGGGCGTGAGCGCATGCCCGACGCCGATCTGGTCGAGGATGCGGGCGACGACGAAATCCACCATGTCGGCGACGCTCCGCGGATGGTGGTAGAAGCCCGGGCTGGGCGGCAGGATGACGGCGCCGGCGCGGGAAAGCTTGAGCATGTTTTCCAGGTGGATGGCGGAAAGCGGCGTCTCGCGCGGCACCAGGATGAGTTTGCGGCCCTCCTTGAGCGCCACGTCGGCGGCGCGGGCGATCAGGTCGTCGGCCAGCCCCGCCGCCACGCGGCCGAGCGTGCCCATGCTGCACGGGCAGATGACGACCGCGTCCGGCGGATTCGAGCCGGAGGCCGGCGGCGCGAACCAGTCCTTCCGGCCGAAGACTTTGATCCGGCCCTCGGGCACGCCGAAGCGTTCCGAAAGCTGCCGCTGCGCGGCCTCGGGTGCGTCGGGCAGCGTCATGTCCGTTTCCTGCCGGGCGACGACCTGCGCCGCCTCGGAATACATCAGCCAGACGCGCGCGTCGGCCCGAAGCAGGCATTCGACGAGCCGCAGGCCGTAGATGAAGCCGGAGGCGCCCGTGAAGGCGACGGCGACAGTTTTGGTCGGGTTCATTTTTCCTCCTCCAGCAGGCGGGCCGCGATCAGTCCATTGACGATGCCGAAGCCCAGGGCCGTGGCGGCGAATATCGGCACCAGGTAGAAGACGCCGTCGTGGGGCACCAGCCACAGGCGGGCCAGCGCCAATTGTCCGCCGATGTGGGCGAAGGCCGCCAGCACGCTGTGGCTCACCGGCCCGAAGAATCGCTTCGGCAGCCGGCTCGACGCGGCCAGGACGGCGAGGCTCGCGAGCGCGCCGGTAAGGCCCAGGAAGAAGCCGGGCGCCAGGAACTGGCCGACCAGCAGGCTGCCGGCGAGCACGCGCAGCAGTGACACCCAGGCCGCGTCGGACCAGCCGTGGCGGACGAGCACGACCAGCACGACGATGTTCGCCAGCCCCGGCTTCACGCCGGGCAGGGGCGAGGGAATCGCCGCCTCGGCCACCGTCAGCGCGATGGCCGCCGCCGCGTAGCGGGCGATGCGCCGATCGTCCGGCGTGGCGGTCAGTTCAATAGCTGAGGGAGTCATATCCCGGCTGCCGCCCGGTCAGGGCGAGGCTCACATGGTTGGGCGCGCAGATCGCGACGGCATTGGGCCGCGTGAGCCAGCCCTGCTTCACGCAATACTGGCGCGGGCCGGGATCGGAGGCCACGCGGGCGCGGCCGGGCGCGACCTCCACCACCGTCGTGCCCAGCGGGCCGGCCACGTCGATGCGCCGGGCCGCCGTCAGCGGAACTTCCGCGACGATGCGGCCGTCGAGCCGCACCACCGCCCTTTCCGCCGCCCCGCCGCGCCAGAGCAGCGGAAAGGAGGCTGCGACCGCGACCAACCCCGCCCCGGCCACCAGCCAGTCGCCGAGGCGCAGCAGGGGGAGCCAGGGTTTCACCCGGCAAGATTCCGATGCCGCACCAGCACCCGCATACCGTCCCTGAAGCGCGCCGCCAGCCGTTCGGCGAACCAGACGGAGCGGTGCTGGCCGCCGGTGCAGCCGAGGGCCACGGTCAGGTAGGAGCGGTTGTCGCGGAGGTAGGCCGGCAGCCAGCGCTCGATGAAGTCGCCGATATCGCCGAGCATGCGCCCCACGTCGGGCTGGGTTTCGAGGAAGGCGATCACCTCGGCGTCCAGCCCCGTGAGCGGCCGCAGGGCCGGGTCGTAATGCGGGTTGGGCAGGCAGCGCACGTCGAAGACGAGGTCGGCGTCGAGCGGCAGGCCGTGCTTGAAGCCGAAGGATTCGAACAGCAGCGTCAGGCCCGTCTTCTCGTCGATCTGGACGAAATCCTTGACGAAGGCCCGCAGGGCGTTGGGCCGCAGGTTGCCGGTATCGATGCGGTGGCCGAGGCCGGCCAGAGTCTCGAGCGCCTCGCGCTCGCCGCGGATCGCTTCGGCAAGCGTGATGTCGCCGTCGGCCAGCGGATGCCGGCGGCGCGTTTCCGAAAACCGCTGGATCAGGACGTCGTCGGGGGCGTCGAGGAAGATGAAGGAGAGGTCGATTCCGCCATCGGCCCGCAAGTCGCGCAGCTGCTTGGGCAGGGCGGCGATGGTGGCGCCGCCGCGCATGTCCATGGCCGCGGCGGCGCGCCCGCAGCCTTCGCCGCGCAGCTGCGAGACCAGCTGGGGCAGCAGGGTCGCCGGCAGGTTGTCCACGCAGAAGAAACCGGCGTCCTCGAGCACGTTGAGGGCGATGGATTTTCCGGAGCCGGACAGGCCGCTGATGAGGACGAGCTGCATGGGCAAAGGATATCAGGCGGCGCGATGCCGCAACAATCCCGGCAGTGCCACGGCGGCGAAGGCGGCGCCGGCGAGGAAGGTGGCGGCCGGGCCCAGCAGGGTCCACAGGCCGCCGGCCAGCACGCTGGCGACCAGCAGGACGATGCCCGTGAGGAGGTTGAAGATGCCGAAAGCCGTGCCCCGCAGGTCCGCCGGCGCCGCCTCGGCGACGAGGGCGGACAGCAATCCCTGCGTGGCCCCCATGTGCAGGCCCCAGAAGACCGCGCCGAAACCGACGGTCCAGGCGTTGCCCGCCAGCGCCAGGATCAGGTCGGCGGCGATCAGGAAGCCGATCCCGAGGGCCAGCAGCCCGTGGCGGCCGCCATCGTCGGACATGCGGCCGAAGGGATAGGCGCTGGCGGCGTAGGTGATGTTCATGACGATCATGATGGCCGGTATCCAGGTGGCCGACAGGCCGACATTCTCGGCCCGCAGCAGCAGGAAGGCTTCCGAGAAGCGCGCCAGGGTCAGGATGGCGGCGAAGGCGGTCACCTGCCAGAAGCCGGGCGGCAGTCGGGCCAGTTCCGCCCGGCGGATGGGGAAGCGGCGCGGCGCGGCGGGCGCTGCCGCCTCCGGCTCGCGGATGCCGAAGGCGATCACGGCGACGCACAGGAAGGCCGGCGCCGCGGCGAACCAGAATACGAGGCGGAAGTCCCCCGCCGTGGCCGCCATCAGCGCGAGCGCGAGGGCCGGGCCGAGGAACGCGCCGACGGTATCCATGGACTGGCGCAGCCCGTAGGCGGCGCCCCGCTGTTCCGGCGGCGTGAGGTCGGCCACGAGTGCGTCGCGCGGCGCGCCGCGGATGCCCTTGCCGATGCGGTCGATGAAGCGGGCCGTCATCACCGCGCCGATGCCCGTGGCCAGCGGGAAGAGCGGCTTGGTCAGGGCCGCCAGGCCGTAGCCGAGCAGCAGCAGCGGCTTGCGGCGGCCGAGCCAGTCGCTGACGGCGCCCGAGAATATCTTGGTGATGGCGGCGGTGGCCTCGGCGACGCCCTCGATGACGCCCACCACCAGCGCGCTGGCGCCCAGCACGCCGACCATGAAAATCGGCAGCAGGCTGTGGATCATCTCCGAGGAAACGTCCATCAGCAGGCTGACGAAGCCGAGGGCGACCACGCCGGCGGGGAGCCTGTTCATTCGCTTTGCATTCGGATGGCGTTGAGGTTCTGTAGAATCGCGGCGGCATTCAACCTTCGGGGAGTCTAGCCGATTTCCCCCATTCCATCGGTTCCGCCCCCCCGTGACGACGCTCCATTTCCCCCACGAGACCCCGCCGCCGGCCGGCGCGACGCCGGCCGTGGCGCCGGGCGTGCGTTGGCTGCGCATGCCACTCCCCTATGCGCTCGACCACGTCAACCTGTGGCTGCTGGAAGACGGGGATTTCTGGACGGCCGTCGACACCGGCATCGCGCTCGACGAGGTGCGGCGCGCATGGGAGTCGGCGCTGGCGGGGCGGTGGCTGGCGCGCCAGATCGTCACCCACTTCCATCCCGACCACCTGGGCTTGGCCGCCTGGCTGGAAGCGCGCGCCGGCGCGCCGCTGTGGATCACGGAAGGCGAGTTTCTGGCCGCTTGCGCGACCATTGACGGAACCGGCGACCGTTCGGTGGCGGCGGCGCTCGACTTCTTCCGCCGCCACGGCCTCGACGAAGCCCGGCTTTCGGCGCTCGAAAAACGCGGCAACGCCTACGCCCGTGGCGTGCCGGCGCTGCCGGCGTCGTGGCGGAAGATCGCCGACGGCGAGGAAATCTCCATCGGCGGGCGCGCCTGGCGGGTCATCGTCGGCCACGGCCATTCGCCAGAGCATGCGAGCCTTTACTGCGAGTCCCTCGGCGTGCTGATCGCCGGCGACATGATGCTACCGCGCATCTCCACCAACATCAGCGCTTTCGCGGGCATTCCCGGCGGCAACCCGCTGGCCGACTTCCTCGCCTCGATCACACGGCTGGCCGAGCTGCCCGGGGACACCCTGGTGCTGCCCTCGCACGGCCTGCCCTTCCGGGGCCTGCGCGCGCGCGCCGCCCAACTGGAAGCGCACCATCGCGCCCGCTGCGACGATCTGCTCAAGGTCTGCGCCGGGCAGCCGAGGACGGCCGCCGAGCTGCTGCCGGTGCTGTTCGCGCGCGACATTTCAGACCCGCACCAACTGCTCTTCGCCATGGGCGAGGCCATCGCCCACCTGGACTACCTGGAACAGGCCGGTGCGATGGCGCGATTGGAAGCGGACGGCGTCATTCGCTTTTGCTCCGGCATGACGCCCGCATCGGCGGGCGTCGGCCTTCCCTGATGGAACTCCCTCTTCAGCCTATGCGCCCGCCAAGACCGGCTCCCGCACCACGCCGATCAGCACTCGCCCGGCCTCGCCGCGCAGTGGATGCTTGCGCACACAACCGCTGTCGGGTGCGATGGCCTCCCCTGTGTCGAGATCGATGTTGAGTCCATGCAGGGGGCAGGTCACCCGATGGCCATGAACCATGCCCTGGGACAGCGGGCCCCCGCGATGGGGGCACTTGCCGTCCAGGGCGAAGAGCCGGTCATCCACCGTGCGGAAGATCGCCAGCTCCCCCATCGGGGTATGCAACGCCCGCCCGCCCTGGCGCGGGATGTCGTCGATGGCGCACAGGTCGATCCATTCTGTTTTTTCGATGTTCATGTCGTGGTCTCCGGAAAAGTTGTTCATGCAAGGGTTGTTTCGAGCGGCTGGTATTCGGTGGCCCAGGCCGCCGGATTCGCGGCGCGCTCTACCCAGGGATCGGTTTGCGCATGTTTCTGCGCAGCGAAGAAACGGGCGGCAAGCTGTTTGCGCCCCTCGGCGTCTTCCACCACGCGTTTCCGGGCATAAGGCAGGCCCACCCGCTCGATCCAGGCGGATGAGCGCTCCATGTAATGCCCTTCCTCCCTGTAGAGATGCAAGAAGGCGGCGGCGTACTCCACCGCCTCGTCGTCCGTGGCCACCTTGCACAGCAGGTCGGTGGCCCGCACGCGCACCCCGCAGGTGCCGCCCACATGCACTTCCCAGCCGGAATCCACACCCACCAGGCCCAGGTCCTTGATGGTGGCCTCGGCACAGTTGCGCGGGCAGCCTGAGACGCCCATCTTGAACTTATGGGGTGTCCAGGCGCCCCAGAACTCCTTCTCGATGCGGATGCCCAGCCCCAGTGAATCCTGGGTGCCGAAACGGCACAGCCCCTTGCCGACGCAGCTCTTCACGGAGCGCACCGCCTTGCCGTAGGCGTAGCCGGAGGAAAGCCCCGCCTGACCCAGCTCCGCCCACACCTTCGGCAGATCCTCCTTCTTGACGAAGGGGATGGCCAGGCGCTGGCCGCCGGTGACTTTTACCGGCACGCCCATGCGATCGGCCACGTCCGCAATGGCGCGCAGTTCCTTGGCGTTGGTCAGTCCGCCCCAGGTGCGGGGCACCACGGCATAGGTGCCGTCCTGCTGGATGTTGGCGTGCACGCGTTCGTTATGCACGCGCGCCTGCGGGTCGTCCATGGCTTCCCCGGGCCAGGTGGAGATCAGGTAGTAGTTGAGCGCCGGGCGGCATTTGGGGCAACCGTCGGGTGTCTTCCACTCCAAAAACCGCATGGCGTCCGGGATGGTGGTCAGATGGTTTTCGCGGATGGCGCGACGCACCTGGTCATGGGTGAAGTCGGTGCAGCCGCACAGAGGTTTTTCCTGGGGTGCCGGCGAATAGCTGCCGCCCAGGGTGAAGGCGAGGATCTGCTCCACCTTGCCGGCGCAGGAGCCGCAGGAGGCGGACGCCTTGGTATGGGCGCGCACTTCATCAAGGGTGAACAGTCCATTTTCCGTGACGGCCTTGACGATCATGCCCTTCGTCACGCCGTTGCACCCGCAGACCTCGGTGTCGTCCGGCATGGCCGCCACGGCGAGTTCGCCGCCGTGGCCCGTTTCACCGCCGTGGCCCTGGAACAGGCTCGCGCGCAGGCCGGAGATGTCCGTGCCGTCGCGCATCAGGTCGTAGTAGCGGGCTTCGTCCGTGGTATCGCCATAGAGCAATGCGCCGGCGAGCCTGTTGTCCCGGATGACCAGCTTCTTATAGACGCCGCGGCAGGGATCCTGCATCACCATTTCCTCGAGGCCGGCGCCGCCCGTGATGTTGCCCGCCGAGTAGAGGTCGATGCCGGTGATCTTGAGCTTGGTGGCGCTCACCGTATCCTGGTAGCGTGCGAAGCCGACGCCGGCGAGCTGGTTGGCGCATACCTTTGCCTGGCGGAAGAGCGGGGCCACGAGCCCGTAGAGCGTACCCTTGTGCTCGACGCACTCGCCCACGGCATAGACGCGCGGGTCGTAGGTCTGCATGGTTTCGTTCACCACGATGCCGCGCTCCACATGGATGCCCGCTTCCCTCGCCAGGTCGGCGTTGGGCTGGATGCCGGCAGCCAGTACCACCAGGTCGGCGGGCAAATCCGTACCGTCGCGCAGGCGCACCCCTTCGACGCCGCCGTTGCCGAAAATAGCCTGGGTCTCCGCCTTCAGCATGACGGTGAGCCCGCGCGCCTCCAAGGATTGCTTGAGCAGGGCCGCGGCGGGGGCGTCGAGCTGACGTTCCAGCAAACGATCCATGAGATGCACCACGGTCACGTCCATGCCCCGCTGCTTGAGGCCGTAGGCCGCCTCCAGGCCAAGCAGTCCGCCGCCGATCACGACGGCGCGGCTGCCTTTCCTGGCGCGCTGGAGCATCGCCTCCACGTCGGAAATGGCGCGGAAGGTGACGACGCCCTTCAGGTGCGTACCGGGCAGGGTAGGCAGGAGCGGCTTGGCGCCCGTGGCAAGCACCAGCCGTCCGTAAGGAAGAATGTTGCCGTCGGACGTCACCACGCAACGACGCGCGCGATTCACGGCCACGACCTTCTTGCCGGCCAGCAGCGTGATGCCGCGCTGCCCGTACCAGTCCGTGTCATTCAATACCGTGTCGGCGAAATCCTTCTCGCCGGAGAGCACCTGCGAGAGCAGGATGCGGTTGTAATTGCCATGAGGCTCCGCGCCGATCACGGTGGTGTCATATTTATCCGGCGCGATGGCGAGCAGTTCTTCGATGACGCGCACACCGGCCATACCGTTGCCGACGACTACCAGTTTTTCTTTCATGTCGAGGTCCTCCGAGTAATGAACAATGGTCGGAGGACACCTATGCAATCACCTTGCCAGCGGAAAGCCACGAGGTGCCAAAACAAGGGGTTGCAGAACATATTGATTCATATCAAGAATATTCCGGCACCCGGATGGGGCGGGCGGAATTTGCACCGCACGCTATGTGTGCATCCGATTTCGCTTCCGGGCGGATCAAAGATCGAGGCTTGAGCCCGACGGGGGCGCAAAAGTGCACCGCTGGTATTACTTTCGCCATATGTGATAGATTTCGCGCGCAGGGCATCATATTTCTTCAATTTTCCAGGAGTCTTCTCATGGCTATTCAAACTCTGACTCGCGACGAACTCGACATGGTGTCCGGCGGTGCCATCACCGTCGGCGGCCCCGGCGTGTCCGCGTCGATCGACCCCTTCGTCATGGCCGGCGCGATCGCGGGCAACACCTTTGCGCTGATCGGCAGTGCGGTCGCCGGCATCGCCGGTCTGGCCGGCAGCCTCGTCAGCGCCCTCACCGGCCTGCTTGGCGGCCTGCCGCTGGGCGCCTCGGCCTCCGTTTCGGTCTCGGTCTCCGCCTCCGCCTCGGTCGGCGTCTGACCACCGCCCCATAAAGGAGGCAATGGCTCTCATTGCCTCCTTCTTCAATAGAAGCTCTTAGCGCTCGAGCCCGCGCGGCTTGCGCCCGGCCTTCGCGGCCAGGGCGTCGTAGAGGGCATCGGGCAGCAGCCGCAGCAGTTTCGCCGCGATGGCCATCTGCCAGGGCACGACGGCGTGGCTTCTGCCCGCGTCGATGACGACGGCGATGCGCCGCGCCGCCTCGTCCGCCGGGAGCATGAAGGGCATGGGGTAGTCGTTGACGGCGGTCATCGGCGTTTCGATGTAGCCGGGCGCCACGGTCACCACTTTCACGCCGCTGTCGCGCAGTTCCACCCGCAGGCTTTCGAGAGAGGCGGCGGCCGCGGCCTTCGAGGCCGAGTAGGCGCCGGCGCCCGGAAGCCCCCGGATACCGGCCACGGAACCGATGCCCACGAGCCGGCCGCGACCCGCCGCGCGCATGGCGCCGATGAAGGGATGAAAAGTGTGCACCATGCCGAGCACGTTGGTCTCGAAGATGCGCCGGAAGGCGGGCAGGTCTCCGGACTCGCCGGCCAGCGTGCCGGCCGAGACGCCGGCGTTGGCGATGACGATGTCGGGAACGCCGGCACGATCGATGAAGTCGCGGCCGGCATCGGCCAGCGCGCCGGCATCGACGACATCGAGCGCATAGACGTGGTGCGTGCTGCCGGGCAAGCCGGCGGCCAGCTCGTCGAGCAGGGACTTGCGCCGCGCCGCCAACCCCACCGTGGCGCCCCGCGCCGCGTAATGCCGGGCCAGCGCCGCGCCCAGGCCCGACGAGGCGCCGGTGATAAAGACTTTCAAGTTATTTCTTGCGGTCCTTGCGCGCCTTCTCGATCAGCTGGTCGAGAATCGCGGTGATTTCCTCGTGGCTGCCGGCGCCGCCGCTGGCGGGCATGTATTTTCCGTCCACCACCATCGCCGGCACACCGGTGAGTCCGTGCTGCAGGGTCAGCTGCTGGGCGCGCTGCACTTTGCCCTGGATGGCGAAGGAATTCCATGTGTCGAAGAATTTCTGTGCGTCGACGCCCTTCCTGCCCAGCCACTCGCGCAGCACCTTCTCGTCCTGAAGGTTGATGCGGTCGATGTGCATGGCGTCGAACACCTCGCCGTGCAGCTTTTCCAGGAGTCCCATCGCTTCCAGCGCATAGTAGAGCTTTGCGCCCGGCGCCCAGTTGCCCGGCGCGCCGTTCTTGCCCGGGAAAATGGCCGGCACGCGGCGGAAGGCGATGTCGGCGGGCAGCTTCTTGAGCCACTTGTGCAGGATGGGATCGAAGTTGAAGCAATGGGCGCAGCCGTACCAGAAGAACTCGGTAACCTCGATCTTGTCCCGGGCTTCAGTCGAACGCGGCGGATTGAAGGTGGTGTAGTGCTGGCCCTCCTTCAGCTCCGCGGCGCCGGCCAGGCCGGACAGCGAGAAAAGGGCAGCGGAGGCGAGCCACAGTGTCAGTTTGCGCATGTTTCTTCCCTAAAAAATCAGTTGGATGCTTCCTTCACCCTGACCACCGTGGCCGGGATGCCGTTGTCTGACATCTGATTGCGCACGCGGTTCATTTCGTTGATGCTGGCGAAGGGGCCGACGCGCACCCGGTGCATGGCGCCCTTGTCGGGAATGCTGACATCATGGACGGCGACCTCCATCCCCATCATGATCAGTTTCGCCTTCAGCTTGTCGGCGTCGGCCAACTTCTGGAAGGCGCCGACCTGAAGATAGATCGACTCGCCGGCAGGCAAGGGCGCGACAGCGGGAGCGGGGGCGGCGGAGGCGGGCATCGCCTCCTGTCCGCCCGGCAGTATCTTGTAGAACTCGAAGCGCGGCCTTTCGCCGACCCCGGCCTTGTCGCCCGGCTTGCCCGGCAGGGGCGCGGGGAGCTGGCCGTTGGCCGGCACTTCCGGAAGACCGACCTGACCGACCTTGTCCTGGAAGGGCAGGGGCGTTTTGTTCAGCATCCAGACGACGCCGAAGGAGATCAGGACGCCGATCACCAAGCCGATGAATACGCCGAGCAGCGTGCCGCCGCAACTGCGGGGCGGTTGCGCGGACTCGAAATTTTTCTGTCGCTTCATTTTTCGGCGGGACCTTACATCGAATCGGGGGCGGAAACTCCCAGGAGCGCCAAGCCGTTCCTCAGCACCCGGCGCACGGCGACGGCCAGGGCAAGGCGCGCATGGCGCTGCGACTCGTCCTCGACCAGCAAACGCTCGGCGTTGTACCAGCCGTGGAATTCGCCAGCCAGTTCGCGCAGGTAGAAGGCGACGGCATGCGGCGCATAGTCCGTGGCGGCCGCGGCGACGATTTCGGGAAACGCGGCGAGCCGCGCGCATAGCGCCAGTTCCTTCTCGCTCGTCAGGAGCGCCGTGTCGGCGGCGGCCAGATCGGCTTCATGGCCACCCCACTGCTCCATGACCGAACAGATGCGGGCGTGGGCGTACTGGACGTAGTAGACCGGGTTGTCGCTCGATTCCGACTTGGCCAGCGTCAGGTCGAAATCCAGGGCCTGGTCGGACTTCCTGAGCAGGTAGAAGAAGCGGCAGGCGTCGTTCCCGACTTCCTCTCGCAGCTCGCGCAGGGTCACGTACTGTCCGGCGCGCGTGGACATCGCCACCTTGGCGCCGTCGCGGAACAGGCTGACGAACTGGACCAGCGCGACGTCGAGCCGGTCGTCGGGCAGGCCGAGCGCCTTGAGCGCCCCCATCACCCTTGGAATGTAGCCGTGGTGGTCGGCACCCCAGACGTCGATCACCTTGACGAAGCCGCGCTCGAACTTGTTGGCGTGGTAGGCGACGTCGGAGGCGAAGTAGGTGTAGAGGCCGTTTTCGCGCTGCACGACGCGGTCCTTCTCGTCGCCGAAATCGGTCGAGCGGAACCATTTCGCGCCGTCCTGGACATAGATATGGCCGCGGCTTTCCAGCTCGGCGACGGCCTTCTCGACCATGCCGGTATCGTAGAGGGAACGCTCCGAGAACCAGCAGTCGAAATGGACGCCGTACTCTTCGAGGTCCTCGCGGCAATCGGCGAGCTGTTCGGTCAGCGCGTGCTGGTGGATGTAGGCCCACTCCTCGCCGAGCAGGTCCTTGGCGGCGGCGATCAGGCCGTCGAGATGGGCCTCGGGATCGCCGTCCTCGCCGTCGGCCGGCGGCACGCAGGCCAGCACGGCGGGCGCCGGATGCACGTAGCGGCCGCCGTGCGCGTCGCTGATCTGCCGCGCCATGTCCTGCACGTAGTCGCCCTGGTAGGCGTTGGGCGGGAAGGGCACCTTCTCGCCATGGAGATCGAGATAGCGCAGCCAGGTTGACACGGCCAGGATGTCCATCTGCCGGCCGGCGTCATTCACATAGAACTCGCGGCAGACCTGATGGCCGGCGAAGGCCAGCAGGCTGGCGAGGCTCGCGCCGTAGGCGGCGCCGCGGCCGTGGCCGACATGCAGCGGGCCGGTCGGATTGGCCGAGACGAACTCGACCTGGATCCTGCCGGGCCTTTTCGCGCCGCGTCCGTATTCGGCGCCGCGCGCCAGCACATCCCCGACCACCCCCGTCTTGGCGGCCGCGGCCAGCGTGAAGTTGATGAAGCCGGCGCCGGCCACCTCGGCCTTGTCCACCCATGCCGACACGGGCAGTTCGCGCACGAGGCGCTCGGCGATCTGGCGCGGATTGATTTTCAGCGCGCGGGCGATCTGGAGGGCCAGGCTGCTGGCGAAATCCCCGTGGGAAGCCTGCTTCGGCCGTTCCAGGCGGATGTCGGCCGGCGTGCCGGGCGCGACGCTTTCCAGCGCAATGCGCAACAGACCGGCGAGATGGGCCTTTGGATCGAATGTCATGGTCATCGGAAACAAGCTCGAAGAAGTCATTATAGCGGGCAGCGTGCCGCCCGGTCGAAAGCCGGCGCCGGCCGCGGCGCCGCGGGCGTCCCACCTATGGCCGGAAGAAGGGGGTGATGTCGGAAAATGTCGCCACGACGCCGTACGGCGCGGCGTTTGGGTCGATCCGAAGCGGTTCGGCATTGACGCGTAGCCAGGACAGGCTGCCATCCGGTTTTCGCACGCCCATCACCACGTCCCGAACCGGTTCTCCGGTGCGCAGCGCCACCGCGGCCGGATGGGCTTCGGCCGAAAAAGGCGAACCGTCGGCCTGGACGGCTTCGGGATACAGTTTTGCGTCATCGCTGCCACGGATATGAGACGGCGCCAGGCCGAGAATGCGTTCGGCGGCGGGATTGCACTCGACGATGCGGCCGTCGGCATCGTGAACCATCACGCCCTCGGCCATGGAGGCCAGGATGGATCGATACTTGCCCTCGCTTTCGCGCAGAGCATGGAGCATGCGGAAGCGTTCCGTCGCGTCCGAGAGCGTACCCACCATGCGGCGGGGATGGCCGTCGGCGTCAAACTCCACCGCCTTGCCCCGGCAGTGGGTCCACAGCCATCCGCCATCCCCGCGGCGCAGGCGGAAATCCACGGCAAAGGCGGCGCTCCCCTCGACGCAGGATTCGATCTCCGCCCAGGCGGCAGCGAAATCTTCCGGATGGACGCGCGCCTGCCATTCGGCAAAGGCGAAAACCGGCGCAGCCTCCGGCGCGCAGCCGAGCAGGTCGAGGCCGAGCGCGCTCAGGCGGAGGCGGTCGACCGGAATATCCCAGTCCCACAAGCCGTCCTCCACCGCTTCGAGGGAAAGTCGCAGGTGTTCGTCGTCGGCGCGCCGCTGCCTTTCGATGAAGCGACGGTCGTCCGGGGCGGAGTTTTCGTAATCGTTTCGCAGCAGATACAGCAGCCGATCCCCCGCCAGCAGGCCGACGGCGCGGCCGAATTCGTCTTCGACCACCAGGTGGCGCCGCCGTGCGGACTGCATGAGCCGCGAGGCGTCCAGCAATCCGTCGCCGAGGAGGATGCGCAGCGGCGTTGCCATGTGGTCGGCCACCGGCGTTCCCGGATCGACGCCGCCGGCGAATATCCGCGTCAGGGTGCGCTCGCTGACGATGCCGACGGCGCGCCGGCCTTCGACGACGATCGCCGCCGGGACGTTGCGCGCCACCAACCGGTCCGCCACATCGCGGATCGGGGACTGGGGCGAAACGAGGACGGGTTCCAAATCGGTCGCTTCGTGCACGAGCCGGTGCCGGACATAGAAGCTGTGGTCGATGTGGTACCGGAAGTCGCTGGCGGTACAGATGCCAAGGGGCACGCCGTCTCCGCCGGCCACCACCAGGTGGCGAACGCCCCGCTCGCAGGCCAGGCGGACCGCGGCGTGAAATTCCATGCTGCTGCCGACGGCGAGCAGTGGAGTCCCCATCACCGCGGACACCGGAGTCTCATACCTCAGGTCGAGGTGCATGGCCCGGACGATGTCCCGTTCGGTAAGCATGCCCACCCCCTTGCCGTTCTCGACCACCACCAGGGAGGAAATGCGGTCGTCCTTCATGATCCAGGCCGCGGTGGAGATGGGACAACGGGGCGCCACGGTATCCACGTGGCGGGTCATCACATCGCTGAGGATCTTGGCGGCCATCCTCTAATTATCACCCGATCGGCGGCGGCATGCTTCCATGCCCGGAAAAAAGCGGGTAGATTCGCCCCCTCCCCTACTGCCGCCCCTGAATTTTGCGACTCCTGCGTCTTTTCAAGATCGTCCGCATCGCCCTTCGTCACGGCCTGGACGCGCTGGCGCTCGAACACGACCACGCCGGCCGCGCAGCGCGGCTGATCGGCCTTCCGTTCTTCTGGCGCAACTTCACCGGCCAACTGAGGGCGCCGCGCGCCGTCCGGCTGCGGCTGGCTCTGGAGGAACTGGGCCCCATCTTCGTCAAGTTTGGCCAGGTGCTCTCGACCCGCAGGGACCTCATGCCCACCGACATCGCGGACGAGTTGGCGAAGCTCCAGGACCAGGTGCCACCCTTTCCCGCGGAACAGGCGATCGCCGAGCTGGAGCGGGCCTACGGCAGGCCGGTTACGGATGACGGGAGCGGGAGCGGCGTATTTGCCACTTTCGAGCGCGAGCCGGTCGCCTCGGCTTCCGTCGCCCAGGTGCATTTCGCCACCTTGCACGATGGCCGAGAAGTGGCCGTCAAGATACTGCGGCCCGGCGTGAAAAATGTCATCGGCCACGACATCGCCCTGCTCTACACCCTCGCCGGACTGCTCGAACGGCTCTGGGCCGACGGCAAGCGGCTGCGGCCCAGGGAAGTCGTGGCGGAGTTCGAGAAGCACCTGGCCGACGAACTGGACCTGATGCGCGAGGCGGCCAATTGTTCGCAGCTGCGCCGCAATTTCGCGGACTCGCCGCTGCTCCTGGTGCCCGAGGTCCATTGGGACTGGTGCACCTCATCGGTCATGGTGATGGAGCGCATGCACGGCATTCCCATTTCGCGGCTCGACCGGCTGCGCGAAGCGGGCATCGACCTCAAGGCGCTCTCCCGCGCCGGGGTCGAAATCTTCTTCACCCAGGTGTTCCGCGACGGCTTCTTCCACGCCGACATGCATCCCGGCAACATTCTCGTGGCGACGGAAGGCGCCAGCCGCGGCAAGTACGTCGCGCTGGACTTCGGCATCGTCGGCACGCTGACCGAGACCGACCAGCGCTACCTGGCGATCAACTTCCTCGCCTTCTTCCGCCGCGACTACAAGCGCGTCGCGCAGGCCCACGTCGAATCGGGCTGGGCGCCGGCCGAAACACGCATAGACGACTTCGAGGCGGCCATCCGCGCGGTGTGCGAGCCCATCTTCGATCGTCCGCTCAAGGACATCTCCTTCGGCCGCGTGCTGCTGCGCCTGTTCCAGACCTCGCGCCGATTCAACGTCGAGATCCAGCCGCAACTCGTCCTGTTACAGAAGACCCTGCTCAACATCGAGGGGCTGGGCCGCCAGCTCGACCCCGATCTCGACCTCTGGCTGACCGCCAAGCCCTTCCTGGAGCGATGGATGCGCGAACAGGTCGGCTGGCGCGGCCTTCTCAACCACCTCAAGCGCGAAGCGCCGCAGTGGGCGGCGCTTCTGCCCGAACTGCCGCGGCTGCTGCACCGGTTTTTATCCGATCGTTCGAGGGATCGCTAAATGCTGCTCTGGTTCGTCGTCCTCTACCTCATGGTTTCCGTGGGCATCGGCCTGTTCGCCGCCACCCGCGTGCACAACGCCAAGGACTTCGCCGTCGCCGGCCGCAGCCTGCCGCTGCCGGTGGTCACGGCGACGGTGTTCGCCACCTGGTTCGGCGCCGAGGCCGTATTCGGCGTCTCGGCCACGTTTGTAAAAGAGGGGTTGGGCGGCGTGGTGGCCGACCCGTTCGGC
Organism: Candidatus Nitricoxidivorans perseverans; assembly: GCA_030246985.1. GTDB lineage: Bacteria > Pseudomonadota > Gammaproteobacteria > Burkholderiales > Rhodocyclaceae > Nitricoxidivorans > Nitricoxidivorans perseverans. The sequence goes on along the minus strand of CP107246.1, from coordinate 1,942,700 downwards.
TCATCGCTGTGCCTGATCCTGGCCGGCATCCTGTTCTCGCGCTATCTGTACAAGCTCAACATCCTGACGCTCGGCGACTTCTACCGGATGCGCTACAATCGCATGGTGGAGGTGCTGACGACGATCTGCATCGTCGCCTCGTACCTGGGCTGGGTCGCAGCGCAGATCAAGGCGCTGGGGCTCATCTTCTACGTCGTCACCGACGGCGCGGTGGCGCAGGAAACGGGCATGATCCTCGGCGCGGCCATCGTGCTGACCTACACCTTCTTCGGCGGCATGTTCTCGGTGGCCATCCTCGACTTCGTGCAGATGGCCGTCAGCATGGGCGGCCTGCTGTTCATCGCCTGGATCGTCAGCGGCAAGGTCAGCGGCGACGCGGCGGGGGGCGCCGCAGGCGCGGCGGCGGTCATCGACCACGCCCGCCTCGCCGGCAAGCTGGACTTCTTCCCCGAACCCGATCCGCTCAAGTGGATCACCTTCCTCGGCGCCTGGATCACCATGATGCTCGGCTCGATCCCGCAGCAGGACGTGTTCCAGCGCGTCACCTCGGCGAAGAGCGCGAAAATCGCGCTGGGCGGTTCGATCCTGGGCGCCTCGATCTACTTCTGCTTCACCTTCGTGCCCATGTTCATCGCCTACTCGGCGACGCTGATCGATCCGGCTCTGTTCGCCGACATCCTGGAGAGGGACTCGCAGCTCGTGCTGCCGATCCTGGTGCTCCAGCACACGCCGCTCGCGGCGCAGGTACTCTTCTTCGGCGCCGTGCTCTCGGCCATCATGAGCTGCTCGTCGGCAACGCTGCTCGCGCCCTCCGTCACCTTCGCCGAGAACGTCGTGCGCGGCTTCTATCCGCACATGGGCGACCACCGCTTCCTGTGGGTGATGCGCGGTTGCCTGGTCGGCTTCACCGGCCTGGTGCTGGCCTTCGCGCTCAACTCGGAATCGTCGATCTTCAAGATGGTCGAGAACGCCTACAAGGTCACGCTCGCCGGCGCCTTCGTGCCACTCATCGCCGGCATCCTCTGGAAGCGCGCCACCACCCAGGGCGCGCTCATGGCCACCTTCGGCGGACTGATCTCCTGGCTGCTGATCGAGGTGCTGATCGGCGAGGAAAGCCCCGTGCCGCCGCAACTGATCGGCCTCCTCATCTCGGCCGCCGGCATGGCGGCCGGCTCTCTGCTGCCCCAGTGGGTCGGCCACAAGACGCCCGGCCGGCCGCTGCACGAACTCCAGCACCACGTGGCGGCGGAAACCCATCACGTGGCGGAGCATCCGCACCATCATTGACTAGAATGGGGGTGCCATGGCGCTCCTGGAACTGAAGAACCTCACGCGCCGCTTCGGCAGCCTCGAAGCGGTCAAGGATGTCTCGCTGTCGATCGGGGCCGGCGAGTTCTTCACTCTGCTCGGCCCCTCGGGCTGCGGAAAGACCACCATCCTGCGCATGATCGCCGGCTTCGACGCGCCGGACGAGGGCGACATCCTGCTCGACGGCGTTTCGCTCGCCGGCATCCCGCCGGAGAAGCGGCCCCTGCACACGGTGTTCCAGAGCTACGCGCTCTTCCCGCACATGACGGTCGCCGGCAACGTCGCATTTCCGCTGGAAATGGCGGGAAGTCCGAAGGACGAGATCAGGCGGCGCGTGGCCGAGACCCTGGCCCTGGTACATCTCGATGACAAGGCCTGCAGTTTTCCAAACGAGCTGTCCGGCGGACAGAAGCAGCGCGTGGCGCTCGCGCGCGGGCTGGTGAACAAGCCGCGCCTACTGCTGCTCGACGAGCCGCTCGGCGCGCTCGACGCCAAGCTGCGCGTCGAGATGCAGGGCGACCTGATCGCGCTCCAGCGCGAGGTCGGCATCACCTTCGTCTTCGTCACCCACTCGCAGCAGGAGGCGCTCGCGCTCGCGCACCGCATCGCCGTGATGCGCGAGGGACATGTCGAGCAGTGCGACGAACCGGACAAGCTCTACACCCAGCCCGCCAACCGCTTCGTCGCCGACTTCATCGGAAAATGCAACCTGATCGAGGTCGAGGTGAAGGCGGCGAGCAAGGTGCTGCTGCACCTCGCCGCGCCGGGGCTGGGCGACATCGAGGCCACCGACCCGCGGCCGCTCAAGCCAGGCGAACGCGGCGCCTTCGCGCTGCGACCCGAACTGATCCGCGTGTTCGGCCACCGGGAATCGGCCGACCTCAAGAACCGCTTCGAGGGCCGCGTCAAGGCGCTGCTGTACCTCGGCGACGTGACGCACTACAAGATCGAACTCGCCAACGGCTTCCTCCTCGAGGCGCTGATGCCCAACGCGGCGCCGGGGCGCGCCAAGTTCCATGAGGTCGGCGACCCGGTCGCCGTCTGCTGGCGGCAGGACGCGGGGGTATTCCTCCGTGGCTAAGTGGTTCGTCACCCTGCCACCGACGCTGTTCCTGCTGGCCTTCTTCCTGGCCCCGGCGCTGATCGTCGTCGCGGCGGGCTTCCGCGAGCCGGGCGAGTTCGGCGGGCTCGCGCCCTTCGCCGCGCCCTCGACAGAGGCCTACCGCTTCCTGCTCGGCGACGCGATCTACGCGGAAATCTTCGCCCGCTCTTTCCTCGTCGCCGGCCTCTCCACGCTGATCTGCGTCGTGCTGGCCTACCCGCTGGCCTGGCTGATCGCGAAGAGTCCGAAAAAGCGCCGCGACCTGCTGGTGCTGCTCGTCATCCTGCCCTTCGCGAGCAACTTCCTCGTGCGCATCTACGCCTGGATCATGCTGCTCGGGCCGGCGGGCCTGCTCTACACGCCCTTCGCGGTGATCGTCGGCATGGTCTATGTGCACCTGCCCTTCATGATTCTGCCGCTCTACATCAACCTCGAAAAGCACGATCCCGCCCTGCTCGAAGCCGCGCAGGACCTCGGCGCTTCCGCCTGGACGCGCTTCTGGCGCGTCACCTTCCCGCTCTCGCTGCCGGGCATCTTCTCCGGCTCGGCGCTGGTGTTCATCCCCGTGCTCGGCATGTTCGCCGTACCGGAGCTGCTCGGCGGCACCGGCGACCTCCTGATCGGCAACCTCATCAAGGAGCAGTTCCTCGACAACCGCGACTGGCCGCTCGGCTCGGCGCTCTCGATCCTGCTGACCGTCGCGGTGTTGGCGCTCGCCGGCCTCACCGCCTGGGCGGCGCGGCGCGGACTGCACGGCACTGAGGCAGTATCGTGAAGCGATCCGCATTCTGGCTGTGGAGCGCGTCTCTCGCGGTGTATGCCTTCCTCTACATTCCGCTCGCGGTCGTCGTGCTGTTCTCCTTCAACGACTCCATGCTCAACGCGCAGTGGGTCGGCTTCACGCTCGACTGGTACGGAAAACTCCTCGGCGACGGGGAGATGCTGCGCGCCGCGGCCAACTCGCTGCTGATCGCGCTGCTCTCCTCCTCGATCTCGACGGTGCTGGGCGCCATGGCGGGGCTCGCCATGCACCGCTACCGGTTCCGCTGGCTGCCGCTGCTGGTGCTCACGCCGGTGGCCATGCCGGAGATACTGCTCGGCGTCTCGCTGCTGCTCTTCTTCCGCCAGTCGCTCGACCTCACGCTCGGCTTCCTCTCCATCCTCATCGCGCACACCACCTTCTCGATCGGCTTCGTCGCCGTGATCGTGCGCGCGCGGCTGGCCGGCATGGACGAAAGCATCTTCGAGGCGGCGCGCGACCTCGGCGCCTCGCCATGGCTGACCTTCCGCCGCATCACCCTGCCCCTGATCCTGCCTGCGCTCGTGGCGGGATTCCTGATGAGCTTCACGCTCAGCATCGACGACTTCGTCATCACCTTCTTCGTCGCCGGCGTCGGCGTCACCACCCTTCCCTTGCAGATCTACTCGATGATCAAGGTCGCGGTGACGCCCGAGGTGAACGCCGTGTCGACGCTGCTGATGGCGCTGACGCTGACGCTGATCTTCTTCGCCAGCCGTTTCGCGCCAGATGTGCTGAAGGAGCGGGGGTGAGGCTCGCCTGGCTCGTCCTGCTGCTCGTGGCCGGGCTCGCCCGCGCCGAGGGCGTGCTCCACCTGTATAACTGGAACAACTACATCTCCGACGAGACGCTACGGCGCTTCGAGCGGCGTTGCGGCTGCCGCGTGAAGCAGGACTACTACTCGGACAACGAGGAGATGCTGGCCAAGCTGGAGGCCGGCGCGGTCGGCTACGACCTGCTGGTGCCGACGGGCAACGCCGTCGAATCGCTGATCCGGCGCGGCGCGCTGCGCACGCTCGACAAGCCGCGGCTGCCCAACCTCGGCAACGTCAAGCCGGAATTCCGCGACCCATGGTTCGATCCCGGCAACCGCCATTCGGCGCCCTACGCCACCACGGTGACGCTGATCGGCGTCAACGCCGGGAAGATGCGGGATCTGGGGCTGCCCACGGACACCTGGGCGCTGATCTTCGAGCCGAGGCACCTTGAGAAGATCAAGGGCCGGGTGACGGTGCTCAACTCGCAGCGCGAGCTGATGGCGGCGGCGATGAAATACCTCGGCCACTCGGCGCAGTCGCGCGACCCGGCGCAATGGGAGGAGGCCAAGCGCCTGATCCTGCGCGCCAAGCCGTACTGGGCGACCTTTTCCAACAGCACCTACATCAAGGACCTGGCCATCGGCAACATCTGGGTCGCCCACGGCTACAGCAACGACATGTTCCGGGCGCGGGAGGACGCGAAGGCGGCGGGTCGGCCATTCACGATCGACTTCACGACGCCGAAGGAGGGGGCGGTGCTGGCCGTCGACAGCTTCGTGATCCACAAATCCGGCGCGCGGCCCGACCTCGCGCACCGGTTCATCGACTTCATGCTCGAAGGCGAAAACGCGGCCGACGTCTCGAACCTGATCGGCGCGGGCAACACCAACGCGGCGGCGATGCCGCACATCCGGCCGGAAATCGCCGCAGAGCCCGCCATCTTTCCGCCGCCGGAGACGCTTCCGAAACTCGAAATGCTGCGCGACTTCGACCCGAAGCTGCGCCGCAGCCTTTCGCGCATGTGGACGGAGATCAAGGTGCGATGACGCCAAATGGCGGGCATCCTCCCCATCATTGACCCGAGGGGAATTCATTACGTCGAGATGCTTTACAATACAATACGAAAGTTATAGAAACACCGCCGCGCTGCCATGTTGGAGGGGGCATGACAAAACGCACTCTCATCGTACCGATCCTTGGTCTGTGCCATGTGCTTTCCGTCCAAGCGCATGCCGACGAGAAGCTGGAGCAGTTGCTGTCATTGAGCCTGGAAGAGTTGATGGCGATAAAAGTCACCATCTCCACCAATACCAGGCAAAGCCTCTCCAGGGCGCCCTCCGTGATTTCGGTCATCACGGCGGAAGACGTCAGGGCCACCGGCGCGGACAATCTCATGGATATCCTGCAAGCCGTACCGGGCATCTACGTCAAGACCAATCTGTTCGGCTTCAAGCCGCTGATCACCTTCCGCGGCGCTTCCGGCGCCAATGTGCTGCTGATGGTGAACGGCGCGCCCGCCAAGGATCTGGTGTGGTCGCCCGGCATCTTCTGGAAGGGAATGCCGGCGAACATGATCGAGCGCATCGAGATCATCCGCGGCCCCGGTTCCGCCCTGTTCGGCTCGGACGCCTCCGCCGGCGTGATCAATGTCATCACGAAAACCGCTGGAAAGATCGAGCAATCCGAGGCCGGCGTGCGGGCCGGCAGCTTCGGCAGCCGGGCGGCCTGGGTGCGGCACGGCACGCAGTGGAACGGGCTCGACATCGCCTTTACGGCGGATGTGTCGCACACCGACGGCCACGATCCCTACATCGCCCGGGCGAGGAGCGACACCGCCGGGAACGCCGAGTACGCCTGGGACAACACGGACCTGCACCTGTCCGTCGGCAAGGGGAACTGGCGCATGCTGGCCGATCACACGCGGCACGGCAACGTCCAGATCGGCCTGACTGGCGCCGCCGTCCTCGACCCGCGGACCCGGGCGAATGATCGCCAGGCCAATCTGGCGCTGTTCTACGACAACCCGGAGTTTGCGCCGGACTGGGGGCTCAACGCCGAACTGCGCTATCGGGACATCGAATACAGCTCGGGCAACGGTTTCTGGGAGGGCATCGCGGGCACCGTCAACCTGAATCAGATGGACTCGTCGGAGCGCCGCCTGAATTTCGAGGCCAGTACTACCTACAGCGGCTTCCGGAACCATGCGCTGCGTATGGGCGGCGGCTTGCAGATACAGGATCTGTACGCGTTCAGCCAATATTGGGACGGGGTGCCGAAACCCCTGGACGCGCCGCAAAAGCGCAGGACCGGCTATGTATTCCTTCAGGATATCTGGAGCCTCGCCAGGGACTGGGAATTGACGGCGGGGGTGCGCTACGACCGGTATTCCGATTTCGGCGGCACGCTCAATCCCCGCCTGGCGCTGGTCTGGCAGGCCACGGACCGGCTCACGGCGAAGCTGATGTATGGGCAGGCGTTCAGGGCACCCTCCTATCTGGAGCTTCATCTCACGACCTCCGCCAACCCGCCCAATCCCGGCCTGAAGCCGGAGCGGTCGAAAACCTGGGAGGGCTCGCTTTCCTGGCTGGCCTCGCGGGATCTCAGGCTGGGCGTGAACCTGTACGATTTCGAGCGCACGCAGGTCATCGCGCCGGAAGTGCCGTCGCCGTACAGATTCCAGAATTTCGATCGCTTCGTCACGCGCGGCATCGAACTGGAGGCCCAGTGGCAGGCAACCCGCGCGCTGCGCCTGTCCGGCAACCTGTCGCACATGAAGAGCGAGGACGTCACGTCACCCTTGCGCGACGCGTCGATCCCCATGACGCAGGCCTATCTGCGCGCGGACTGGGCATTCCTGCCGAAGTGGAACTGGAACCTCCAGGCCAAATGGTTCGACAGCCGGCCCCTCAAGCCCGGCGATGCGCGTTCGCCATTGGGTTCCTTTGCGCTGGCGGACACCACGGTCCGATACCTGCACGACAGGGAATGGGAGTTCGCGGCATCCATCCGCAATCTGTTCGACAAGGATGCGCGGGAATACTCGAGCACGTCGCTCTGGAACAACCTGCCGCTTCCCGGGCGCAATTTCTACGGGGAAGTACGGTACAAGTTTTAGCCGGCCCGGGATACGACGGGTATCCCCATAGGTGCCATGGGCATTTGCGGGGCCGGTTTCCGCTAAACTGCGTATCTGTGCGATTTTCAAAAGCGTCGTTCCTCCCATGCCCGGTTCCGCTTCCTTAGAACTCGTCTGCCCCGCCGGCGGCCTGCCGGCGCTCAAGGCCGCCGTCGACAACGGCGCCGACTGCGTCTATGCGGGCTTCCGCGACGACACCAACGCCCGAAACTTCACGGGCCTGAACTTCGACGACGCCCAGTTGCGCGAAGGCGTCCGCTACGCCCACGACCGCGGCGCGAAGGTGCTGATCGCCCTGAATACCTATCCCCAGGCCGACAACTGGGCTCGCTGGACCGCCGCCGTGGACAAGGCCGCCGACTTCGGCGTGGACGCCGTCATCCTGGCCGATCCGGGCCTCATGGACTACGCCCGCCGCGCCCACCCGGAGCTGCGGCTGCACCTCTCGGTGCAGGGCTCGGCCACGAGTTACGAGGCGATCAACTTCTACCGCGAGCGCTTCGACATCCAGCGCGCCGTGCTGCCGCGCGTGCTGTCGATGGCGCAGGTGGAACAGGTCGTGAAGAACACCCCCGTCGAGATCGAGGTCTTCGGCTTCGGCGGGCTGTGCGTGATGGTCGAGGGCCGCTGCGCGCTCTCGGCCTACGCCACCGGCACCTCGCCCAACTGCAACGGCGCCTGCTCGCCGGGCAAGGCGGTGCGCTGGGAGCAGACGCCGCAGGGCGTGGAGACGCGCCTGGCCGGCATCCTCATCGACCGCTTCCAGGAAGGCGAGCGCGCCGGCTACCCGACGATCTGCAAGGGCCGCTTCGATGTCGACGATGAAACTTATTACGCCATCGAGGAGCCGGCCAGCCTCAATACCCTCAAGCTGCTGCCGGAGCTGATCAACGTCGGCGTCCGCGCCATCAAGATCGAGGGTCGGCAGCGCAGCCCCGCTTACGTGGCGCAGGTGACGAAAATCTGGCGCGACGCCATCGACGCCTGCGCCCGCGACCTCGTCCACTTCGAACCCAAGGCCGCGTGGATGGCCGACCTAAACAAGGTTTCAGAAGGCCAGAGCTACACGCTGGGCGCCTACAACCGCCCCTGGAAATGAACATGAAGATTTCCCTGGGCCCGCTCCAGTACTACTGGCCGAAGCGGCAGACGCTCGACTTCTACGAAACCGTCGCCGCGATGCCGGTGGACATCGTCTATGTCGGCGAGACGGTCTGCTCGCGCCGCCACGAGCTGCGGCTCGAAGACTGGCTGGACGTGGCGAACCGTCTCATCCAGGCCGGCAAGGAGGTGCGGGTCTCCACCCTGACGCTGGTCGAATCCGAGTCCGACCTCAAGGCGCTGCGCCGCGAAGTAAACAACGGGCGCTTCGGAGTCGAGGCCAACGAGATGGGCGCCGTACGCCTGCTCGCCGAAGCGAAGCTGCCCTTCGTGGCCGGCCCGACGCTCAACGTCTTCAACCCCGAAACCCTGCGCCTGCTGGCGGAGGCGGGCGCCACGCGCTGGGTGATGCCGCCGGAGGCGGGCCGCGAGACGCTCGCCGGCATCCGCGCGCACCTGCCCGCCGGCATGGAGACGGAGGCGCTCGCCTTCGGCCGCCTGCCGCTCGCATACTCGGCGCGCTGCTTCACGGCGCGGCGCTTCAACCTGCAGAAGGACACCTGCGAGTTCAAGTGCATCGACTATCCCGAGGGCATGATGGCGAAGACGCGCGAGGGCCAGCCCTTCCTGGTCATCAACGGCATCCAGACCCAGTCGGCGAAGACCTATAATTTGCTCCCCGACCTGCCCGGACTGGCCGCCGCCGGCGTCGACATCCTGCGCATCAGCCCCCAGCCGGAGGGGACGGCGGAAGTGGTGGCCGCCTTCCGCGGCCGCGGAACGCTCTCCGGCGACTTCTGCAACGGCTTCTGGCATGGACAGCCGGGACTCGAATGGATACAGGCATGAGAGCTTTCAAACTTCCCGACTTCACGCTGCCCGCGCCGCTTGCGCAGCTCGGCGCACGACTGCCGCAACTGCCGCCCACCCTGGCGCTGATCGCGGCGCTCAATCTCGCCCTGGGCCGCATGATCCCGCGCAATCTACTGGAGCCGCTCGTCGGCAAGCGGTTCAGCATCCGCGTCACCGACGCCGGCCTGACCCTGCGCTTCGCCTACGGCACGCGCGGCTTCCGGCCGATCTTCGACGCCGCGAAGCCCGACCTGGCCATCTCGGCCAGGAGCCGCGACTTCATCGCCCTGCTGGCGCGCGAGGAAGACCCGGATACGCTGTTCTTCAGCCGCCGGCTCCTGATGGAAGGTGAGACGGACCTGGGCCTGCTGGTCAAGAATACGCTGGACGGCATCGATCTGCCTCGCCTCGATCCCGCACTTCACCTGGCCCGGCTGTCACCCGCCGAAGCGTTGCGCCGCCTGCGCGAGCGGCTGATGCATCCACGCAGTGCCTGACACACGTCCGCTTTTCCCCTTTTACCTTGCCGTTGCCTGGACGCTGCTGGCGATCTACGGTAGCTTGTACCCCTTCTCTGGCTGGAGCGATTCCGGGGCCGGGATCGGCGACTTTCTTGTCGTCGGCTGGCCGCGCTACACGACGGTCTTCGACTTGACGGCCAACGTCGCCGCCTACGTTCCCCTCGGCTTCCTCTGGGTGGCGGCGCTGCGGCCGCGCCTGCCCTCGCATTTGCCACTGGTTGCCGCAGTGCTGGGAGCGACGCTGATCGGAACGTCCCTAAGCCTCGTCACGGAAACCCTGCAAAACTTCCTGCCCAGCCGCGTGCCTTCGAACCTCGACCTCGCCTGCAACGCCCTCGGCAGCGTGCTGGGCGCACTGGCCGGCGCGCGGTGGAGTCAGTCGCTGCTGGACGGCGGCCACCTGCACGCCTTGCGCACGCGTTTCCTCCTGCGCGGCGCCTTGGCCGACGCCGGGCTCCTGCTGCTGCTGCTCTGGCTGCTGACCCAGTTCAATCCGGAAACCCTGCTGTTCGGCAACGGCGGCTTGCGCGAACTGATCGGACTGCCTGCGCCGTTGCTCTATTCCGCGCAGGCTTTCACGCGCATCGAGGCCGTCGTGGTGGCCGCCCACACCCTGGCCGCCACCCTGCTCGCCGGCCTGCTCGTCCGCCGGGCCGCTCGCCTGCTGCCCTTTGCCCTTGTGCTGGCCGCGCTGGCCGGCAAGAGCTTCGCCTTCATGCTGCTGATGGACGGCCGCAATGGGCTCGCCTGGGCCACGCCCGGCAGCTTGGTGGGGCTGGCCGCCGGCCTCCTGCTGTGGATCACCGCCGGCCGGCTGCCGGCGGCGGCGCGACGCGTGACGGCGGCGCTGGCGCTCCTGCTCGCCACGGTCCTGGTGAACCTCGCTCCCGACAATCCCTATCTCACCCACACCTATCAAGCCTGGGATCCGGGCCATTTCATCAACTTCCACGGCCTCACCAAGCTCGCCTCCACCCTGTGGCCCTTCCTGGCCCTGCCCTGGCTGTTCCTTTTCCGGACTGGAAGAACATGACGATTTCAGACCTCGCCTCCCTGCGCGACGCCCTGCGCGAATTCGCCGCCGCGCGCGACTGGCGGCAGTACCACACGCCCAAGAACCTCTCCATGGCCATGATCGTGGAGGCGGCGGAGCTGGTCGAGCATTTCCAGTGGGCCACGCCCGAGGAAAGCATGAACCTCCCGCCGGAAAAGCTCGCCGAGGTGCGCGACGAGGTCGCCGACACGCTGATCTACCTCGTGGAACTGGCCGACGCGCTGGGCATCGACCCCATCGCCGCCGCGCGCGACAAGATCGCGAAGAACGCCGTCAAGTATCCCGCGCCGGCGCGCTAACCGTCGGCGGGGCCTGGCAGGTCCTCGAAGAAGAGAGCCAGCGCCTCCTCGAGATTCGACACGGCCTCCCGTTCCGTCGCGCCGCGGCACTCCAGGTCGAGATCGGGACAGCACGCGATGAATGCGCCGTCCTTCTGGACGACCACATAGTTCGGGTTCTGCTTGCGTCTCGATGTCTTCATGGCTGCACGTCACACACCAGGTCCGGGGGCCTCCATTATCGGGCCATCTCTGCCGGAACCGGCTTTTTGGTAGATTGGAGGCCTCACACGGAGGATCGCATGAGCCACTACAAGTACCACGTCTTCTTCTGCACCAACCAGCGCGAAGGCGGCGAGACGTGCTGCAACAACCACGGCGCCACGGAAATGCGCGACTACTGCAAGGCCCGCGTAAAGGCCATGGGCGAACGGATTTCCGGCAACGTGCGCATCAACAGCGCCGGCTGCATGGGACGCTGCGAGCTGGGGCCGACGATCGTCGTCTACCCGGAGGCCACCTGGTACACCTACGTGGGCAGGGAGGACATCGACGAGATCGTCGAGGAGCACCTCGCCAACGGACGCGTCGTCGAGCGCCTGAAGATCTGATGCCCGGAGGGGAAAGCGCGCCGCTGGAGGTCAGGGACCTGCACAAGTCCTACGGCGGCCGCGAAGTCGTCGCCGGCGTCTCGTTCTCCCTCCGGCGCGGCGAGTGCTTCGGCCTGCTCGGCCCCAACGGCGCGGGCAAGACCACGACGCTGCGCTGCTGCCTGGGCCTGACACTGCCGGACGCCGGCAGCATCGTCATGGTCGGCGAGCCGGTGCCGGCGCGCGCCCGCGAGGCGCGCAGCCGCGTGGGCGTGGTGCCCCAGTTCGACAACCTCGATCCCGACTTCAACTGCGCCGAGAACCTGCTGGTCTACGGGCGCTACTTCGGCCTGCCCGACCGCACGATCCGGCGGCGCATCCCCGGCCTGCTCGAATTCGCGGGGCTCGGCGGCAAGGCGGAGCACGGCATCCGCACGCTCTCCGGCGGCATGAAGCGGCGCCTGATGCTGGCCCGCGCGCTGGTCAACGACCCCGACCTGCTGATCCTCGACGAGCCCACGACCGGGCTCGACCCACAGGCCCGCCGCCTCATCTGGGAACACCTGAAGCGGCTCGTGTCGGAAGGCAAGACCATCCTGCTCACGACCCACTTCATGGACGAGGCGGAGCGCCTCTGCGACCGGCTGGCCATCATGGACGACGGCCGCATCGTCAGCGAGGGTGCCCCCCGGCAACTGATCCACGAGCACTTCGACCGCGAAGTGGTGGCGCTGCACGACCGGCCCGCCAACCTCGAGGACGTATTCCTCAAGCTGACCGGCCACGAGCTGAGGGACTGAGGGGACGGCCAGAAGCGGGCGTAGAGCACTTTGCCCCGAAGCGGACAATCGGCTGTGCTACGGGTATGCTATCGGCGTTTTGTGGCTCGGCCGCTGGGGAAAGCAAACTTGGTCATTTTGATTCAGGCACATGCTATGGAGTTGCAATCATGAGTTCAAAAATACTCGCAATCATCAGCCTCGCATCTTTGCTTGCCGGATGTGCAGTTGCCACTGTGCAATCCCAACTTGCGCCAAATACCAGCATTACTAAATCCGACCCATTGTTTCTCGAAATCGAGACTACTGGCTCAATTGCTTATCAGAAATACACCGCCACGCTGAAGGATGCAGTTGAAGCAGCGGGCATTAATGTTGTTACCGATAAAAGTGCTGCACGCTATGTAATGTCGATCAATATCAAAGAATTTCCCGCCCCCATTGCATTATCGGTTCCCGATGTAAAAACGACGGTTGTTTCAGGTAACGTCGGTACAGTCCCTGTGAGTGGGACTGCATCTACCTATTCAACTCGAACCACACATACGACGATTCCTACCCATAATTCCGATCTCATTGTTACTGATGCAAGAAATGGTCGAATTATCTGGACTGGCCTGCTTGCAAAATCGGGCTCTTCCGGCAAATCCTACGGTAAATGAGATGACCGACATCCCTGAGATGGTGTATCCACGCGGGTTTTCCAGGACTCGGGTAGGTACAACATTATGGGAGCGGTCATCCCGGCGAAGATTTTGGGGCTTGAGGGGCAAGTGATCAAGAGCGTTGTATTCGATGAAGAGGGCGGTCGGGTGCGGGTCATCTGCAACCGTGACCGGCGCCGGCGGCCGGTGGATAGCCGCACGGGGCGGCGTGGGCAGGTCAATCGTCTGCTGCGGCGGACGGTGCGAGACGTACCCATCGGCGGCTGGCCCTGCGAAGTCGAGATCGAGTACGCCGAGACCTTTCTGTCGCCCGGCCACGTGCGCGTGGAGCAACTGCCGTTTGTCTGCCCCAAGGCGCGGGTGACGAAACGCTTGGCGCGGCTGATCGCCGGCTTGGCCCGGCACATGCCGATCTCGGCGGTGGCGCGCCATTTCGGCCTGTCCTGGGATTCGGTGAAAGCCATCGAATGCGCACACCTGGCGGAGACGATTCCAATTCCGCAGCCGCAAACCCTTGCCGGTATTCGTTACCTCGGCGTCGATGAAGTCGCCCGCGCCAAGGGACAGAGCTACTTCACCCTGGTCTATGACCTGTCGCCCGGCACCCATTACGGGCGCATCCTGTGGGTCAAGGAAGGGCGCGAGTCCGCCGTGCTGATCGAGTTCCTCGACGCCCTGTCGCAGGAGTGCGCTGCCGGCATCAAGGCCGTCGCGCTCGACATGGGGCCGGCCTACATCGCCGCCGTGCGCGAATCGCTGCCGCAGGCATCCATCGTCTTCGACCGCTTCCACGTCATGCAGATGTTCAACAAGGTGATCCGCGATTGCCGCCGCGCCGAGTTCAAGGCGGCCAAGACGCTGGGCGACCTCACCGGCCAGCAGGCGATCAAGGGCAGCCTGTGGCTGCTGCTCTCCAATCGCAGCACCCTCAAGGACACTGACCAGGGCCGGCTTGACCTGTTGCTGGCACAGAACCAACCGCTGGCTTCCCTCTACACGCTCAAGGAGCAGTTGCAGCGCCTGTGGCACCAGCCGGCCACACCGACGGACATGGCCGAGCGCCTTGACGACTGGTGCGGCATGGCCAAGGCCGCCAAGATCACGGGCCTTGCCAAGTTCGTGAAGACCTTGCAGTCCCATCGTTCCGGCATCTGCGCCTACGCCGCTCATCCGATCACCACTGCGCGACTGGAGGCCGGCAACGTCTCCATCGCCCTGCTGCGCCGCCGTGCCCGAGGCTTCCGCGATATGGCGTATCTCAAGCTCAAGATCTTCCAGTTGAACACAGAGGACACGCCTTCGTTCCTCTATAACTGCATGCCGCCCGCATTACCGTCGGCACGCTTGTTTACCGTAGGAAATCCGTGAACAGCCCAAAATCGCATGATGTTTCGTCACACCCTGAACTTCGGAAGATGCTAGACAAATTGATAAGCCTCTATGGAAGGGAAGAAAAAACCAGCGTTATGGTCGGCGATGAGCTGCGCTGGTAAGTTCAGTATGGCGAATAAATAACTGATAACGCCCCATTCATGGTCGACTCATCCGCATATCGCAAAGCTCTTGCCGAGCGTTCTTCCTATGTCGAGAACGTTCTTGTTCATCGCTTGGTAGCTGGCCTCGCCGGCGAACTGTGGCGCCGCGATCCCACGGTGCAACTTCACATTTTCAACTCTGAGGTTGATGACTCTGGCTTCGATCTTGTCCTTGCCTGCGGAGACAGGCAACGGTACGTTCAGGTGAAGCAAGTTCATTTGAAGGGCAGTGCCAGAAAGTTCTCTGTACGGCTTGAGTTCACTCGCCTGCCCGGTAGTTGCGTCGTGGTAGTGGTTCATTCAGAGTCCGACCTGACTATTGAACACTATCTCTTCTTTGGTGGCTTGCCGAGCGAACCCATGCCGAGTGTCAAGGACGAGAAGGCATCTGTCTCGCCAATCAAGCGAGGCGAGGATGGAAAGAAGAAGGTACGGCCTCACTACCGTGATATTCCGAGAAGTAGATTTACTGGCCCGTTGAACACTGGTGGGTTGCTCAATGCGTTGTTTCCATAGGGTGCTAGCCCATCACTCGGGTGAATCAGCGCGCCAAGCTGTTCATGTCGTTTAATTCCAACGTTGAACATCTGCTTTCCGTTGTCACCAATTTCAGATTCAGGTCGTTTCCCGCCATCCCGTCGGTACTGACTGTTGGAAAGCTGCCCATGAGCAAGAAAATCATGACATTGACGCAACCTGACCAGCAGATCGCGGTATTTCAAGAAACGGCCATTCGGCGTACATGGTATGAGGGCCAATGGTGGTTTTCGGTCATCGACGTGGTGGGAATCTTGTCGGAGAGCAACAACGCAAACCGCTACTGGTCAGACCTCAAGCGAAAGTTGGCTCAGGAAGCGGGTTCCGGGCAACCTTACGAGAAAATCGTAAGGTTGAAACTCGCTGCGCCGGACGGCAAGCAACGTGAAACCGATTGCGCCAATACGGAAACCCTGTTCCGCATCATCCAGTCCATCCCTTCGCCGCGCACCGAGCCGTTCAAGCGCTGGCTGGCGCAGGTGGGTTACGAGCGGGTGAAGGAAATCGGGAACCCGGAACTGGCCAGCGCCCGTGCCCGCGAGCTGTACCAGGCCAAGGGTTATCCGCAGGCGTGGATCGAGAAGCGGCTGCGTTCCATCGCCGTGCGCGGCGAGTTGACGGACGAGTGGAAGGCGCGCGGCGTGGCCGAGGGCCGGGAATACGCCATCCTCACCGCCGAGATCGCCAAGGCGACTTTCGGGGTGACGCCGGGCGCGCACAGCCGCCTCAAGGGACTGGACAAGGTGAAGACCGGCAACAACCTGCGCGACCACATGACCGATCTGGAGCTGATCTTCACGATGCTCGGCAAGGCGGGCACGACGGAGATCGCCCGCCGCAAGGACGCGCAGGGCTTCGCGGAAAACCGCCACGCGGCGAAGGCAGGCGGCGCGGTCGCCGGCAATGCGCGAAAGGAGCTGGAGGCGAAAACGGGCAAACCGGTGGCCAGCCGCGCGAATTACCTTGCCCTGGACGATGCGGAAGGGGCCGGGGCTGCCGATTACCTTGGGGGTGAGCCGCGGTGAGGTCGATCATCAGACTGACTCCCATTTTCCCCAGCCTCTCCCTGCGCGCCATCGCCGTCTGGCGGCGCAACTACCTGGTCTGGCGCAAGCTGGCCCTGCCCTCGCTGCTGGGCAACCTCGCCGATCCGATGATCTACCTGTTCGGCCTCGGCTACGGGCTGGGCGGCCTCATGCCGGCGACGATGCCGGAACTCGGCGGCGGCTCGTACATCGCATTCCTCGCCGCCGGCACGGTCTGCGCCTCGACGATGAACGCGGCCTCGTTCGAAACGCTCTACTCGGGTTTCTCGCGCATGCATGTGCAGCGCACCTGGGAGGCGATCCTCAACGCGCCGGTATCGCTGGACGACGTGGTGGCGGGCGAGATGCTCTGGTCGGCCAGCAAGGCCACGCTCTCCGGCGCGGCCATCCTCGCCGTCGCCGCGCTGCTGGGACTGACTTCCTCGCCGCTGGCGCTCTGGGCGCTGCCGGCAATCTTCCTCACGGGCCTGGCCTTCGCGGCGCTGGGCCTGATCGCCACGGCCGTGGCGCCCTCCTACGATTTCTTCATGTACTACTTCACGCTGTTCATCACGCCCATGATCCTGCTCTCCGGCGTGTTCTTTCCCGTCGAGCAGATGCCGGCGGCGCTCCAGGCCGCCGCGCAGGCGCTGCCGCTCGTCCATGCCGTGACCCTCGTGCGCCCGCTGATGTCCGGACAGGTGCCCGCGGCGCCGCTGCTCGACGCGGCGGTGCTCGCGGGCGTCGCCCTTATCGCCTTCCGGATTGCGCTGGCGCTGACGCGGCGGCGGCTGATGTCCTGACCGGGTTCGCGCGCCGGGCGAACGCCCCGGCATCGTCGTCCAGCCGCAGCCGCGTTTCCGGCATCGGGCCGGAAACGGAAAGGAACGGTGAAATCCTCGGCCCGGCCCATAGCCCGAGGCCGGTGCCGGCCGCCAGCGCCACGGCCGCCGCCAGCAGCAAGGGGTTGATCCTCGGCAGCCGGAATCCCTGTTTGCGCGGCGCCGTCCGCTCGGCTTCCAGCGCCGCCTGCCGGGCCGCCACGGCCGCGCGCTCGGCCTCGATCCTTTCGTGCTCGGCGGCGATTTCGGCCGCCTGCCGCTCCGCCTCGGCACGCTCGCGCGCCGCCGCTTCCGCGATGCGTTCCGTTTCCAGGCACGCCTCGGCGGCATGGCAGGCCTCGGTTTCCTGTTCGGCCCGCTGGAGCGCCATCCGGGCGGCATCGCGATCCGCCGCCGCCCGCGCCATGGCCATGGCCTCGGCGGTCTGGTCCGCACGCGTCCTTTCCAGCGCCAGCTCGGCCGCCGAGCGTTCGGCTTCCGCCCGCTGGCGCGCCAGTTCCTCGGCCTCGGTTTCCCGCCGGGCTCGGGCAGCCGCCGCCGTCGCCAAGTCCGCCGCGGCGAACTCGCGCCGGCGGGCTTCCGCCAGGGCGCGCTCCTCGATCTCGACGCGCGCCTGGGCGGCCTTCTCGGCGTCCCGCTCCGCCTGGGCCCGCTCGATGGCCAGCTGCCGCGCGGCCGCCTCCATCTGGATGCGCGCCCGCGCCTGTTCCTGCGCCATGGTGTCGGCCTGGATGCGCCGCCGCGCGGTATCGAGCGCCTCGGCTTCGGCCCGTTCGCGGGCGACCGCCCCCGCCGTGGCCCGCTGTTCCGCCGCGGCCTTGCCCAATGACTCGGCTTCGGCATCGCGATTCGCCACCGTTTCCCGCTCGAACCGTTTTCGTTCCGTGGTCGGCAATTCTTCCGCAAGCATGCCTGCACCCGTTCCTGTGGACAGTCTCACGGGGAGACTAATCCAATCCGCGGCCCGGCCGACGGTAGAATAGGGCGGTGGATACCCTGCTTGTTCTCACGAATCTGCCCGACGACGCCTCCGCCCGCGCGCTCGCCGGCCGCCTGGTCGAGGCCCGGCTGGCGGCCTGCGTGAACATCCTGGCCCCCTGCCGCTCGGTCTACCGCTGGCAGGGCAGGGTCGATGAGACCGGGGAGACGCCGCTGCTGATCAAGACCACCACCGGGCGCTACCCGGCGCTGGAGGCGGAAATCCGCGCCGCGCATCCCTATGAACTCCCCGAAATCGTCGCCATTCCCGTTACCGCCGGTCTTCCGGCGTATCTGGAATGGATCACCAAGGAAACCCGATGATCCGCCTGACGCTGCTCCTGCTCCTGGCCACCTTTTCCGCACTGGCCGCCGATGACCCCCTAGAGGCCGAGCAGGCCTACCGCCTCGAAGCCCGCGCCCTCGATCCAAACACCATCGAGGTCCGCTGGCGGATCGCCGACGGCTACTACATGTACCGCGACAAGATCCGCTTCATGACGGAACCGGCGTCGGTGAAGCTCGGCGAGCCGAAGCTCCCGCCGGGCAAAATCAAGGACGACGAGTTCTTCGGCAAGGTGGAAACCTACCGGGGCGAGCTGGCGATCGCGATTCCCGTGCTCGACGCAGGGGGCGCGACGACCTTCACGCTCAAGGCCGCCTCGCAGGGCTGCTGGGACGGCGGCGTCTGCTACCCGCCCATGACCCAGCAGGCGAAGATCAGCCTCGCGGGGGCGCCCGCGTCCGGCGCCCCCGCTGCCGTAAGGCCCGGCGGCGACAGCGAAAGCGGCGCCATCGCGGGCCTGCTGAAGAATGGCGGCTTCTGGATCGTCCTCGCGAGCTTCTTCGGCTTCGGACTGTTGCTGACCTTCACGCCCTGCGTGTTCCCGATGATCCCCATCCTCTCCGGCATCATCGTCCATCACGGCCACGCGCTCACCCATGCCCGCGCCTTCTTCCTCTCGGCGGCTTACGTGCTGGGCATGGCGGCCACCTACGCCGCCGTCGGCGTGGCGGCCGGCTTCTCCGGCACCCTGCTCTCCGCCGCACTCCAGAACGCCTGGGTGCTCGGCGGCTTCGCGCTGGTCTTCGTCGTCCTGTCGCTGTCGATGTTCGGCTTCTACGAGCTGCAACTGCCGGCGGCGCTGCAAGGCCGGCTGTCCGAAAAGGCCAACCGGCAGGGCGGCAGCTTCGGCGCCATCGCCGTCATGGGCGCCCTCTCCGCCCTGATCGTCGGCCCCTGCGTGGCCGCGCCGCTGGCCGGCGCGCTGCTCTATATCGCGCAGACGAAGGACGCCGCGCTCGGCGGCGCGGCGCTGTTCGCCATGGGGCTGGGCATGGGCGCGCCGCTGCTTGCCGTCGGCGTGTTCTCGCGCTCGCTGCTGCCCAAAGCCGGGCCATGGATGGACGCGGTAAAGAAGTTCTTCGGCGTGGTCATGCTCGCCACGGCGCTGTGGATGGTCTCGCCGGTCATCCCGGCCTGGGCGCAGATGCTGGGATGGGCGCTGCTCCTGATCGTGCCGGCGATCCACATGCACGCCATCGACCTCCTGCCCGCGCACGCCTCCGGCTGGCAGCGGCTGTGGAAGGGCATCGGCCTGGTCATGTTGCTCGCAGGCACGGCGATGCTGGCCGGCATCCTCGGCGGCAGCCGCGACCCCCTCCAGCCCCTCGGCTTCCTGCGGTCCGCCGCCGGAACGGCCGCCGCCCCCGAGGCGCATGCCGTGAAATTCGAGCGGATACTGGATGCCGCCGAGCTGGACGAGCGTCTCCGTCAGGCCGCCGCGGCCGGCAAACCGGTCATGCTCGATTTCTACGCCGACTGGTGCGTGACCTGCAAGGAACTGGAGAAATTCACCTTCGCCGACCCCAAGGTGGCCGCGCGGCTGAAGGACTTCGTGCTGCTCCAGGCCGACGTCACCGCCAACAGCGACGAAGACAAGGCCCTGCTCAAGCGATTCGACCTCTTCGGCCCGCCGGGCATCCTGTTCTTCGACAGATCCGGCAAGGAGCTCGCGTACCTGACCGTCATCGGCTACCTGCCGCCGGAAAAATTCCTGCCCATCGTCGAGCGCGCGCTGCGCTGAAGGAGTCCATTCCATGTTCACAGGCATCGTCGCCGCCACCGGCAAGATCACCCATCTGCAACCCCTCGAAAAGGGCGTTCGACTGACCGTCGAGTCGCCCGGATTCAAGCTTTCCGATGTCGCCATCGGGGATTCCATCGCCCATTCCGGCGTCTGCCTCACCGTCGTCGCGAAGAAGAAAAATTCGTGGCAGGTCGATGTGTCGAAGGAGACGCTGGACTGCACCGTCGGCCTCGACGCGGAGGGCGGCGAGGTGAATCTCGAAAAGGCCATGCGGCTGTCGGACTTCATCGGCGGCCACCTCGTTTCCGGCCACGTCGACGGCGTGGGCGAGGTGGTGAAGTTCGATAAGATCGGCGAATCGCACGAGCTGGTGATCAAGGCGCCGAAAGCGCTTGCGAAGTACATCGCCCGCAAGGGCTCAATCACCGTCGACGGCGTCTCGCTGACCACCAACAAGGTCAAGGGACGCAGCTTCTCGATCAACCTGATCCCGCACACGGTCGAGGCGACGACGCTCAAGCACTGCAAGCCGGGCGGCCGGGTCAACCTGGAAGTCGATTTGATCGCCCGATACGTCGAGCGGATGCTGAACCCCGACGCGCGGGCGTAAAATGCCCGTCCCAACCCAGAGATCGCCCCCATGAGCACCAGTTCCGTACAAGACATCGTCGCCGACATGCGCGCCGGCCGGATGGTCATCCTCGTCGACGAGGAAGACCGCGAGAACGAGGGCGACCTCGTCATGGCCGCCGAGCACTGCACGCCCGAGGCCATCAATTTCATGGCGAGGTTCGGCCGCGGCCTGATCTGCCTGACATTGACCGAGGGGCGCTGCCGGCAGCTCGACCTGCCGCTGATGGTGCGCGACAACAAGACGCCCCACGGCACGGCATTCACCCTGTCCATCGAGGCGGCCGAGGGCGTCACCACGGGCATTTCGGCGCACGACCGCGCCCGCACCGTGCAGGCCGCCGTGGCGAAGAACGCGAAGCCGGCGGACATCATCCAGCCCGGCCACATCTTCCCGCTGATGGCCCAGAAGGGGGGCGTGCTGGTGCGCGCCGGCCACACCGAGGCGGGCTGCGACCTCGCCGGCATGGCCGGCTGCGAACCCGCCGCCGTGATCTGCGAGATCCTCAAGGACGACGGCACCATGGCGCGGCTGCCGGATCTCATTGAATTCGCCCGCGAACACAACCTGAAGATCGGCACCATCCGCGACCTGATCCACTACCGCTCTGAAAACGAGAAGCTGGTGGAATGCGTCGCCGACCGCGAAGTGGCCTGCGCCCAGGGCACGTTCCGCCTGCGCGCCTATGCCGACCAGACCAGCGGCGAAGTCCATCTCGCGCTGACCAAGGGCGAGATCGCGCCCGACGCGGAGACGCTGGTGCGCGTGCACGAGCCGATCTCGGTGCTGGACTTCCTCGACTGCGCCAGCCGCCGCCACACCTTCAGCGTCGAGCAGGCCATGCGCGTGATCGGCAAGCGCGGCAGCGGCGTCATCGTGCTGCTGCATCGCAAGGAGGCCGGCGACGATCTGCTGGCAGCCCTGCGGGAGGACAGCCAGAAGCCGGCGGCGGCCAAGTGGGACCCGCGCCTGTACGGCATCGGCGCCCAGATCCTGCGCGAGGTGGGCGTCGGCAAGATGCGCCTGATGGCCAGCCCGCGCAAGATGCCCAGCATGGCCGGCTTCGGCCTCGAAGTCTGCGGTTATCTTTCTCCGGAGGAAGCATGAGTTTCACCCCGAATCCCGCCGTGCCGGACGGACTGACTTCCGGCGGCCGCTGCGCCGACATCCGCGAACTCGAGCCCGACCTGAACGGCGCCAGCCTGCGCGTCGGCGTCGTCATGGCCCGCTTCAACAGCGACATCGGCGAGGGCCTGCTTTCCGGCTGCTGTCATGAGCTCGGCCGGCTGGGCGTCGCCCCCGGCAATGTCACCCTGGCCACCGTGCCCGGCGCCCTGGAGCTTCCGCTGGTCTTGCAGACCATGGCTCAGAGCGGCAGGTTCGACGCCCTGGTGGCGCTGGGCTGCGTGATCCGCGGCGAGACCTACCATTTCGAGATCGTATCCAACGAATCCGCCCGCGGCGTCACCGACGTGCAGCTCGCCACCGGCATCCCCATCGCCAACGCGGTGCTGACCACCGAGAACGACGACCAGGCGCTGGAGCGCATGGCACAGAAGGGCATGGAGGCGGCCCAGGCCGCCGTCGAAATGGCCAACCTGCTGCGTGCGGTGAAGTGAGCAAGTCACCCAGGCACCGCGCAAGGGAGTTCGTCATCCAGGGCCTCTACCAGCACCTGGTCGGCGGGCAGGACGAGGCGGCGATCCGGGCGCAGGCCGAAGGCGTGGCCGGCTTCGACAAATCCGATGTCGCGCTCTACCGGATGCTGCTTTCCGAAACCCTGGACGACGCCGGGGCGTTGCGCGAATCGCTTTCGCCCTTCATAGACCGCAAATGGGACGAAATTTCGCCCATCGAGCGCGGCATCCTGCTCCTCGGCGCCTGCGAGCTGAAGCACCACCCGGAAACCCCCTGGCGCGTCATCCTCAACGAGGCCATCGAGCTGGCCAAGACCTACGGCGGCACCGACGGCCACAAGTTCATCAACGGCATCCTCGACAAGCTGGCGCCCGTGCTGCGGCCGGGTGAGGCCGGAAAGTAATACCGTCGCAATGGCCCTTAAAACCGAAATCGTACAAGGGGACTGTGTCGAGGAACTGAGACACTATCCGGATGATTTTTTTGATCTGATCGTCACTTCGCCGCCCTATGCCGACCGCCGCCAACACACATACGGCGGCATCAAGCCTGAACAATATGTCGACTGGTTCATCGGACGCTCCGCCGAGTTCTTGCGCGTCCTCAAACCCACCGGTTCATTCGTACTCAACATCAAGGAAAAGGCCGAGAACGGGGAGCGCCATACCTATGTGATTGAACTCATTTTGGCCCTGCGCCAACAGGGATGGCTATGGACTGATGAATACATTTGGCACAAACGCAACTGCTATCCAGGCAAATGGCCGAACCGCTTTCGAGATGCATGGGAACGCTGCCTGCACTTCACAAAATCGCGCAAGTTCAAAATGAACCAGGAATCAGTAATGGTTCCGATGGGCGATTGGGCCGATGCCCGCCTCAAATCGCTGGGTAAAAATGATGTAGTCCGCTTCGACTCACAGGTAGGCAGCGGCTTCGGCAAGAACATCGCCAACTGGGCACAACGGACGATGGCTTATCCGACGAACGTCCTGCACTTGGCAACGGAATGTGGCAACAAGAATCACAGCGCAGCGTTTCCACGCGCCTTGCCAGAGTGGTTCATCAAACTCTTCACGGACGAAGGCGATTGGGTGCTGGACCCATTCGCTGGCTCAGGAACGACACTTGAAGTTGCCAAGTCGCTGGGGCGAAACGCGGTCGGAATAGATATCCTTTTTGAATATTGCGAAATGGCACGCGAAACCGTGCTCGGTAACCAGTACCAACTCTTGGAGGAGCGTGCCCGCTATGCCGTTACTAACCAGGAAACAAATGGTCGAGTTCATCGAAAAAAACATTCCAAGCTTCCATCAGAAGCGCCTGGAAAGCCTCGCCGGGCTAAAGCTTGAGAAGGTGCTTGGCCGCAAAAACCCGTATCTATTCAAGGCCAAGCATATCGAAACCGCTGGAGAGTTGGTCAAGCAACTACTCGATGCACACCTTTCATCGCAGGAAGAAACCGTCTTCGGAGACTTCCTCGAAACTCTTGCAATCCATGTTTGCCAGAAAACCTATGCTGGCCGAAAGTCTGCCACCGAAGGTATAGACCTCGAATTCGATCGCGATGGAGTACGTTACCTCGTTTCCATCAAGTCCGGCCCAAACTGGGGAAATGCCAGCCAAGTGAAAAAGATGCGCGAGTACTTTCGTCAAGCGCGCAAGATCGTTGGCAACAAGCAGCATTTAATCGCCGTCAATGGCTGTTGCTACGGTCGTGATAGCAAACCGGAGAAAGGTGACTATCAAAAACTGTGCGGGCAATCCTTCTGGGAGCTCATCTCGGGCAATGACCGGATGTATCAGGAAATCGTCGAGCCGCTCGGCCATAGGGCCAAGGAAAGGAACGAGGTATTCCACAAGGAATATGCCAAGGTCGCCAATCGTTTTGCCGCCGAGTTCATTCGTGACTTCTGTGCCGAAGACGGCGCAATAGACTGGGGCAAAATCGTGGCTTTCAACTCGGCAACCATCAAGCCACCCAAGAAACTGGCGATCAGCGAGAAGTAGCTGAAACGTCCAGCATTTCCATTCCCGCCAGGTTTTTTGTGCTCTCGGAATTCGCACTGATCGACCGCTATTTCAAGCGCCCGGTGCGGCACAGCGTGCTGGGCGTCGGCGACGATGCGGCCATCGTCCGCCCCTCCCCCGGCTGCGAGCTGCTCGTATCCACCGACATGCTGGCGGCCGGCACGCACTTCCTGCCCGACACCGACCCCGAAGACCTCGGCTGGAAGGCGCTCGCCGTCAATGTCTCCGACATGGCCGCGATGGGCGCGAATCCGCGATGGGCGCTGCTCGCCTGCGCGCTGCCGGCGGCGACCGAGCCGTGGATCAGCCGGTTCGCCACGGGCTTCTTCGCCTGCGCCGACGCGTTCGGCATCGACGTCATCGGCGGCGACACGACGAAAGGGTCGATGAATTTCTGCGTCACGATTTTCGGCGAGGTTCCGCAAGGAGCGGCGCTGCTGCGCTCGGGCGCCAAACCCGGCGACGAGGTCTGGGTCTCCGGCCAGCCGGGCCGGGCCGCGCTGGGGCTGGCCCATTTGCAGGGCCGCGCCGCGCTGGCCGAACCGCGGCTTTCCGAATGCCTCGCCGCGCTCCACCGCCCGCAGCCGCGTGTGGCGCTGGGGCTGGCCCTGCGCGGACTGGCGACGGCGGCCATCGACGTTTCCGACGGGCTGCTCGCCGACCTCGGCCACATCCTCGAAGCCTCGGGCGTCGCCGCAAGCCTGCGGTTCGCCGTCCCGCCGGCGCTGACTATAGAGCGCGACTGCATGCTTTCCGGCGGCGACGACTACGAGCTGGTTTTCACGGCGCCGGCCGGCCGGAACACCGACATCGGAGTGCTGGCCGGCGCACTCGGGTTGGCGCTCACTTGCATCGGAAGCGTTGCTATTGGCGCCCCCGGCACCATCGACCTCTCCGATGCCGAAGGCCGGCCCGTCGCCGTCGAATCGCGCGGCTACGACCATTTCATCACCCCTTCCCCGCAATCCCCTCCATGATCATCAAGAAGACCCCGCCGCCACCCTTCCGCTTCCTTTTCTCCCACCCCGCGCATTTCGTCGCCTGCGGGCTGGGCAGCGGGCTGTCCTTTTTCGCGCCGGGCACCGCGGGCACGGCCTTCGCATGGGCGACCTATCCGCTGCTGCGCCTGGCCTATCCGGCGGATGCCAACTTCGCGCTGTTCCTGGCCCTCATGTTCGCCTTCGGCATCTGGTGCTGCCAGGTCACCGGCCGGCACCTGGGCATGGCCGACCACGGTTCCATCGTCTGGGACGAGATCGTGCCCTTCTGGGCGGTGCTGATGTTCGTGCCGCCCGCCCTGGCCGAATCGCCGCACGGCATCTACCTCTCGCTCTCCGGGGCGGCGTGGCAGACGGCGGCCTTCCTGCTGTTCCGCTTCTACGACATCGTCAAGCCGCCGCCGGCCGACTGGTTCGACCGGCGCTTCAAGAACGGCTTCGGCGTGATGATGGACGATGCCGCCGCCGCCGCCTGGACGGTGCTGACGCTCGCCCTGGCCAAGGCGCTGCTGGAAAGGCTCCACTGATGGACAAGGCCCTGGCCGACCTCTCGGTGGAAACCGGATGGTTCCTGAGCGAGCGGTCACTTACGCTGGCGACGGCGGAATCCTGCACCGGCGGCTGGGTCGCCCAGGCGGTCACCCACACGGCCGGCAGTTCGGCCTGGTTCGACCGCGGCTTCGTCACCTATTCCAACGCGGCCAAGACGGCGATGCTCGGCGTGCGGCCGGAAACCCTGGAGAAATTCGGCGCGGTGAGCATCGAGACGGCCGCCGAAATGGCCGTCGGCGCCCTCGATAATTCCAGCGCGCTGATTTCATTGGCGATTACGGGCATCGCCGGCCCGACGGGTGGCTCACCGGATAAGCCAGTGGGTACCGTATGCTTTGCTTGGTGCCTGCGCGGCAAGGCGCCGGTCACCGAGCGGCGCCGGTTTCACGGCGACCGCGAGGCGGTCCGGCGGCAATCGGTGATTCACGCACTCGAAGGGCTGATGGGCCGCGCAAAAACTGTGCCATCCGTGCCATAATCCCTTTCAGCTTTCGGAGAACAACTCATGGACGACAACAAAGCCAAGGCCCTCCAGGCCGCCCTCGCGCAGATCGAAAAGCAGTTCGGCAAGGGCTCCATCATGAAAATGGGCGAGGGCCAGATCGAGAACGATCTCCAGGTCGTCTCGACCGGCTCCCTCGGCCTCGACATCGCGCTGGGCATCGGCGGCCTGCCGCGCGGCCGCGTGGTCGAGATTTACGGCCCGGAATCATCGGGCAAGACGACGCTGTGCCTGCATGTGGTGGCCGAAGTGCAAAAGGCCGGTGGCGTCGCGGCCTACATTGACGCCGAAAATGCGCTCGATCCGGTCTATGCCGGCAAGCTGGGCGTCAATGTGCCCGACCTGCTCATCTCCCAGCCGGACACCGGCGAACAGGGCCTCGAAATCTGCGACATGCTGGTGCGCTCCGGCGGCGTTGACCTCATCGTGATCGATTCGGTCGCCGCGCTGACGCCGAAGGCCGAGATCGAGGGCGAGATGGGCGACCAGCTGCCGGGCCTGCAGGCGCGACTCATGTCGCAGGCGCTGCGCAAACTCACTTCCAACATCAAGCGCACCAACACGCTGGTGATCTTCATCAATCAGATCCGCATGAAGATCGGCGTCATGTTCGGCAACCCCGAAACCACCACCGGCGGCAATGCGCTCAAGTTTTACGCCTCGGTGCGCCTGGACATCCGCCGCACAGGGGCCATCAAGAGCGGCGACGAGGTGGTCGGCAACGAAACGAAGGTCAAGGTGGTCAAGAACAAGGTGGCGCCACCCTTCCGCGAGGCCCACTTCGACATCCTCTACGGCGAGGGCATCTCGCGCGAGGGCGAGATCATCGAGCTGGGCGTCGAGCACAAGATCGTCGACAAGTCCGGCGCCTGGTACGCCTACGGCGGCGAGAAAATCGGCCAGGGCAAGGACAAGACCCGCGAGTTCCTGCGCGAGCATCCCGAAATGGCCCGCGAGATCGAGAACAGGGTGCGCGAGGCCGTCGGCGTGACCGCCCTGGCCGCCGCCGCAGAGGCCGAGTGAATGAACTGCGGGAACTACGGAGACGGGCGCTCGCGCTGTTGACGAGGCGCGAGCATTCCCGTGCGGAAATCGCCGCCAGGCTTGCCCCACGCGGCACCAGGGAAGACATCGAAACCGTGCTCGCCGGTCTGGAACAACAGGGGTTGCTCTCCGACGCCCGCTTTGCGGAAAGCTATGTGCGCAGCCACGCGGCTCGCCTGGGCGCCGCGCGGCTGCGCCAGACCCTGCGCGCGAAGGGCGTCGCCGACGAACTGATCGAGGCCAGGGTGGGCGAATTGCCGGACGAGATCGGGCGGGCGCATGAAATATGGAACAGGAAATTCGGGGCCGCGCCCAGTGATGCCCGCGAATGGGCGAAGCAGGCCCGTTTCCTCCAGGGGCGGGGGTTCTCCGTCGAAATCATCCGCAAGCTGCTGAAGGAAATCGGGGCATGACATGACCCAGCTCTCGGTCTTCAACCTGCGCAAGAAGTACAAGACGCGCACCGTCGTCCGCGATATCTCCTTCGACGTCGCCGGCGGCGAGGTAGTCGGCCTGCTCGGTCCCAACGGTGCCGGCAAGACCACCTGCTTCTACATGATCGTCGGCCTGGTGGCGGCGGACGGCGGCGAAATCCGCATCCGCGACGACGAGGCCGATGCCAACCTGACCCACATGCCGATCCACCGCCGGGCGCAATTGGGGCTTTCCTACCTGCCCCAGGAAAACTCGGTGTTCCGCAAGCTTTCCGTCGCCGACAATGTCCGCGCCGTGCTGGAACTGCAACCGCAGCTCGACAAGGACGCCATCGAAGCACGTCTCGACGAACTTCTCCAGGAACTGCACATCACCCACCTGCGCGACAACAAGGCGATCTCGCTTTCGGGCGGCGAGCGCCGCCGCGTCGAGATCGCCCGCGCCCTGGCCACCAGCCCTCGATTCATCCTGCTTGACGAGCCCTTCGCCGGCGTCGACCCGATCGCCGTCATCGATATCCAGAAGATCATCCGATTCCTCAAGGAGCGCGGCATCGGCGTGCTGATCACCGACCACAACGTACGCGAGACGCTGGGCATCTGCGACCGCGCCACCATCATCAACGAGGGCGAGGTGCTCGCCGCCGGCCATCCGGAGGACATTGTCTATAATGAGGATGTGCGGAAAGTCTATCTGGGCGAGCACTTCCGCATGTAAATCGATGGCCCCTGCCGTGCGATGAAACAGACCCTCCATCTCAAGCTTTCCCAGCACCTCGCCCTGACGCCGCAATTGCAGCAGTCGATCCGGCTGTTGCAGCTGTCGACCATCGAGCTCAACCAGGAGATCGAACAGGCGCTCCAGGAAAATCCCCTGCTCGAGCGCGAGGACGGCGGGGCGATGGGCGAGGGGGGATTTACGCCTTCGTCGGATGCCATGGCCCTTGCCCAACCGGCTGCCGAGCCCGCCGCCGAGACGCCCCGAGAGTATGACGGTGCCGCCGATGCGGGCGCGATGGAAGCCGGCTGGGGCGTGGAGCTGTCCGGCGGCCACGGTTCGCGCGACCCCAACGACGAAAACGACGTGGACGCCGGCGAGATACAGGCGGCGGCCACCGGCCTGCGCGAACACCTGACCGCGCAGCTCGCCATGACCCAGCTTTCCCCGCGGGATCGGCAACTGGCAGCCTTTCTCATCGAGGCGCTCGACGACGACGGCTATCTCGCCCAGAGTCTGGAAGACCTGGTCGACGGCATCCGCGATGTGCATGATGAACACGACGGGGCCGCCGCCGTCGAACGCGAGGAATTGATCGAGGATTTGTCCATCGCGCTGCGGCATCTGCAGAACTTCGATCCACCGGGCATCGCCGCACGCAGCCCGCGGGAGTGCCTCGATCTCCAACTCACCAGCCAGCCCGCATCAAAGACCCGCGATCTGGCGCGCGCCATCGTGCGCGGCCACCTGGACCAGCTTGCCGGCCGCGACTTCGCCAGGATCAGGAAATCGCTCGGCTGCACGGACGACGATCTGCGCGAGGCCCACGCGTTGATCCGTTCCCTGAATCCCCGACCCGGCGCGCAGTTCACGCCGATCGACACCCGCTACATCGTGCCCGATGTCGTCGTGCGCAAGGTGCGCGGCGTCTGGAAGGCCAGCCTCAACGCCGAGGCGCTGCCCCGGCTGCGCATCAACCGCCTCTACGCCGACATCCTGCAGCGGCAGCGCAAGGGTAACGGTTCGGCTTCCGCCGGCCTGGCGGGCCAGCTGCAGGAAGCGAAATGGTTGATCAAGAACGTGCAGCAGCGCTTCGACACCATCGCCCGCGTTTCACAGGCCATCGTCGACCGCCAGCGCGCCTTCTTCGACCACGGTGAGGTCGCCATGCGGCCGCTGACGCTGCGCGAGATCGCCGACACCGTCAGCCTGCACGAATCC
Organism: Candidatus Nitricoxidivorans perseverans; assembly: GCA_030246985.1. Classification (GTDB taxonomy): domain Bacteria; phylum Pseudomonadota; class Gammaproteobacteria; order Burkholderiales; family Rhodocyclaceae; genus Nitricoxidivorans; species Nitricoxidivorans perseverans. Next base: position 1,912,981 of record CP107246.1, on the reverse strand, counting down.
ACCATCTCGCGCGTGACGACGCAGAAGTATCTCGCCAGTCCGCGCGGCGTCTATGAACTCAAGTATTTTTTCGGCAGCCACGTCGCCACCGACACCGGCGGGGCCGCCTCTTCCACCGCGATCCGCGCGCTAATCAGGCAGCTGGTGGGCGCCGAAGACGGCCACAAGCCGCTCTCCGACGCCCGGATCGCGGAAATCCTCGGCGAACAGGGTATTGTCGTGGCGCGGCGCACCGTCGCCAAGTACCGGGAATCCTTGAACATCCCGCCGGTCAACCTGCGCAAAACTTTATAAAGGCGAAGGAGAAATCATGAACCTCAACATCACCGGCCACCATATCGAAGTCACCCCCGCGCTGCGCGACTACGTCACCAGCAAGCTCGGACGGGTCATCCGGCACTTCGACCATGTCACCAGCGCCCATGCGGTGCTGTCGGTGCAGAAACTCAGGCAGAAGGCGGAAATCACCCTGCACGTGAAGGGCAAGGACATCTTCTGCGAATGCGACGACGCCGATCTCTACGCCGCCATCGACGCCTTGGCCGACAAGCTCGACCGCCAGGTGCTCAAGCACAAGGAGAAGAACTTCAGCCACGACCACGACAAGCGTGTTGCCGCCGCAAGTGGGGCTTCAGAGCAGTAATGCCCGTGATGCGGGCATTACGCCGGAATTAACGGAAGCCGCTTGCCCCGGCCGACGCGGAGGGTATACTGCGCGCCTCCGGCCGGGGCTCTGACCAGGTTCCTCGCATTCGGTCCATTACAGATGAACCAGATCGCAAAACTTCTGCCCGTTGAAAACGTTGCGGTTGGCCTCGATGCCAGCAGCAAGAAGCGCGTTTTCGAGCAGGCGGGGCTGATCTTCGAGAACCGCTACGGCATCGCCCGCAGCCTGGTGTATGACGCCCTCTTCGCCCGCGAGAAAATGGGCTCTACCGGGCTGGGCCAGGGTATCGCCATACCGCACGGCCGCATCAAGGGCCTGAAGGAGGCGCGCGCCGCCTTCCTGCGCCTGGCCGCGCCCGTGCAGTTCGACGCCCCCGACGGCTTGCCGGTAACCAATGTGTTCGTCCTGCTGGTGCCGGAAGCCGCCACCGAGCACCACCTGCAGCTGCTCTCCGAACTGGCGCAGATGTTCTCGGACCGCGCCTTCCGCGACCGGCTGGCGAGCGCCCCCGATGCCGCCGCCGCACACGACGTGTTCGCCCAGTGGCAATCCGCCGGCTGATCGTCGCCCAGCTGTTCGAGCGCAACCGCGCCCGTCTCCAGCTTTCCTGGGTCTGCGGCAACCTCAACCGGGCCATCACCGTCCCGTACGAGGACATCTCGCCGGCTGACCTGGTCGGCCACCTCAACCTGATCCATCCCGACCGCCTGCAGGTGCTGGGCGCGCCGGAAGTCGCCTGGATGAGCCAGCAGACAGCCGAACAGGTGGCGGACCACTTGCGCAAGATCATCGCCGCGCAACCGCCCGCCCTGATCATCGCCGACGGCTGCGACATTCCGCCGACCGTGCAGGCCGAATGCGATGCCAGCGACACGCCCCTGTTCACCACGCCGCACCAGGCGGCGGCCGTCATCGATTCCCTGCGGCTCTACGTCTCCCGCCAGCTGGCCGAGACCGTGACGCTGCACGGCGTCTTCATGGACGTGCTGGGCATCGGCGTCCTGATCACCGGCGATTCCGGCGTGGGGAAAAGCGAACTGGCGCTGGAACTGATCTCCCGCAGCCACGGCCTCGTGGCCGACGACGTGGTGGAAATTTCCCGCGTCGGCCCGGACACGCTCGAAGGACGCTGTCCCGAACTGTTGCGCGACTTCCTGGAAGTGCGCGGCCTGGGCCTGCTCAACATCCGCACGGTGTTCGGCGAAACCGCCTGCCGGCGCAAGATGCGCCTGAAGATGGTCGTGAACCTCCAGCGCCCGGCGCCTTCGTCCGACGTCCAGCGCCTGCCGCTCGACGCGCAGACCGAAACCATCCTCGGCGTGCCCATACGCAAGGTGATCCTGCCCGTCGCCGCCGGCCGCAACCTGGCCGTGTTGCTGGAAACGGCGGTGCGCACGACCATCCTGCTCCTGCGCGGCGTCGACAGCATGCAGGAATTTCTCGACCGCCAGCAACGCGCTCTTGAAAACGGAGTTTCAGAGTAGGCGGATGCGCGAAGCGCGTTACGCCACACGCCCATCATTTCGTAAAGGGAGGAAGACATGAGCCGTTTCCATGCAAACCTTGCTGCATTCCTGCTGCTGGCCGGCACCTTCGGCCAGGCGGCTCTTGCGCAGCCCACCTTCGAGAGCGTATCTCCCACCGCCGGCGGCACCACCTCAGAGCAGGCCAATGCGACGGCCGACAAGGCCATGTACAAGGAAATCGAATACAAGAACGCCGGCAAGAAAGGGCCCATGCTGGTGATCATCCCGGGCGACATCAAGAGCAACAATGCCACCTTCACCCAAAAGTTCGGCCCCAACAATATCGCCGATTTCGCGGAGCTGGAACTCGGCCGCGCCAACTTCGGCATCCTCGAGCGCTCCGACCTCGGTCCGCTGATGAAGGAATTTCAGCTTGCCTACACCATGGGCGACGCCGACGAAGCCCGCAAGATGCTCAAGAAGGGCAAGCTCAAGACCACGAAGTGGGTCGTCAAGTTCGACATCCTCAAGGCCGAGCAGGTCGCCGAGGCGCAGAAGGGATTCGACGGCCAGGCTATCGGCTCCCTGATCAGCATCTTCTCCGGCGGCAGCCGGGGCGGCCAGGCGGCCGAGACCATCGGCGGCTCCGTCAAGACCGGCGAGACTTCCGGGGTCTGGCTCATCGGCATGCGCTTCAAGATTCTCGACGCCAACACTACCGAGCAGATGGCGACCGGCTACACGGAAGAGAAGATGGAAGTGGGCGCCAAGTCGCAGTCGGTGCTCGGCTTCTCCGAAGGCCAGAAGGGCGGCATCTCACTCGATACCATGGTCCAGCGCCTTGTCCAGAAGCTGGTCTGGGAAATCGACTCGAAGTACAAATAGAAGGCGGAGCACCCGCCCGCGGGGTCTCGGCGTCGCCGAGCTTCTCGTGAATCCTGCTGCTGCCGGAACCGTCGGCGAATGGCACGGCGAGGTTGCGTGGGGGCTTATCAGAACTCTTCGGGATCGAAAGCCCGGTCGCCTTCGGGATTGGGCACCCCGGTGGCGGCCAGGTGCGCGAAATCGTGGAGCCGCGCATCCATCAGGTGCGAAGGCACGACGCTGGAGAGGCTGCGGAAGATCGTCTCGACGCGGCCGGGGAACCGCTTTTCCCAGTCGATCAGCATCTGCTTCACCTGCTGCCGCTGGAGGTTGGGCTGCGAGCCGCAGAGGTTGCAGGGGATGATCGGGAACTGCCGGTGGCGCGCCCACGCTTCCAGGTCCTTTTCGCGGCAAGTGGCCAGCGGCCGGATGACGACGTGGCGGCCGTCGTCCGATACCAGCTTCGGCGGCATGGCCTTCAGCCTGGCCGCGAAGAACATGTTGAGGAACAGCGTGGCGAGGATGTCGTCGCGGTGGTGGCCGAGCGCGATCTTCGTCGCGCCCAGCTCGCCCGCCACCCGGTAGAGGATGCCCCGGCGCAGCCGCGAACACAGCGAGCAGGTCGTCTTGCCCGCCGGGATCACCCGCTGCACGATGGAATAGGTGTCCTGCTCCTCGATGTGGAAGGGAACGCCCAAGCCGGAAAGGTAGTTCGGCAGCACCTCCGCCGGAAAACCCGGCTGCTTCTGGTCCAGATTGACGGCGATGACGTCGAAGCGGATGGGCGCATGGCTGCGCAGGTAGAGCAGGATGTCGAGCAGGCCGAAGGAATCCTTGCCGCCCGACAGGCAGACCATCACGCGGTCGCCGTTCTCGATCATGTTGAAGTCGGCGATGGCCTGGCCTACTTCGCGGCGCAGGCGCTTGGCGAGCTTGTTGTTCTCGAAGGCGGCCTTTCCGGCCTCCCGTGCGGTGGGGGCGGGGGTCATGGGCGAACTCATGGGCGAACCAAGCGGCCGCCGTCCACGTTGATGATCTGCCCGGTCACATAGGGCGAGTCGAAGACCAGGAATTTCACCGCTCGGGCGATGTCGTCCGGCGTGCCGGCACGCTTGAGCAGGGTGCGGGCGATGATGGCCGCCTGCTCGTCCGGCGGGAAGCTGTCGTCCTCCGGCCAATCCACCGCCCCCGGCGCCACGGCGTTGACGCGCACCGTCGGGGCCAGCTCCAGGGCCAGAGCCCGGGTGAGGCCGTTCAGACCCGCCTTGGCGGCGCAGTAGAGCGGGTAGCCCTTGAGCGGTCGGTCGGCGTGGATGTCGGTGATGTTCACGATGCAGCCACCGGCCGCGGCGAGATGCGGCGCGGCCGCCTGCGAAAGGAACAGCGGCCCCTTGAGATTGCTGCCGACGATGTCCGACCATGCCGTCTCGTCGATCGCCGCCAGCGGCGTCGGGTGGAAGGTCGATGCGTTGTTCACCAGCGCGTCGAGCCGGCCGAACCGCGCCACGACGGCCTCGACGAGCGCGGATAGCGCCCCGGCGTCGCACAGGTCGGCGGCGAAGGCGGCGGCCGAGTCGGGTCGCAATGCGTTGAGCTCGGCCGCCAGTGCCTGCGCTTCGCTCGACGAGCGACGATGGTGGATGGCCACGCGTGCGCCCGCCGCATGCAGGGCGCGAACGATTTCGGCGCCGACGCGGCGCGCGCCGCCCGTAACCAGTGCGACAGGAATATTCATGCGGCGAGTATACCGAGCGCCCGCGACGCCGCAGCGAAGCCGAAGGCCGCCGTCACGCACACCGACGAGCCGTAGCCGGCGCAGGAGAGTCCGTGCAGCCCGGACTCGTCAACGTCGCAGGCGGACGGCCTTGCGGCGGGCTCGACCGAGTACACGCACTCGACACCGAACTTTTTTTCACGGGGAAAGCCGTATTCCTTCCGCAGCAGCGCGCGAACCTTCGATGCCAGCGCATCCTGCGTCGTCCGCGAAAGATCGTCGATCCGCATCCGCGCCGGGTCGGTGCGCCCGCCGGCGCCGCCGGTCGTGACCAGCGGAATCTTCGCGTGCCGGCAATGCGCGATCAGCGCCGCCTTGGCCCGCACCTGGTCGATGGCGTCCACCACCGCGTCGCAGGCGTGGATGAGCGACGCGACATTCTCCGGCGTGATGAATTCCTCCACGCAATCCACCGCGCAGTCCGGATGGATCGCCGCGATGCGGTCGCGCATGGCCAGCACCTTGGCCTGGCCCAGGGTGCCGGTGATCGCCTGCGCCTGCCGGTTCACGTTCGATTCAGCCACATGGTCGAGATCGATCAGCGTCAGCCGACCGATGCCCGATCGCGCCAGCGCCTCCGCCGCCCATGAGCCGACCCCGCCGATGCCGATCACGCAGACATGCGACGATGTCAGCCGCGCGAGGCTGCCCGTCCCGTAGAGCCGCTCGATGCCGCCGAAGCGGCGTTGCAGATCGGATTCGTCCATATCGACATTGTATGATGCGGCGCCATGCCCGCCATGCCCGCCACGCTGCCCGAACCCGACGACGACGCACAGGATGCCAGTCGCGCCCTTTGCCGCGAGATCGCCGCCCGGATCGAGACCAGCGGCGGCTGGATATCCTTCGCCGAATACATGAAGATGGCGCTCTACCTGCCGGGGCTGGGCTACTACGCGGGCGGGCTGCGCAAGTTCGGCGAAGGCGGCGACTTCACGACCGCGCCGGAACTGACGCCGCTGTTCGGCCAGGCCTTGGCCAGCCAGGTTGCGCAGGTGACGGCGGCCTCCGCGCCCGTCGTGCTGGAAGCGGGCGCGGGCAGCGGGCGGCTGGCGGCCGACCTGCTCAACGCCCTCGACCGGCTTGGCGCGACGCCCGATCGCTACCTGATCATGGAACTCTCCGGCGAACTGCGCGCGCGTCAGCGGGAGACGATCGAGCGCGAGGCGTCGGCGCTTTCCGGCCGCGTCGAGTGGCTGGATCGGCTGCCGGAGTCCTTTTCGGGCTGCGTCATCGCCAATGAGATGCTCGACGCAATGCCCGTCCACGCCGTGGCTTGGCGCAAGGAAGGTCTGATGGAGCGTGGCGTCGCACTGGGCGAGGAGGGGAGGTTCGCCTGGTCTGAACGGCCGGCGCCCGCCTTTCTGTCCGCCGCCGCGACTGAATTACCGGTTGCCGCTCCCTTCGAGGGCGAGATCGGGCTGGCCGCGCTGGTCTGGGTCGCCGAATGGGGCCGCCGGCTGGAAAAAGGCGCGCTGCTGCTGATCGACTACGGCCTGCCGCGCCACGAACTCTGGCATCCGCAGCGCAATCGCGGCACGCTTCGCTGCCATTACCGGCATCGCAGCCACGACGACCCGTTCTGGTGGCCGGGGCTTTCGGACATCACGGTCCATGTGGATTTCACCGCCGTCGCCGAGGCGGGCTTCGAGGCAGGGCTGGACGTGCTGGGTTACGCGAGCCAGTCGGCCTTCCTGATGGACTGCGGCATCGGCGAACTGCTGGCGGCGCGCCGCGAAACGCATCCGAAGGCGGCGGGCGCGGCGAACGTGCTGCTCGCGCCGGGCGAGATGGGGGAACTCTTCAAGGCGATCGCGCTGGGACGCGGAATCGAGGCACCGTTACTCGGCTTCGCGCACGGCGACCGCCTGCACGCGCTCTGACCACGGCGCCACCCGGAGCAGCAGCAGCATCCCCGGCACGGCCAGCAGGGCGCACAGCAGGAAAAAGCCCGTCCAGCCCATCTGTTCGACCAGCCAGCCGGTGGCGGCGTTGGCGAAGGTGCGCGGTACGGCGGCGAGGCTGGAAAAGAGCGCGTACTGGGTCGCGGTGAAGAGCGGATTGGTGGCGCGCGCGATGAAGGCGACGAAGGCGACGGTGCCCAGGCCCACGCCGAGCGCCTCGAAGCCGATCACCAGCGCCAACTGGACGAGCTGCGCCGCGCCGACGGCGTCGTTCCGGCCGATCCAGGCCAGCCAGGCGAAGCCGAAGATGGAAACGAACTGGACGACGCCGAACAGCCAGAGCGCCCGGCTGATGCCGAGCCTGACCATCCACAGCCCGCCGGCCAGCCCGCCGATCACCGCCGGCCACAGCCCGGCGTGCTTGGCCACCAGCCCGATCTCCGACTTCGAGAATCCCATGTCGAGGTAGAACGGCGTGGCCAGCGCCGTGCACATCGAGTCTCCCAGCTTGTAGAGGAAGATGAAGGCCAGCACGAAGGCGGCCTCGCGCATGCCGGCCCGGTCGATGAACTCCCGGAAGGGCTCGACCACCGCCTCGCGCAGTGTGCGCGGCAGGCGTCCGGCGACCGCGGGTTCCCGGATCATGAGCGTCATCGCCATGCCCGGCAGCATGAACAGCGCCGTAATGGCGAAGACCTGCCCCCAGGGCAGCAGATCGGCCAGGATCAGCGAGAGCGAGCCCGGCACCAGGCCCGCGATGCGGTAGGCGTTCACATGCACGGAATTGCCCAGGCCGAGCTCGTGGTCGGGCAGCAGCTCGCGGCGGTAGGCGTCGAGCGCGATGTCCTGCGTCGCCGAGACGAAGGCCAGCAATACGGCGAGGGCGGCGATGGCCGACAGGTCGGTCTGCGGCGCAAACAGGCCCAGCGCGGCGATCGCCGTCAGCAGCAGCACCTGGGTCAGAAACATCCAGCCGCGCCGCCGCCCCAGCCAGGGCAGCGCGTAGCGGTCGAGGAAGGGCGACCAGAGGAATTTCCACGTGTAGGGAAACTGGATCAGCGCGAATAGCCCGATGGCCTTGAGGCTGATGCCCTCGGTGCGCAGCCACGCCGGCAGGAGGTTCAGCAGCAGGTAGAGCGGCAGGCCGGAGGAGAAGCCGGTGAACACGCAGATGAGCATGCGCCGGTTGAGCAGGGCGGCGAGGCTGGGGGGTAGAATCATCCCCGGATCATACCTTGCGTTTCCCCGCTTTCCGCCCATGAAAACCTACGCCGTCGGCGGCGCCGTCCGCGATGAACTGCTGGGCCTGCCGGTCCGGGAGCGCGACTGGGTGGTCGTCGGCGCCACGCCGAAGGAGATGGCCGCGCGCGGATTCCGGCCGGTGGGGCGCGACTTTCCGGTCTTCCTGCACCCCGAAACGCACGAGGAATACGCGCTGGCCCGCACCGAACGCAAGACCGCGCCCGGCTACACGGGCTTCGTCTTCCATGCCGAGCCTTCCGTCACGCTGGAAGAAGACCTGGCCCGGCGCGACCTGACCATCAACGCCATCGCACGTGATGCGGACGGCAGCCTCATCGATCCCCACGGCGGGCGAAGCGATCTGGCGGCCAGGGTGCTGCGCCACGTCTCGCCGGCCTTCGGCGAGGATCCCGTGCGCATCCTGCGCGTCGCCCGCTTCGCCGCCCGCTTCGCCGATTTCGCGGTGGCGCCGGAAACCCTGGCGCTGATGCGCCGGATGGCGGAGGACGGCGAGGTCGACGCCCTGGTGCCGGAGCGCGTCTGGCAGGAACTGGCCCGCGGCCTCATGGAAGCGCGGCCCTCCCGGATGTTCGAGACCCTGCGCACCTGCGGCGCCCTCAAGAAGCTGCTGCCGGAGCTGGACCGCCTCTGGGGCGTACCGCAGCGGGCCGACTTCCATCCGGAAGTCGATACCGGCGTACACACGATGATGGTGATCGACGCGGCGGCGGGCATGGGGCTTTCGCTGCCCGCGCGCTTCGCCGCGCTGACCCATGACCTCGGCAAGGGGACGACGCCGGCCGACGTCCTGCCGCGCCACATCGGCCACGAGTCCCGAAGCGCGGCCCTGATCCCGCCCCTGTGCCAGCGCCTGCGCGCGCCGGCCGACTGCCGGGACGTCGCCGTCCTGGCGGCGCGCCTCCACGGGGACATCCACCATGTCGACCGGCTCCGGCCGGAAACACGGCTCCGGCTGCTGGAACGCTGCGACGCCCTGCGCCGGCCGGAACGCTTCGCGGAAATCCTGGCCGCTTGCGAAGCGGACTGGCGCGGCCGGCTCGGCTTCGAGGCGAGGGACTATCCCCAGGCGGCGCTGTGGCGGCAGGCGCTGGCGGCGATCCGCTCGGTGGATGCCGGCGCCATTGCGAAGGAATGCGCCGATCCCGGACAGATCGCCGCGCGCATCCACGAGGCGCGCGTCGCGGCGCTACGGCCATGATGGTGAAATTCCATTCGCTGGCCGCGGGCGAAATCCTCATGTTCGGCGACGTCGCCCGGCGCATGATGGAACTCATGGGCAAGGAACCGGCCGAGCGCGGCGTCGTCACCGTCGAGCAGCTTCCGGAGGCCATCGCCCGCTTGAAGGCCGCCATCGCCGAGGACAAGCGCCGGCATGCCGGCCGGCACGACGAGGACCCGCCCGCCGACGAGCCGGACGGGAGCGGCGGCACGCGCCCTCACGTCGACCTGGCGCGGCGCGCGCTGCCGCTGGCGGAATTGCTGGAGCGATCCCTCGAACGGGGAAAACCCGTGCTCTGGGGCGTTTGAGCTAGAGCGGCTTACCGCGAAGCCTGCAGCAGGGGGGCGAGCCACTTCTCGGCTTCCGGGATGCTCATCCCGCTGCGCCCCGCCCAGTCTTCAAGCTGGTCGCGGCCGATTTTGTTGATGGCGAAGTAGCGCGCTTCCGGATGGGCGAGGTAGAAGCCGGACACCGAGGCGGCGGGCGTCATCGCGAAGCTCTCCGTGAGCCCCATCCCGCAGTTTCCGGGAGCGTCGAGCAGGCGGAACAGCTCGCGCTTGGCCATGTGGTCCGGGCAGGCGGGGTAGCCGGGGGCGGGTCGGATGCCCTGGTATTTCTCGGCGATCAGGTCGTCGTTCGTGAGCCGCTCGTTCGCTGCGTAGCCCCAGTGCTCGCGGCGCACGCGCGCATGCAGCCACTCGGCGGCGGCCTCGGCGAGCCGGTCGGCCAGCGCCTTGAGCAGGATGGCGCGGTAGTCGTCGTGCGCCGCCTCGAATTCAGCCAGTTGCTTCTCGATGCCCAGCCCGGCCGTGACCGCGAAGGCACCCACGTAGTCGCCTTCCGGCGCGACAAAATCCGCGAGGCAGCGGTTGGGCTTGCCTTCCTCCGCCTGCTGCTGGCGCAGATTGCGCCAGGTCATCCGCCCATCGATCACGATGTCATCCCCGTCCCGATGCGCGGAAAACAGGCCGAAGACCGCGCGGGCCGCCAGCCATTTTTCCTCGATGATCCGGGCCAGCATCGCCTGCGCGTCGTCAAACACCTGTCGGGCCTGCTCACCGAAACGCGCGTTCTCGAAAATCTTCGGGTACTTGCCCGCCATGTCCCAGACCTGGAAGAATGGGCTCCAGTCGATGTACCGGGAGATTTCCGCGAGGTCGAGGTCGCCGGACGCGGTGATGCCGGGTTTCCTCGGCTTCACGGGGGCGTAGGCGAGCTTCGCCGCATTGGCGCGCGCATCGGCCAGGGACAGGAGCGGCGCCTGGGCTTTCTCCGCGTACAGGGCGCGCTGTTTCTCGTGGTCGGCACTGAGTTCGGCGACGAAGGTGGCGCGCATCTCCATGGACAGCAGCCGCGTGACGACGCCGACGGCGCGCGAGGCGTCGGGCACGTATACGACGGGGCCTTCGTAGTTCGGCGCGATCTTGATCGCGGTGTGCGCGCGGCTCGTCGTCGCGCCGCCGATCAGCAGCGGCTGCGTGAAGCCCTGGCGCTGCATCTCGGCGGCGATGTGGCTCATTTCCTCCAGCGACGGCGTGATGAGGCCGGAAAGCCCGATGGCCTGCGCGCCGCGCTCCTTCGCGGCGTGCAGTATCTTCTCCGCCGGCACCATGACGCCGAGGTCGACGACCTCGTAGCCGTTGCAGGAGAGCACCACGCCGACGATGTTCTTGCCGATGTCGTGCACGTCGCCCTTGACCGTGGCGATGACGATCTTCCCCTTCGAGGCGCTGCCGGTGCGCTTTTTTTCCTCCTCGATGAAGGGAACGAGGTGGGCCACGGCCTGCTTCATCACGCGCGCCGACTTGACCACCTGCGGCAGGAACATCTTCCCCGCGCCGAACAGGTCGCCCACGGCGTTCATGCCCGCCATCAGCGGCCCCTCGATCACCGCGAGCGGCGGCTTCCCTTCGGCCGCGAGCTTCGCGCGACATTCCTCGGTGTCGTCCACGATGAACTCGGTGATGCCCTTGACCATCGCGTGCTCGATGCGCCTTTCCACCGGCCACGAACGCCAGGGGGAAATAGGGGACAGACCCCGATTTTGAGATTCATAAAATTGGGGGCTGTCCCCTATTTCCTGCGCAAACTCGACGAGCGCGTCTCCCGCGCCCGGTTTCCTGTTGAGCACCACGTCCTCGACCTTCTCGCGCAACACCGGGTCGAGCTCGTCGTATACGCCGAGCTGACCGGCATTGACGATGCCCATGGTCAGCCCCGCCCTCACGGCGTGGTAGAGGAAGACCGTGTGGATCGCCTCGCGCACGGGGTCATTGCCGCGGAACGAAAAGGAGACGTTCGAGATGCCGCCAGAAACGTGCGCGTGCGGCAGGTTCGCCTTGATCCAGCGCGTGGCCTCGATGAAGTCGACCGCGTAATTATCATGTTCCGGAATGCCGGTGGCGATGGCGAACACGTTGGGGTCGAGGACGATGTCCTCGGCGGGGAAGCCGTCGGCCACCAGTAGGTCGTAGGCGCGCTTGCAGATTTCCGTCTTGCGCCGGTAGGTGTCGGCCTGGCCCTGTTCGTCGAAGGCCATGACGATCACGGCGGCGCCGTAGCGGCGCGCCAGCCGCGCGTGCGCCAGGAACTTCGCCTCGCCTTCCTTCATCGAGATTGAATTGACGATGCCCTTGCCCTGGAGGCACTTGAGGCCCGCCTCGATCACCTCCCACTTCGAGGAGTCGAGCATGACCGGCGCCTTCGCGATGTCCGGCTCGGAGGCAACAAGGTTGAGGAACTTCACCATCGCGGCCTGGCTGTCGAGCATGGCCTCGTCCATGTTCACATCGACGACCTGGGCGCCGTTCTCGACCTGCTGCCGGGCCACGCGCAGGGCGTCGTCGAAGCGGCCCTCGACGATCATCTTGGCGAAGGCGCGTGAGCCGGTGACGTTGGTGCGCTCGCCGATGTTCACGAACAGCGAATCGGGGCCGACGTTGAAGGCTTCGAGCCCGGCCAGCTTCAGCCGGAAGTCGGGCGCGGCGGGATGGCGCGGCGCAACACCCGCCACGGCGCGCGCGATGGCGCGGATGTGATCCGGCGTGGTGCCGCAGCAGCCGCCGACGATGTTGACGATGCCGCACCGCGCCCAGTCGGCGATCTCGGCGGCCAGCATCTCCGGCGTCTCGTCGTAGCCGCCGAAGGCGTTGGGCAGGCCGGCGTTCGGATGGGCCGAGACGAAGCAGTCGCACAGGTGGGAAAGCTCCTCCGCATGCTGCCGCAATTCCTTCGCGCCAAGCGCGCAGTTGAGGCCGAAAGACAGCGGCCGCGCGTGCCGCAACGAGTTCCAGAAGGCCTCGGCCGTCTGGCCCGACAGCGTGCGGCCGGAGGCGTCGGTGATGGTGCCGGAGATCATGACCGGCCAGCGGCGGCCCGCCTCGTCGAAGAATCGCTCGATGGCGAAGAGGGCGGCCTTGGCGTTGAGCGTGTCGAAGACGGTCTCGACCAGCAGGATGTCGGCGCCGCCTTCGACGAGCCCGCGGATCGCGACCGCGTAGTCGTCGGCCAGCGCATCGAAATGGGTGTTGCGAAAGCCGGGGTCGTTCACGTCCGGCGAGATGGAGCAGGTGCGCGAGGTGGGGCCGAGCACGCCGGCGACGAAGCGGGGTTTCTCGGGCGTCGAGTATTTGTCGGCGGCCTCGCGGGCGAGCCGCGCGCCGGCGAAGTTCAGCTCATGGACCAGCGATTCGAGCCCGTAGTCGGCCTGCGAGACGGCCGTCGAGTTGAATGTGTTGGTTTCGAGGATGTCGGCGCCGGCGCCGAGGTAGGCCTCGTGGATGCCGGCGATCACGTCCGGCCGCGTGAGACACAGGAGGTCGTTGTCGCCCTTGAGGTCGCGTGGGTGGTCCCGGAAGCGGTCGCCGCGAAAGTCAGCCTCGTCGAGACGGCGGCGCTGTACCATGGTGCCCATGGCTCCATCGAGAATGAGGAGGCGCTGCGCGAGAAGGGCGCGCAGTTCGTCGCTGCGGTCGGGTTGCATCGCCAGGATTATAATGGCTCGCCCTCACGACAGGAGGATGTCATGGAACACCTGACCCCAAAGGAAGCCGCGCAGTTTCTGCATGAAAACCCCAAGGCCTTGTTCATCGATTGCCGCAGCGAAATGGAATTCCTCTTCGTCGGCCATCCCGTCGGCGCACTCCACGCCGCATGGAACGACGGTCCGGACTGGGAGGTGAACCCCCACTTCGTCGGGGAGGTCAGGAAACTCGCCGGCCACGTCCATGACCGCCCCGTGGTGTTGATCTGCCGCAGCGGCAACCGCTCGGTCGATGCGGGCAATGCGCTCGAGGCCGCCGGCTTCACCCGCGTCTACAACGTGCTGCGCGGCTTCGAGGGCGAGCTGGACGACGGCCACCACCGTTGCTCTGTCAACGGCTGGCGCTTCGAGGGGCTGCCCTGGGAACAATGCTGAACTTTCGCCCCCGAAAGCACTGGATGCTCGAAGCCCTTTACATCATCGCTTTCGTCGTCGCCGGCACCACCCTCATCGCCATCGTCCAGCTCTGGCAGGCGCGCGGCCTGCCAGAGGGGCCGGCTCCGGCGCTGGCGGGCGCCGGTCTCGACGGCCGGCCGGCCAGCCTCGCCCGGGCGCTCGCCGAAAACGGCGGCAAGCCCGTGCTCATCGCCTTCTGGGCGACGTGGTGCGAAGCCTGCAAGTTCGAGGACGGCAGCCTGGAGGCCCTCGCCCGCGACTGGCCGACGCTCACCGTCGCCATCCAGTCCGGCGAACCGGACACCGTCGCCCGCCACCTGAAGGATCGGGGGCGCGACTTCCCCGCCATCGCCGACATCGACGGCCGCATCGCCGAAGCCTGGAAGATACGCGGCGTGCCCACGCATTTCATCGTCGATCCCCAAGGCAACGTCCGCTTCCGCATCGTCGGCTTCGCCACCGAATGGGGCCTGAGGGCGCGGCTGTGGTGGGCGGGGCGGTTCTCCGACTAGCTTGCTTTCCTCCTCCTACCCGCCGAAGCCCCGCCGGTAGTGAATGGCCTCGGCGACGTGGGCGCTGCGGATGTCCGCCTCGCCGGCCATGTCGGCGATGGTGCGCGCCACCTTGAGGATGCGGTGGTAGGCGCGCGCCGACAGCAGCAGCCGGGTCATGGCCTGCTTGAGCAGGGCGGCGCCCGACGCGTCGGGCCGGCAGTGGCGCTCGATCCCGTCGGGCGTCAGGTGCGCGTTGGCCGTGCCCTGTCGGCTGATCTGGATATCGCGCGAGCGCGTCACGCGTTCGCGCACGGCGGCGGAAGGTTCGCCCGATCCTTCCGGGCCGCGCGCCGTCAGCTCGGCCTCGGTCACGGAGGGCACCTCGATCATCAGGTCGATGCGGTCGAGCAGCGGGCCGGAAAGCTTGCTCCGATATTTCGCCACTTGGTCGGGCGTACAGCGGCATTTTCCGCTGGGGTGCCCGAGATAGCCGCAGGGACAGGGGTTCATGGCGGCAACGAGCTGGAAGCGCGCGGGGAATTCGGCGCGCCGGGCGGCGCGGGCGACGTGGATGCGGCCGGTTTCCAGCGGCTCGCGCAGGGCTTCCAGCACGCCCCGGCCGAATTCCGGCAGCTCGTCGAGGAAGAGCACGCCTTCGTGCGCCAGCGAAATCTCGCCCGGCCGGGGCACGCCGCCGCCGCCCACCAGCGCCGCCGCGGAGGCGCTGTGATGAGGGGCGCGAAAGGCGCGTTGTCCGAATCGCGCCGTGTCGAAGCAGCCGGCGAGCGAATGCACGGCCGCGGCGCCCAGCGCCTCGGCCCCGGTCATGGGCGGCAGGATGCCCGGCAGGCGGGAGGCCAGCATGGACTTGCCGGTGCCCGGCGGGCCGCTCATCAGCAACGAATGCCCGCCGGCGGCGGCGACTTCGAGCGCCCGCTTGGGGCCGGCCTGGCCCTTGACATCGGCGAGGTCGGGATAGGCCGTCACGGCCGTTTCCGGCTCGCCCCGCCAGGGTTCGATAGGCCGAGCGCCGTCGAGGTGGGCGCAGACGTCGAGTAAAGTCAGCGCCGGCAGGACGACGGCGGGACGCACCAGCGCCGCCTCGGGCGCATTGCCGGCAGGCAGCACGAAGGCGCGGCGGAGCGCGGCGCCGGCCGGCGCCTCCCGATGGATGGCGGCGCACATGGCGAGCGCGCCGCGCACCGGACGCAGCTCGCCGGACAGCGACAGTTCGCCGGCGAATTCGTAGGCGTCAAGGTTTCCCGCCCTGATCTGTCCGGAGGCGACAAGGATGCCCAGCGCGATGGGCAGGTCGAAGCGGCCGGATTCCTTGGGCAGGTCGGCCGGCGCGAGATTGACGGTGATACGGCGAGCCGGAAATTCGAACTTGCAGTTCTGGATGGCGGCACGCACGCGGTCGCGCGCCTCCTTGACCTCGGTGTCGGGCAGGCCGACCAGCGTGAATGAGGGCAGCCCCGCCGCGAGGTGCACCTCGACGGTCACTTCGGGTGCCGACATGCCCGCGAGGGCGCGGCTTTTCAGGATGGCAAGGGCGGACATGGCGGCAAGTGTAGCGCACCAGCATATTCCACGCGTCGCACCAGGCCGGTGCATCCGGCCCCGATAGCGAAGCAAAACGGTGCGCCGGCCGGCACGGGCTTCGCGGCATTGAATACATCCACTTGATTCGACGCGATTTTGTCGATTGGCACGCTCCGTGCAGAGGGATACCCGTCATTTCTTTCCTACAGGAGACCACCATGCACAAGAAACTCATACTCGCCGCCGCCATCGGTTCCGCGTGCGCGTCCCTCGCCATCGCCGCCGAGCCGGCCAGCCCGCATACCTTCACGGGCAACGTTACCCTGGCTTCCGAGTACCTCTATCGCGGCATCGCCCAAACGCGCGGCAAACCGGCCTTGCAAGGCGGCTTCGACTACGCGCACGCCAGCGGCTTCTACGCCGGCCTCTGGGGCTCGAACATCTCCTGGATCTCCGATGCGATTTCCGGCGCCAGCGCAAGCCTCGAGCTCGATATCTATGGCGGCTACAAGGGCGCCGTCGGCGACATCGGCTACGACATCGGCGTGCTGACCTACAATTACCCCGGCACCGGGAAGACACTGGCCGGCACGCAGGAGCTGAAGCAGGACACGACCGAGATCTACGGCGCCCTGTCGTGGAAATGGCTGACGCTCAAGTACTCGCACTCCACCACGGCGCTGTTCGGCTGGCCGAAGTCGCCCGGCGCGCTCACCGACAAGACCACGGGCAGCGACTACCTGGAGCTCAACGCGAGCTACGACATGGGCGGCGGCTGGGGCATCAACGGCCACGTCGGCAAGCAGAAGGTCGAGGGCAACAGCAATGCCTCCTACAGCGACTACAAGGTCGGCGTCACCAAGGACATGGGCTTCGGAACGTTCGGCCTAGCCTATTCCGACACCAATGCCAAGGACAGCTGCACCGGGACGGCGGCGACCACCGCCAGCGACGTGTACTGCTATGTGAACAGCAACGGCTCCAGCGCCTATTCCTCCGGCAAGGGGCGCCTGGTGGTCACCTTCAGCAAAACTTTCTGAGACCTTCGACAGGAGAACATCATGAAATTCGTCACCGCCATTATCAAGCCGTTCAAGCTTGACGAGGTGCGCGAGGCCCTCGCCGCCGTCGGCGTGCAGGGCATCACCGTCACCGAAGTCAAGGGCTTCGGCCGCCAAAAGGGCCACACCGAGCTCTATCGCGGCGCGGAATACGTCGTCGATTTCCTGCCGAAGGTGAAGATCGAGGCCGCCATCAAGTCAGATCTGCTCGACCAGTGCATCGAGGCGATCGAGAAGGCCGCCAGCACCGGCAAGATCGGCGACGGCAAGATCTTCGTCTTCGACATCGAGCAAGTGATCCGCATCCGCACTGGCGAAACCGGCACGGACGCCCTCTAATCGGAAGGAGTTTCATCATGAACGAAACAGTTGAAGCGGTTGCCGCGGTGGCTGCGGCAATTCCGCCCGTGGCCAACAAGGGCGACACGGCCTGGATGATGGTTTCCACCGTGCTCGTCATCCTCATGACCATCCCGGGCCTGGCCCTGTTCTACGGTGGCCTGGTGCGCGCCAAGAACATGCTGTCGGTGCTCATGCAGGTGTTCACGATCTTCTCGCTGATCTGCGTGCTCTGGGCGGTCTATGGGTACTCCATGGCCTTCACCGCCGGCAGCCCATTCTTCGGCAGCCTCGACAAGCTGTTCCTCGGCGGCATCACGGCGGATTCGGTGGCGGCCACCTTCAGCAAGGGCGTGGTCATCCCGGAACTGGTGTTCGTCGTCTTCCAGGCCACGTTCGCCGCCATCACGACAGCCCTGATCGTCGGCGCCTTCGCCGAGCGCATCAAGTTCTCGGCGGTGCTGCTGTTCTCGGTGATCTGGTTCACGCTGTCCTACCTGCCGATGGCGCACATGGTCTGGTACTGGGACGGCCCGGACGCGGTCACCGACGCCGCTTCGCTGGAGAAGATGCTCGCCGCGGCCGGCTTCCTCTACGCCAAGGGCGCGCTGGACTTCGCCGGCGGCACGGTGGTGCACATCAACGCTGCCGTCGCGGGCCTGATCGGCGCCTACCTGGTCGGCAAGCGCGTCGGCTACGGCAAGGAGCAAATGACGCCGCATAGCCTGACATTGACGATGGTGGGCGCCTCGCTGCTGTGGGTGGGCTGGTTCGGCTTCAATGCCGGCTCCAATCTGGAAGCCACCGGCACGGCCGCGCTGGCGATGGCCAACACCTTGTTCGCCACGGCCGCCGCCGCCGTCTCCTGGATGATGGCCGAATGGCTGCTCAAGGGTAAGCCTTCCATGCTGGGCGCGGCTTCCGGCGCGGTCTCCGGCCTGGTCGCCATCACCCCGGCCTGCGGTTTCGTCGGCCCGATGGGCGCCATCATCATCGGCCTCGCGGCCGGCGCGATCTGCCTGTGGGGCGTCAATGGCCTCAAGCGCCTGCTGGGCGCGGACGACGCGCTCGACGTGTTCGGCGTGCATGGCGTCGGCGGCATTCTCGGCTCGGTGCTGACGGGCGTCTTCGCCTCGCCGGCGCTGGGCGGCACGGGGGTCTATGACTACGTCGCCAACAAGGTGGGGGCCTACGACATGGGCGCGCAGATCGTCAGCCAGCTCTGGGGCGTGGGCACGGTCATCGTCTGGTCCGGCGTGGTGTCGTTCGTCGCCTTCAAGCTGGTGGATGTGCTGATCGGCCTGCGCGTGCCCGAGGACGAAGAGCGCGAGGGCCTGGACATCACGGCCCACGGCGAGTCGGCCTACCATTACTGATCTGATTTCAATCTCTCCCTCCGGCTCGCCGAGCCGGTTCGGGCGCCCCGCGGGGCGCCCGATTTTTTTCGACGGTGCTACGATGCGGAGCCCATGCTGATCCATCCCCAGTTCGACCCCGTCGCCCTGCACCTCGGCCCGCTGGCCGTGCGCTGGTACGGGCTCATGTATCTCGCCGGCTTCGGCGCCTTCCTGCTGCTGGGCCGCCGCCGCGCGGCCGGCCAGCCCTGGCACGGCATCTCGCCGGCCGACCTGGACGACCTGCTGTTCTACGGCGTGCTGGGGGTGATTCTCGGCGGACGGCTGGGGCAGGTGCTGTTCTATGAGCCCGCCTACTATCTCGTCCATCCCATCGAAATCCTCGCGGTGTGGAAGGGCGGCATGAGCTTCCACGGCGGTTTTCTCGGCGTGCTGGCGGCCATGGCGCTCTGGGGGCGCAAGGCCGGGAAGACTTTTTTCCAGGTCACGGATTTCATCGCGCCGCTGGTGCCGCTGGGGCTCGCGGCCGGGCGCGTCGGCAACTTCATCAACGGCGAGCTCTGGGGCCGCGTGGCCGACGCCGCGCTGCCCTGGGCGATGGTCTTCCCGCAGGCCGACGCTCAGCCGCGCCACCCGTCGCAGCTCTACCAGACGGCCGGCGAGGGACTGCTGCTATTCGCGCTGCTCTGGTGGTTTTCAAGCCGGCGGCGGCCGACCGGCGCGATCTCCGGCATGTTCCTGGTCGGCTACGGCGCCGCGCGCTTCGCCGCCGAATTCTTCCGCGAACCCGACGCCGGCATCTTCGGCCAGTCCTACCTCGTCAGCATGGGGCAGTGGCTGTCGGTCCCGATGATCGTCGTCGGATTCGTGCTGCTAGGAAAAAGCGTCGGCAAGAATGTTGCGTAGCCAGCCGTCGGCATACTCCGCCTCCATCTTGCGGTAGGCGCGCGGAACGGGGATGGGCTTCTCCTTGGTGCCGAAAGTCACCGGCGAAATGCCGCTGCCTTCCTTGACGTAGACCCACTGGTTGTTCTCCACTCGGAACAGGACAACGACCGAGAAGCCCCAGTCGTGCCCAGCGACGCTGTAGCAGGCGTTCGTGTAGATCGGCTTGGGCGGCGGCAGGCCGTTGAGCTTGGCCACCAGGCTGGCAGCGACAATTTTGGCCTGCGAGCCGGCCATGTGCGCCGATTTCGGAAACGGATTGCCCGTCGCCAGTTCGCCGCCCACGCAGGAATCCCCGATGACGTAGATGTCATTGTGGGCTGTGGATTCCATGTTCTCGGGCTTGACCGCGCACCAGGCGCCCTTGAAGTTGGCCAGCCCCGCGTCGATGGCGATCTTGCCCGCGCGATGCGGCGGGATGATGTTGATGACATCGCCCTTATGCTGGTCGAAGGTGGTCAGGCAGGTCATGGCGCCTGCATCGACGCCCTCCACGATGCCGCCCTTCGCGCCGGGCACCCACTCGATCATGCCGCCTTCGCCGTAGCCGTAGAGCGTCTTCCACGCCTGCTCGAACAGGGGCTTCTTGGAAAATGCGTCGTTGCTGTCCAGGATGAGGACCTTGGCCTTCTTCTTGCCGTGGTGCAGGCAGTGCATGGCCACCTGCGCCGCGCGCTCGTAGGGCCCGGGCGGGCAGCGGAAGGGAGCCTTGGGCACGGCGATGATGAAGCGGCCGCCGTCCGGCATGGCTTCGAGCTGCTTCTTCAGCAGCAGGGTCTGCGGGCCAGCCTTCCATGCGTGCGGAATTTGGTTTTCAGAAATTTCCTGCGTGAGCCCCTGGATGGCCGGGTAATTGAAGTCGACGCCGGGCGAAACCACCAGCGCATCGTAGGCAAAGACGTTGCCGTCCGCGGTGGTGACCGCCTTCTTCACCGGGTCGATCTGGGTCACCTCGTTGTGCACCACCTTGACGCCGCGCCTCCCGAGGCCGCCGTAGCCGGCCTGCAGGGTCTTGATGTCGCGCACGCCGGAAATGACCTCGTTGGAAAGCGGGCAGGATGTGTAGAGCGTTCCGCGCTCGATCAGGGTGACCTCGATTCCCGGATCGAGCAGGCGCAGGTAGCGGGCGGCGGTGGCGCCGCCGTAGCCGCCGCCGACAACGACCACGCGGGCCTTGGGCGTCGCGGCGCGCGACTGTGGAACGGTCAGGATGGAAGCGCCCGCGGCGGCGGACAGGGTCTTGATAAAACTGCGGCGATCGAAAGAATGCATGGTTCCCCCCTACCTGCTCTGAGCGCCGTAATAACGGGCGGCGGCGGATACATCCGCAGGTTTCATTTCATGTGCCGCTTTTTTCATCTTGCGATGCGGCATCTTGAATTCCTTGCTGCGGTATTTTTCGAGTTCGAGTTCCATGTACTTGGCCCACTGTCCGTTGATCTTCGGCGCATCCACGTCCGGATCGTTGCCGGTGATGCCGTGACAGTCCTCGCATTTTTCGGAAACGGCCGACTTGCCCTTCGACAGCACGTCGGGAGAGGCGCGCTGCGGAACCGGCACCCAGGGCTGCTTCGCAAAATAGGCGGCGAGCGCGTCGAGTTCGTCGTCGCTGAACCCCTTGACGACGCGGTTCATGGTGATCGCGCTGCGTTCGTCATATTTCCACTGCTTCATGATGTTCCGCAGGTACTCCCTCGGCAAGCCGCCGATCGAAGGCATGGAGGCGCCGACGGAAACGCCGGCGACGCCGTGACAGCTGTTGCAGGTGCGGGCGAGGATATCGACGTTGTCCACGCGCGCCATCGCCGTGCCGGCGAGTCCCCCCAACGCGGCCAAGGCCAGTGCAGATAGTGCATTGCGCATTGTCTTCTCCGGATGTCGTTAGTGGGTGGCCCGGCCGATCAGCACCAGGGTCAGCAAGGTGAGGCCCGCGATGATGAGCACGGTGGCCAGGAACGAGGCGGCCAGGTCCACGCGGCGCGACGGGCGCTTGACCAAGTGCTTCTCCAGTTCTCCGATGGCGACCAGGCGCTCGTACTCCAGCCGATGGTCATGCTTGAACTCTTCCAGCGGGATCGCGCCCGTGAAGATGGTGGTGCTCATCGGGAAGCGCTCGGGCCTGAAGTGCACGTTGAAGAAGTGCACCGTGTTCAGGAAGATGGCGGCCAACACCGCTTCCTCGGCGTGTACGAGCGTTGCGATGTTGAAAACCCAGCCGGGCAGGATCGCGGCCGTCTTTTCCGGGAAGAACAGGATCAGGCCGGAAGAGCCGATGATGGTCGCGCCCCAGAACGGCGCCCAGTAGTCGAACTTCTGCCAGTAGGTCCAGTGGCAGAACTCCGGGCGCTCCGCACGGCCGAGGAACCACTTGAACATGTTCTTCAAGTCGCGCAGATCGTTCCAGCTGGGCAGCATGGAGGTGCCGCCGAACCACTGGAACGTCTTGCGGTTGCGCCAAATATTTGTGCAGGCGATCGCCAGATGGATGAAGAAAATCGACAGCCAGGTGACGGCCGCGGTGCGATGGATGATGCCTTCCATCTTCGGGCCGCCCAGGAGCACGATGACCGCCTTGGCCCAATCCGTATGGGAGAACAGCAGCGTCGTGCCCGTGAGGATCAGCACCATGGTGGCAATGGCGAACAGCGCGTGTATCCACCGCCATACGGGCGAGAAGCGGCGGAAGTACACGGTCTCGGGCCGGTCCAGGTCTTCCCTGAAGCCCTTGCCCCGAATGCGGTCCATCGACTCCCGGTATAGCCAGAGGAGGACATGCACCCAGAAGAAGACCATCACGCCGAGGATGAGGGCCTGCATGAAGCGCTTGGACCAGTAGAGGCCCGGATATTTCTTGATATTGTCGGGATCGCCGTGAGGCTGGAAGGCGAGGAAGTTATCCGTCGCGTTCTTGTGACAATTCTTGCAGTTCTTCAGACGATTGTTGACGTGCACGGCGGACGTGGGGTCGTCGTCCTTTTGTATCTTGTGTCCGCCATGGCAGTCGAAGCACTTGGCGGTGTTGGTGTAGCCCAACCGATTGACCTGACCGTGGTACGACATCAGGTAGGTCTTCTGCGCATCCTTGTGGCAATCGCCGCAGTTTTTCGTGATCGCCAACTTCATCGGATCCGTCTTGGGCGATCCGATGTCATGGGTGGTATGGCAGTCGGAGCAGACCGCGGACTTTTCGTCCTTCTTGTCGACGACGGCCTTGCCGTGGATGGAACCCAGGTAATCGGTTTTCTGCTTTTCGTGGCAACGCCCGCAGACCTCGTGGTTCTTCAGGCGGTGCTCCTTGCGCTGCATCGCTCCCGGCGCGCCGATGTTGTGGGCGTCGTGGCAATCGTGGCAGGCGGCGTTGACCCGGGACTGGTCCTTCACATTGGGTCTGGCGTGGGCGGAGTGCAGGTAGTTTTCCGTCTGCTGGATGACCACGTCCAGCCGGGCCCGCTTCTTGGGATCGGATTCCTTTTGGGCCGCCTCCCATTTCTGCTGGTGGCACCCGACGCAGCCGACGCTTCCGGCCAAGGGCTTCGCATGCGGCAACTTGGTGACATCGCTGTGACAACCGGTGCAGGACATCTTGCCGTGCACACTGTGCTCCAGCACCTTGGGATCGATATAGATGTCGTTGCGGGTACCGTCGCGCCGAACGACGAATTTGTCTTCCTGATCGGCGTGGCAACGCAGGCATCGATGGTTGGCGATAGCGGCGGGCTGCACCGCTGGCGCCACCGTGGCGGTATCGCCCATCGTCGTGGCCGCCGCCCCTCCCGAAAGCAGCAACCCGGCTACCCACAACCCCGCAAGCATACTCCAGGCATTCCTTGCCATTTGATGTTACCTCCTCTTGTTCCCCTTCCGCGTGGGCGATGCAGAAATGCTATATGCATTTTCTCGCGGATTATTAAGTAGAAGCGTATCGCAATAGCCATGCCAGCTGATCGACAATAAGGCAACTCATTGTTCGGGCGCGATTTTTTGTGACGATCACAGACCTTATCAGTATCGGGGGAACGGGAAATGTGCCATTGAAGGCACTCGATGAATGACACCCATGGCACAATTCGACCGTGAATAGCATTTCCGATAATTTACTTCCGGAATTTCTGGCCCTGGCCGACTCCCTGGCGGAGCCTCGCCTGTTCATCGGCGCCGACTACCGGGTGCTGGCCGTCAACCGGGCCTGGCGGGAAGCGTTCGGCGATCCCGGAGAAAGCGGGCGGCATTTCTGCTACGAAATCTCGCACCACGCCGACGCGCCCTGCGACCAGATGGGCGAGGACTGCCCGCTCAAGGCCAGCCGGGAGAACGACGAGCCGGCCCGCGCACTGCACATCCACCACACGCCCCATGGCCCGGAGCATGTCGATGTGGAGGTGTCGCCCATCCGGAACGGCGCCGGCCACACTCTTTTCTTCGTCGAAACCGTGCGCATCGTGCGCCGGGCTCGCAGCCGGCCCTCGGCCCACGGACTGGTGGGGCGCTCGCAGGCCTTCAACCGCATGCTGTCGCTGATCGAGCGCGTGGCGCCCTCCGAAGCCACGGTGCTGCTGCTGGGCGAGTCCGGCGTCGGCAAGGAACTGGCGGCCCAGGCGCTGCACGAGGCGAGCGGCCGCGCGAGCAGCCCCTTCATCGCCGTCGATTGCGCCGGCATGACCGAGACGCTGGTGGGCAGCGAACTGTTCGGCCATGAAAAGGGCGCATTTACCGGCGCCATCAGCCGCAAAACCGGCCTCGTGGAGGCGGCGGCGGGCGGCACCCTGTTCTTCGACGAAGTAGGCGACATTCCCCTCTGTCTCCAGGTCAAGCTCCTGCGTCTCATCGAATCCGGCACCTTCCGCCGCGTCGGCGGACTGGAACCCCTGCGGGCCGATTTTCGCCTGGTGCTGGCCACCCACCGGAACCTCGAGGCCATGATGGAGGAAGGGAGCTTCCGGCGCGATCTCTATTACCGTATCAGCGCCTTTCCCATCCGCGTGCCCCCCCTGCGGGAGCGAGATGATGATCTGCCCCTCCTGGTAGAATCATTACTGACGCGCGTCAGCCGCCGCAAGCTGCGCCTGCACCCCGAGGCTCTGGATCGGCTCGCCCGCCACCCCTTTCCGGGAAATGTGCGCGAACTGCGCAACCTGATCGAGCGAGCCGCTCTGCTGGCCGACGGCGATACCATCCTGCCGGAGCATCTGCCCGAGAAAATCGTCGAACCGACAGCCGAATCCTCGGCAGAGGGCGATATCGTCCCCCTGATCGAGGCGGAGCGGCGCTACTTGCGCTGGGCGGCCTCCCGGCACAAAGGCGATCGCCACGCATTGGCGGAGCGGCTGGGCATCAGTCCGCGCACGCTGTTTCGCAAGCTCAGGGAGGGATGAGTTTCCAATCATTTCTCTCTTTTTCCGTAGTGACAATACGGAGATGACGTGACAGAATGCGACTTTCGTCGGGGAGGGGGAGGCCATGCCGAAAAAACCACAAGAATGGCAATTGCAGCGCGGCGTAAAGATGAGCAGCGAGGCAGCCGCGGAAGTCGCCAAGATCGCCTGCGCCCTGAAATCCCTGTCCGTCTATACCGGCCTGGTCTTCGATCGGGACGACTGTCCCGAGGAACTGCGCAAGGAAGTGGATGAGGGCGTGGCCGCCATCGACAAGCTGTTCATCTGGTAGGGGGAAACGATGGTCGATCCGGCGGAGGCAGCATGGCCCATGTAGTGGTGCTCGGGGCGGGCATCGGCGGACTGACGGCCGCCTACGACATGAAGGAGAGGCTGCGTCCGGGGGATACCGTCACGGTGGTCACCGAAAAATCCTATTTCCAATTTACGCCCTCCAACCCCTGGCTTGCCGTCAACTGGCGGACTCGGGAAGACATCACTTTCGAGCTCGCGCCCTGCCTGGAGAGGAAAAACATCCGCTTGGCCAGTGGCGGCGCAAAGCGCGTGCATCCCGACAGAAATCAGATCGAGCTGGTCAATGGCGGAACGATCGATTACGACTACCTGATCATCGCCACCGGCCCCAAGCTGGCCTTCGGCGAAGTCCCCGGCGCCGGCCCTGATGGCGGCCACACCCGCTCGATCTGCACGGTCGATCACGCCGTCGACTCCGCCAAGGCTTGGGAAGCTTTTATCCGCGATCCCGGCCATATCGTGGTCGGCGCCGTGCAGGACGCTTCATGCTATGGCCCGGCCTACGAATTCGCTTTCATCATGGACACCGACCTGCGAAGGCGCAGGATCCGCAGCAAGGTGCCGATGACGCTCGTCACCGCCGAGCCCTATGTCGGCCATCTCGGATTGGGCGGCGTCGGCGATTCGAAAGGCTTGCTGGAATCCTTCCTGCGCGACAAGCATATCAAGTGGATCTGCAACGCCAGGGTTAACCGGGTGGAAGCCGGCAAGATGTATGTCACCGAGCACGACGAGGACGGCAAGCCGAAAAAGGATCACGAACTGTCGTTCAAGTACTCGATGATGCTTCCCGCCTTCCGGGGCGTCGATGCGGTCTTCGGCATCGAGGGCCTGACCAACCCGCGCGGATTCATCCTGATCGACGAATTCCAGCGCAATCCGAGGTTCAGGAACATCTACGCGGTGGGTGTCTGCGTCGCCATTCCACCGGTGGAGGCGACACCAGTGCCAACCAACGTGCCCAAGACCGGCTACATGATCGAAACCATGGTGACGGCGGCCGTGCGCAACATCCGCAACGCCGTCGATGGCAGGGAGCCTGACCAGAAGGCCACATGGAACGCGGTGTGCCTCGTCGACTTCGGCGACAACGGCGCCGCCTTCGTCGCCATTCCTCAAGCCCCGCCGCGCAACGTGAGCTGGTTCAAGAAGGGCAAGTGGGTGCACCTGGCCAAGATCGGCTTCGAGAAATACTTCATTCACAAAATGAAAAAGGGCAATACCGAGCCGGTGTACGAGAAATACGTGCTCAAGCTGATGGGGGTCACCCGTCTGCACGACTAGTTAAAAGGCCGCGGGATCGACTCCGGGCGGGTCCATGGCGGCGCCCCGTTCCTTCCGGCGTGACCGAGGTCGCCCGCTTGCAGGCAAAGGAAGGATTTGTCTATCTCAAGCCCCGATCTGGATTGGAGGCTCATCGACACCGTCCTGCTGGACATGGACGGGACGCTGCTCGACCTCCATTTCGACAATCACTTCTGGCAGGCCCATGTCCCCCTGCGCTACGCCGAGGCGCGCGGCCTCACCTGCGAGGCCGCGCGCGCGGAGCTGGCGGGCCGCTACCGCGCCCGCGCCGGCACCCTCGAATGGTATTCGGTGGATTTCTGGGAAAACGAGCTGGCGCTCGACATCATGCGCCTCAAGGACGAGGTGGCGCATCTCGTGGCCGTCCATCCCGGCGTCACCGACTTCCTGGCGGCGGCACGGGAAGCGGGCAAGCGCCTCGTGCTTGCCACCAACGCCCATCACAAGAGCGTGACGCTCAAGATGGCGAGGACGAATCTCTCGCCCCATTTCGACGCCATCGTCACGTCCCATGAGCTCGGCCTACCCAAGGAGGACCCGGGGTTCTGGGAACGACTTCGTCGGATCGAGCCCTTCGATCCTGAACGCAGCCTGCTGGTGGACGACAGTCTGCCGGTGCTCGATTCCGCCCGCGTCTTCGGCATCCGCCACTTGGTCACCATCCGGCAGCCGGATACCCGGCAGCCGCCGAAGGACGCCGGCGGCTATCCGGCGATCGGGGATTTCTCGGAGCTTGCGTCTGTCATGGGGCAATGGGATAAGATGCCGGCCAGGGAATAAAGGGAGGAGCCATGATCCGCAGTCTGAACAATCTCAGCTTCCGCTTCATCGTCATGGCAAGCCTGGGCGCTCCGCTGCTGTTGCTCTGGGTCTGCGGCTACTACACCTGGGACAGCTGGCGGACCTACCGGATCATGACGGTGACGATCAAGGCCAACAACCTCGCGGACCGCGTCATCGCCGCCGCCGGCCTGCAGGCCATCGAGCGGGGCATGACCGCCAGCCTGCTTTCCGCCCCGGGCCCGGCCAGCGAAGCGGCTCGCGCCCGCGTGGCCAGCCTGAGGGCCGACGGGGACGCCCTGTGGCGCGAGGCCGATACCCTGGCCGGGCAGATGGAATCCGAATCGATCACTTCGGAAAGCCTGCCGCTTGCCCATCGGCAGGCGGCGGAGGCCCATGCGAGGCTCGCCGCCGCACGCCAGCGGGTGGACGCAAGCCTACTCAAGGCGGGGCGTGACATCCAGGCGGCCGAGTGGATACCGGTCATGACCGATTTCATCAATCGCGCCGCCCGCCTGCGCATCAATGCCTTCGGTGGTTCCGCTTTTCCGCCCGAGATCACCTACCCCAACCTGACCGCGAAACACAGCGCCTGGCTAGCCTCGGAGTATGCCGGCCTCGAACGCGCCACGGTGGCGACGATCATCAACGGCAATGCGCCCGCCTCGCCGGAGGCGATGCAGCAGCTCAAGTCCTTCCGCCAGACGCTGGAGTCCAGTCTGTCCAACCTCCTGTTCGTGCGCGAGGCGCCGGGCACCGACCCCCGGATCGTTGCCGCCATCGCAGAGATGGAAAAGCATTTCCTGGGCAGCTTCGATGAAATCCGGCGCCGCCTCTACGCTGAGATGGGAGACTCGCCCAAGGCCGCCGACGGCCGCCATTACCACCTGACCGGCCAGGAGTGGTTCGCGGCATCCACCGCCGCCATCGACACCATTCGCAAGGTTTCCGAGAGCTATTCCAAGGCAGGCAACGACGCGGCCCAGAATTCGGCCAGGGTCGCCGTCATCCAGACCATCGGCTACGCAGGGCTGTTCCTGGTCATGGTGGCCATCACCTTCCTGACGACCACGCTGCTTCTCGGCAAAGTGCGTCAGCTGGGCCGTTTGAAGGATTCCATGATGGAATTCGCCACCGGCCAGGGCGACCTGACGCGGCGCCTGGATGCGGAAACCATGGACGAGGTCGGGCAGACTTCCGCCGCATTCAATCAGTTCGCCGGGAAACTCCAGGAAATCATCCGGGAGACCCGTGGCGTGGTGTTCGATCTCTCCGGATCGGCCGAGAAGCTGGCCGCCGCCAGCGACCGCATCCGCAACGGCTCGCATTCCCAACGGGAGATATCAGCCTCCACCGCCACGGCGGTGGAGGCGGTGACGGCCAGCATCGGGCAAGTGGCCGAAAATGCCCATGAAACCCTGGCGTCATCGCGGGAAGCCGGTGAGCTGGCCGAAGAAGGCGCGCGGATCGTGCATGGCGTATCCGACGAGATGGCCGCCTTGGCCGGCGGCGTGGCCGACACCTCCCGCCGGGTTGAGGCGCTCGGCGAACGCTCGCGGGAGATCGGCGGCATCGTCGGCGTCATCCGCGAAATCGCCGATCAGACCAACCTGCTGGCCCTCAACGCCGCCATCGAAGCCGCCCGCGCCGGCGAGCAGGGGCGCGGGTTTGCGGTGGTGGCCGACGAGGTGCGCAAGCTCGCCGAACGCACCGGCGCCGCCACGGTGGACATCTCGCGCACCATCGACACCATCCAGGGCGACACGAGAGCCGTCGTGGAAGCCATGCGCACCAGCGGCGCACGGGTTGGACAGGGCGTCGCCATGGCGGCGCAGGCGGCGCAGGCCCTGTCCAAGATCAACGAGGGCGCCCGTCAGACGGAATCGCGCGTGGACGAGATCGCCCGGGCGATGCGTGAGCAAAGCACGGCCGGCGGCGAAATCGCCCGGAATGTCGACCGCATCGCCGGCATGGCGGAAGAAAACGATCAGGCGGTCGGCGAAACCACGCAGGATGCGCAACGGCTCCAGCAGTTGGCGGACAGCCTTCAGCGGCTGGTGGAAAAATTCAAGGTTTAGCGGGCATGACGACGGGAAAGAATATGCAATTGCGCGATCCGGCCCTCCTGCGCATGGAGGCCTTCATCGACGGCCGCTGGACGGGCGGCGCCGCGACCTTTCCCGTCCATGATCCCGCCAGCGGCGCCCTGCTCGCCGAGGTGCCCGACCTGGGCGCCGCGGAAACGCGCCGCGCCATCGAGGCGGCCGACGCCGCGTGGCCCGCATGGCGCGCGAAGACCGGCAAGGAGCGGGCCGCCGTCCTGCGCCGCTGGTTCGACCTCATCAACGCCTCGGCCTCCGATCTCGCGCTCTTGATGACCTCCGAGCAGGGCAAGCCGCTCCCCGAGGCGATGGGCGAGGTGGCCTACGGGGCGAGCTTCGTCGAATGGTTCGCCGAGGAAGCCAAGCGCGTCTATGGCGATGTCATTCCACCGACGATGCCGGACCGGCGGCTGGTCGTGCTCAGGCAACCGGTCGGCGTCTGCGCCGCCATCACGCCCTGGAACTTCCCGATGGCCATGATCACGCGCAAGGTCGCCCCCGCGCTCGCCGCCGGCTGCACGGCGGTGGTCAAGCCCGCCGGGCAGACGCCGCTTTCCGCGCTGGCGCTGGCTGAACTGGCGCAGCGGGCCGGCTTCCCGCCCGGCGTCCTCAACGTCGTAACCTGTTCCGAGGACAACGCGCCGAACGTCGGCGCCGAGCTGACGGCAAACCCGGTCGTGCGCAAGCTCTCCTTCACGGGATCGACCGAGGTGGGCCGCCTGCTGATGGCCCGGTGCGCGCCGACGGTGAAGAAGCTGTCGCTGGAGCTGGGCGGCAACGCGCCCTTCATCGTCTTCGACGACGCCGACCTCGACGCCGCCGTCGATGGCGCGATCATGGCGAAATACCGCAACGCGGGGCAGACCTGCGTCTGCGCCAACCGGCTGCTGGTGCAGGACGGCATCCACGACGCCTTCGCGCAGCGGCTCGCGGAGCGCGTGAAGGCGTTGAAGGTCGGCGCCGGCACCGAGGCGGGCGTGACGCAGGGGCCGCTGATCGACGGGCAGGCGCTTGCCAAGATCGAGGCGCTCGTCGCCGACGCCGTGGCCAAGGGCGCGCGCGTGCTGACGGGCGGCGCACGCCACGCGCGCGGCGGCACCTTCTTTGAACCGACCGTGCTCTCCGGCGTGACCCCGGACATGCGCTGCGCGCGCGAGGAGATTTTCGGCCCGGTGGCGCCGCTGTTCCGGTTCAAGGACGAAGCGGAGGCCGTCGCGCTCGCCAACGCCACGGAATACGGGCTGGCCGGCTACTTCTACAGCCGCGACGTCGGCCGCGCCTGGCGCGTCGCCGAGGCGCTCGAATACGGCATCGTCGGCGTGAACACCGGCACCATCTCGAACGAGGTGGCGCCCTTCGGCGGCGTCAAGCAGTCGGGCATCGGCCGCGAGGGCTCGAAGTACGGCATCGAGGACTACCTGGAGATCAAGTACGTCTGCATGGCAGTGTAGTCCTCCGCCGATGGCCGGTCAGCTTCGGCGCCCGCGCCGGCGGTCGAGCCACCAGGCCAGCACAGGCAGCACGACGAACGAGCCCGGCAACGCAAGGACGACCAGGTAGGGGGACAGATGGGCCAGGGCATGCAGCTGTTCGCTCAGTCTTTCGCGTTCTTCGCGGGTCCAGCGGCCGCCGTTGCGACGCTTCATCAAAAGCGGCATCAAGCCCCGTATCTTGCCCGTCTCGGCGAGCACGATGTCGCGCTCGCGCTTCTGGGCCGCCAGCATGTGATCGAGCAGGGCGGGACGCCGGAGGACGGCGGGGCCGCTGCCGCGCTTATCGGAACGGGTTTGCATGGCATGCCGGTTCGGCATCGAGCAAGCCGCGCAATTTCCGCCATGCCTGCCAGGCGATCACGCCGCGCCGCGCCCAGCGGAACAGCCGCCGCGGCCGGGCCGCCAGCAACGCCACCGTCCCGGCGACGACGGCTTCGGGATGGCGGCGCAGCCAGCGAAAGCCCTCGCGCACGCGGTCGGCAACGCCAAAGGCCGGTGCCAGGGGCGCAACATGGCGCGCCAGGTCATTGCGCAGGGCGGCGCTTTGCAGCTGCAGGCGCTGTTTTCTCAGGGCCAGATCAATGAATCGCGGATTCATCGGACTCCAGTGCGGCGCGGTCGAGCTCCAGCTCGGCCAGGCTGTCGGAGAACAGCCGGGACTTCGCGCAGGCCAGCCGCCGCGCCACGGCCCAGGCGATGAGGCCGGCCGTCAGAAAGACAGCGGAAAACATGCCCAGCACCAGCAGGCGATGGCTTTCCCATAGCAGCACGGTCAGGAATACGGCAAGAAAGACCGCGCCCACGCCGAGCAGGAGGAACGCCGTCGCACCGTAGAGGAGCAGCCCGAGAAGCCGCAGCTTTTCCTCTTCCAGCTCCGCCGCCAGAAGCTCGCCGCGCGTCTTCAGGAGGGCGACGGCCGTCGCCAGCAGGCTGCGCAGCGAGTTCAGCAGACCGCTACGCGCTCCGGGGCCGGTCATGGTGCCTTGCCGGGGCAGAAGGCGGCGGATCAGCGCCGGCCGATCAACAGGCCGACGATGAAGCCGATGCCGGCGGCGACGCCGACGGAACGCCAGGGATTGTCATGCACGTAATCATCGGTGGCATGGCCGACCGCCTTGGCGCGATCGATGACAACGGCCTCGGCCTCGGCCAGCCGGACCTTGGCGCTGGCCAGATGATCCTGAATGCGGGCGCGCACCTCGGCCACCTTGTCGCCGGCCTGGTTCGCGGTCGCCCGCAGCAGTTCCTCGGCATCGGCAACGACCACCCTCATATCGGCAACCAGCTTGTCTTTCGTCACAACGGTCATGTTGCTCATGGATTTCTCCTCAGGGGATGTGAACAGGGATGTGAACACGGCCCCAAGGCTACCGGCTTTGCCCCGTTCGCGCAATCGCCGCCCGCTACGCCGGATGCCGTTGAGATTCAGCGAAACGACGGGCGGCATGTAAAATGGCCTTATGATCGAACGGGATTTCAGTCGCGGGTTCGTCGCCTTTGCGTGCGAAAGGGGCGTGCTGCGTTTCGGCGAGTTCATGACGAAGGCGGGCCGCCTGTCGCCCTACTTCTTCAACGCCGGCCTGTTCAACGACGGCGATTCCCTGGTCCGCCTGTCGGATTTCTACGCCCGCGCCCTCCTCGCTTCCGGCATCGCCTGCGACATGCTGTTCGGCCCCGCCTACAAGGGCATCCCCCTCGTCGCCGGCACCGCCATGGCCCTGGCAGGCCGCGGCCGCAACCTGCCCTTCTGTTTCAATCGCAAGGAAGCCAAGGACCACGGCGAGGGCGGCTCGCTGATCGGCGCGCCAATCAGCGGGCGCGTGCTGATCGTCGACGACGTCATCTCCGCCGGCACGTCGGTGCGCGAATCGGTGGAACTCATCCGGGCGGGCGGCGCCACGCCCGCCGGTGTGCTGATCGCCCTGGACCGTCAGGAGCGGGGCCAGGGCGATCTTTCCGCCGTGCAGGAGGTGGAACGCGACGTCGGCATCCCAGTCATCGCCGTCGCCACGCTGGCCGACCTGATCGACTATCTCTCCGGACAACCCGAGCTGGAACGCAATCTCGATGCCGTCAGTCGTTACCGGGAACGCTATGGCGCGGCATAACGGAATCGTCGTCGCCAGCGTGCTCGTCGGCGTGTTGTCCTCCTCCGCACTGGCGGGAAAGACCTATTGCTGCAGCGACGAAAGCGGCCATCGCATCTGCGGCGACATCCTGCCAGCCGCCTGCACCCACCGCGCCTACCAGATCAAGAGCGGCGGGCGGAGCGAAAACGTGGAGGCGCCCCTGACGCCCGAACAGAAGGCGCAACGTAAGGCGGAGATGGCGCGCAAGAAGGAGGCGGAGCACCGCGCCGCCGAGGAACACCGGCTCAACCAGGCCCTGCTGAGCAGTTATGGCAGCGAGAAGGACTTCGACATCAAGCGCGACCGCGCGCTCGCCGAAGCCCGGAAATCCCTGGAGCAGGCCCGGGAGCGCTACGGCGAGGCGGTCAAACGCCGGCGGAAGCTCGCCAACGAGGCCGAGTTCTACCAGAAGAAACCGATGCCCGATGCCCTCAAGGCCCAGGTCAAGGAAAACGAAACCGAGCTGTCCGCCCAACAGTCCGCCATGGACGCCCGGAAGCAGGACATCGAGAACATCCGGGCAAAATTCGAGGCGGAGAAGAATCGCTACAACGAGCTGACGCGCGGCAGGGGTGCCGCCGCATCGGCGCCTCCAGCCGAGAGCCGGCCGCGCTGACCGGCGCTATCCCAGCTTCCTCTTCAGCAACTCGTTCACCTGGGCCGGATTGGCCTTGCCCTTCGCCGCCTTCATCACCTGGCCGACGAGCGCGTTGAAGGCCTTTTCCTTGCCGGCGCGGAATTCCTCCACCGATTTCGTATTGGCTGCCAGCACTTCGTCGATGATCGGCTCAATCGCGCCGGCGTCGGTGATCTGCCGGAGGCCCTTCGTATCGATGATCCCGTCAGCATCCCGGCCCTCGCCCGACCAGAGGGCGTCGAAGACGTCCCGGGCGATCTTGTTCGAGACCGTGTTGTCGGCGATGCGCCGGATGAGGCCGGCCAGCTGTGCGGCGGAAACCGGCGCGGCGCCGACATCGATGCCTTCCCTGTTCAGGCGCGCGGCGACTTCGCCCATGACCCAGTTGGCGCAGAGCTTGGCATTTCCGGCGCCCGCAACGGCGTCCTCGAAATATTTCGCCGTCCCGCGCGAGGCCGTCAGCGTCGCTGCGTCGTAGGCCGACAGGCCGTGCTCGCGCTCGAAGCGGGCCTTCATCGCCTGCGGCAGTTCCGGCAGGCCGGCTTTCACTTCGTCGATCCAGGAAGGCGGGATTTCCAGCGGCAGCAGGTCGGGGTCGGGGAAGTAGCGGTAGTCGTGCGCATCTTCCTTGCTGCGCATGGCGCGCGTTTCACCGGTGTCCGGATTGAACAGCACGGTGGCCTGCTGGATTTTGCGGCCCTCCTCGATCTCGCTGATCTGCCAGCCGATCTCGTAGTCGATGGCCTGCTGGATGAATCGGAAGGAGTTGAGGTTCTTGATCTCGCGGCGCGTGCCCAGCGGCGCGCCGGGACGGCGCACGGAAACGTTGGCGTCGCAGCGGAAGCTGCCCTCCTGCATGTTGCCGTCGCAGATGCCGATCCAGGTGACCAGCGAATGCAGCGCCTTCGCGTAGGCCACGGCCTCCGCGCTGGAGGCCATGTCCGGCTCGGTGACGATCTCGAGCAGCGGAGTGCCGGCGCGGTTCAGGTCGATGCCGGTCTTGCCATGAAAATCTTCATGGAGCGACTTGCCGGCATCCTCCTCGAGGTGGGCGCGGGTGAGATGGACGAACTTCTCCTGCTCTCCGACGCGGATCGCCAGCCCGCCGCCGGAGACGACCGGGATCTCGAACTGGCTGATCTGGTAGCCCTTGGGCAGGTCCGGGTAGAAGTAGTTCTTGCGCGCAAAAACCGAGCGTGGCGCGATGTTCCCCTGCACCGCCAGCCCGAATTTGATCGCGCAGACGACCGCCTCGCGGTTGAGCACGGGCAGCACGCCGGGCAGGGCGATGTCGATCGCGCAGGCCTGGGCGTTCGGCTCGGCGCCGAACGCCGTGCTCGCGCCGGAAAATATCTTCGACTTCGTTTGCAGCTGGACGTGGGTCTCCAGCCCGATCACGACCTCCCAGTTCATTTCATCGCCTCCGGCATCCTTGTGTGCCAGTCCGTGGCCTGCTGGTAGCGGTGGGCGACGTTGAGCATTTTCGCCTCGGCAAAATAGTTGCCGATGATCTGGAGGCCGACGGGCATGCCGCCCTGTCCGGTGCCGCAGGGAATCGACATGCCGGGCAGCCCGGCAAGGTTGACGGCGATGGTGTAGATGTCCGACAGGTACATCCGCACCGGGTCGTCGCTGCGGGCGCCGAACGGAAACGCCACCGACGGCGAAGTCGGGCCCATGATGACGTCGCAGACCCGAAAGGCTTCCGCAAAGTCGGCGGCGATGAGACGGCGAACCTTCTGCGCCTGGAGATAGTAGGCGTCGTAGTAGCCGTGGGAAAGTACGTAGGTGCCGACGAGGATCCGGCGCTTGACCTCTTCGCCGAAACCCTGGGCGCGGCTCTTCTCGTACAGCTCGACGAGGTCGGCGTACCCGGCGGCGCGGTGGCCGTAGCGCACGCCGTCGAAACGGGAGAGGTTCGAGCTGGCCTCCGCCGGCGCGATGACGTAATAGGCCGGCACCGAGAGACCCGAATTGGGCAGGCTCACCTCGATGGTGGTCGCGCCCAGCTTGCGATATTCGTCGAGAGCGGCTTCCACCGCGGCGCGCACGTCGCTGTCCATGCCTTCGCCGAAGAACTCCTTCGGCAGGCCGATCCTCAGTCCGTCGAGGGGCTGTTCCAGGCTGCGCGCGTAGTCCTCGGCGGGGCGTTCGAGCGAGGTCGAGTCGCGCGCATCGAAGCCGGCCATGGCGTTGAGGAGCCACGCGCAGTCCTCGGCGGATTTCGCCATCGGCCCGCCTTGGTCGAGGGATGAGGCGAACGCGATCATGCCCCAGCGGGAGACGACGCCATAGGTCGGCTTGAGGCCCGTCAGGCCGCACAGCGCGGCCGGCTGGCGGATCGAGCCGCCCGTGTCGGTGCCGGTGGCGGCCGGCGCGAGGCGCGCGGCCACGGCGGCGGCCGAGCCGCCGGAGGAGCCGCCGGGCACGCGACCCGTGTCCCAGGGATTCTTCACCGGGCCGAAGAAGGAAGTCTCGTTCGACGAGCCCATCGCGAACTCGTCCATGTTGAGTTTGCCCAGCGTAACCATGCCGGCGGCCCCGAGTCTCTCGACGACGGTGGCATCGTAGGGCGAGACGAAGTTGGCCAGCATCTTCGAGCCGCAGGTGGTCAGCCAGCCCTGCGTGCAGAAGATGTCCTTATGGGCCAGCGGAATGCCGAGCAGCGGGCCGCATTGTTCACTTTGTCCATCGGTCCGGCGTTGATCGGCGGCCTTGGCCTCGGCCAGGGTCCTCTCCCGATCGAGGGTGATGAAAGCATTGAGCATCGGGTTGAGCCGCTCGATGCGGTCGAGGAACAGCGTCGCCAGTTCGACGGCGGATATCCGTTTCGCCGCCAGTGCGGCACCAAGCTGCGTCAGCGATGCGCCGATCATTCGATGACCTTCGGCACGAGATAGAGCCCCGCCTCGGTCTCCGGCGCGATGGCCTGGAACTCGGCGCGGTGGTCGGCCTCGGCGACCCTGTCCTCGCGCAGCCGCTGGACGACGTCCATGGCGTGGGCCATGGGCGCGACACCGGCGGTATCGACCGCCTGCAACTGCTCGACGAAGGCCAGGATGGCGTTCATCCGGCCGCGGACGGATTCCACCTCCCCGGCGGAAACCTCCAGGCGCGCCAGACGGGTGATTCGGCGGACATCTTCGGGACTCAGGGACATGTGGCAAAGTCATGCTCGAACGGCCCGATAGGTTATCATAGGCCACTTGCTTCCCGCCGCGCCCTGGACTGCGACGGGTTTTTCCACATACGGGACCCAAATGTTCGGCTTTCTGCGCTCCTACTTCTCCAACGACCTGGCCATCGACCTGGGCACCGCCAACACGCTGATCTACGTTCGCGGCCAGGGCATCGTCCTGAACGAGCCCTCGGTGGTGGCCATCCGCACCGAGGGCGGCCCCAACGCCAAGAAGACCATCCAGGCGGTTGGACAGAAGGCCAAGGAGATGATCGGCCGCACGCCGGGCAGCATCACCGCGATCCGCCCGATGAAGGACGGCGTCATCGCCGACTTCACGGTCACCGAGCAGATGCTCAAGCAGTTCATCAAGATGGTGCACGAGTCGCGCCTGTTCTCGCCCAGCCCGCGCATCATCATCTGCGTGCCCTGCGGCTCGACCCAGGTGGAGCGCCGCGCGATCCGCGAATCCGCGCTTGGCGCCGGCGCCAGCCAGGTCTATCTCATCGAGGAGCCCATGGCGGCAGCCATCGGCGCCGAGCTGCCCGTCTCTGACGCCACGGGCTCGATGGTCGTCGACATCGGCGGCGGCACCACGGAAGTCGGCGTCATCTCGCTGGGCGGCATGGTCTATTCGGGCTCGGTGCGGGTCGGCGGCGACAAGTTCGACGAGGCCATCATCAACTACATCCGCCGCAACTACGGCATGCTGATCGGCGAAACCACCGCCGAGCTGATCAAGAAGGAAATCGGCTCCGCCTTTCCCGGCTCCGAAGTCAGAGAGATGGAAGTCAAGGGCCGCAACCTGGCCGAGGGCATCCCGCGCAGCTTCACCATCTCCTCGAACGAGATCCTCGAAGCCCTGACCGACCCGCTGAACCAAATCGTCGGCGCGGTGAAGATGGCCCTCGAACAGACGCCGCCGGAGCTCGGCGCCGACATCGCCGAGAAGGGCATGGTGCTTACCGGCGGCGGCGCGCTGTTGCGCGACCTGGATCGCCTGCTGACGGAGGAAACCGGCCTGCCGGTGATCATCGCCGACGATCCGCTGACCTGCGTGGTCCGCGGATCGGGCCTGGCTCTTGAAAAGATGGACAAACTGGGTAGTATTTTCGCCAACGAATAGCCCGCTTGCGCGATAGTCTTCGAAGCGGCGCAAATAGCGCGTCGCTTCGTTCATTTTTCAGGCAAGGGGCACCATTGAAGTGATCTCCGCCGTAGGCCAATCGCCCCCCCCGTTTTTCAAGCGGGGCCCGGCGCCGATCGCCCGGCTGGTTTTCTTCGTCTCCCTTTCCCTGATGCTGCTGGTGACCGACCTGCACTTCCACACGCTCGAGTGGGTGCGCATGGGGGGCGCCACCCTCGTCTGGCCCCTGCAGCGGATCGCCCACCTGCCGATGGAGGCGGGCGGCGATCTGGGCAAATACCTCACCGGGCTGGCCACCTTGCAGGTGGAAAACGAGGCGTTGAGGCGCCGGCAACTGGCCACCGCCCACCGGCTGCTGCGCCAGGAACACCTGGAACAGGAAAACCGCCGCCTGCGCGCCCTGATCGACATGAAGGAAAAGCAGCCGGCCGCGGGACGCATTGCCGAGATCCTCTATGCGGCCCGCGACCCCTTCTCCCGCCGGGTGATCGTGGACAAGGGCCTCCGGGAGGGCGTCGCCGCCGGCCAGTCGGTCGTGGACGACGTGGGCGTCATCGGTCAGATCACCCGCGTCTTCCCCATGACCAGCGAGGTCACGCTGCTGACCGACAAGGATCAGGCGATTCCCGTGCGGGTGGAACGCAACGGCCTGCGCGCAGTGCTGGCCGGCGCGGGCGCCGGCAACCTCGAGCTTCGGTTCCTTGCCGCCAACGCCGACGTGCGGAAGGGCGATACCCTGGTCACCTCCGGCCTCGATGGCGTCTATCTGCCGGGCCTGCCGGTGGCGAAGGTCGTCCAGATCGATCGAGATAACTCCTTCTCGTTCGCCCGCATCCGCTGCGTGCCGCTGGCCGGCGTCGAGCGCCATGGCCATGTGCTGATTCTCGGCGCCCGGATCGCGCCTGCGCCGCCCGATGAACCGGCGGCGCAGGCGGGCTCCCCGCCGAAGGAAAAAAGGGCGAAAAGAAATCCATGATGCAACCGACGCATTCCTCCCGCCGCATCCTGCTACCGGTCAGGGGCTGGTTCATTCTCCTGACCCTGGCGGCTTCCCTGTTCCTCAACCTGGTTCCTCCCGGCCGGCTGCCCCTCGTTCCGGACTGGGCGGCGCTGGTACTCGCGTTCTGGTGCATCCATCAGCCCATGAAAGTCGGCATGGGCGCCGCGTTCATCCTCGGGCTTCTGATGGACGTGGCCGACGGCAGCGTCATGGGGCAGCATGCCATGGCCTATGTGCTGCTGGCGTTCGCCGCCGGCGGACTTTCCCGGCGCATCCTCTGGTTTTCCCTCACGATGCAGGCGCTGCACGTGCTGCCGCTCCTGCTGGGCATGCAGTTGGTGATGCTGGCGGCGCGCCTGGTCGGCGGCGCCGATTCCCCCGGCCTGTCCTGGTTCCTCGGCAGCTTCTCGGCTGCGGCCCTCTGGTATCCGCTGACCTATCTGCTGCTGCTGCCACAGCTCCAACCGATCGAACGGGATGAAAACCGCCCGATCTGAATTCATCGATCCCCAGGAAGGCCTGGAACGCTTCCGCAACCGACTCACCATCGCGGGCGGCTTCGTCCTGCTCGCCTTCATCCTGCTGCTCGTGCGATTCTTCTGGCTGCAGGTGGTGCAGCACGACTATTACCGGACGCGCGCCGAAAACAACCGGATTTCCATGGTGCCCATCGTGCCGAACCGCGGCCTGATCCTGGACCGCAACGGCGTCATGCTGGCCCGCAACTATTCCGCCTATACCCTGGAAATCACGCCTTCCAGGCTGCGCGACAGCCTGGAGGCCGTCATCGACGCGCTCTCCGAACTCGTCGACATCCAGCCCAAGGACCGCAGGCGGTTCAGAAAACTTCTGGAAGAGAGCCGGAATTTCGAGTCCCTGCCGATCCGGACGCGTCTGACCGACGAGGAAGTGGCCCGGTTCATCGTTCAGCGCTACCGATTCCCCGGTGTGGACATCAAGGCCCGCCTGTTCCGCCAGTACCCGATGAACGCCTTTGCCTCCCACCTGCTCGGCTATATCGGCCGCGTCAATGCCCAGGATGTGGAAAACATCGGAAACCTCGGCCAGGAAGCCAACTATCGCGGCACCGAGCATTTCGGCAAGACCGGCCTGGAGCAGCGTTACGAGTTCGACCTGCACGGCGCCACGGGCTTCGAACAGGTGGAGGTGGATGCCGGCGGCCGGGCCGTGCGCACCCTCAGTCATACCCCGCCCGTGCCCGGCAACAACCTGACCCTGACGGTGGATGCCAGGTTGCAGGAGGTGGCCGAGAAGGCCTTCGGCGACCGCCGCGGCGCCCTGATCGCCATCGAGCCGTCCTCCGGCGGCGTTTTGGCGCTGGTCTCCGTGCCCAATTACGACCCCAACCTGTTCGTCGACGGCATCGCCACGCAGGACTGGGAGCAGCTCAATGAATCAGCCGACAAGCCCATGGTCAACCGGGCTCTGAACGGCGCCTATCCGCCCGGCTCCACCTTCAAGCCCTTCATGGCCCTGGCGGCGCTGACGCTGGGCAAGCGCAGGCCCGAACAGACCATTTCCGATCCCGGCTTCTTCGCCTTCGGCAACCATACCTTCCGGGACGACAAGAAGGGCGGGCACGGCCTCGTGGACATGTACAAGTCCATCGTCGAATCCTGCGACACCTACTACTACATCCTGGCCAACGACCTGGGCATCGACAACATTTCAGGCTTCATGCGCCAGCTCGGCTTCGGCAGCCGCACGGGCATCGACATCGACGGCGAATCCGAAGGGGTGCTGCCCTCGCAGGAATGGAAGAAGAAGCGATTCAGGAAGCCGGAGCAGCAGAAATGGTATGCCGGCGAAACCATCTCCATCGGCATCGGGCAGGGCTACAACGCCTATACGCCGATCCAGCTCGCCCAGGCGACGGCGACGCTCGCCAACAACGGCGTCATGTACCGGCCCCATCTCGTCAAGTTCATCACCAATGTCCAAACGGGCGAAAAGACGCCGGTCGAACCGCAACCGATCAAGATTCTCCCTCTCAAGCAGGAGCACATCGACGTCATCAAGCGGGCCATGGTCGGCGTGAATGTCGAGGGCACCGGCGCGCGGGCCTTCGCCGGCGCCGGGTACGTGGCCGCCGGCAAGACGGGCACCGCGCAGCTGTTCTCTCTCAAGGGCGAAAAATACCTGGAAGGAAAAGTGAAGAAAGAGCTGCGCGACCATGCCCTGTACATCGCCTTCGCGCCGGCCGACGATCCGAAGATCGCGCTGGCGGTGCTGGTGGAAAACGGCGGCTTCGGCGCGCAGTCGGCGGCGCCCATCGCCCGCCAGGTGCTCGACTACTACCTGCTGGGCAAGCTGCCCGACGCGCCGGCGCCCGAAGACGAGACGGAGGGAGACGTCCGATGAACGCGTGGCATCCGCGCCAGCTCTGGC
The DNA here is from genome assembly GCA_030246985.1 of Candidatus Nitricoxidivorans perseverans. Taxonomy (GTDB): domain Bacteria; phylum Pseudomonadota; class Gammaproteobacteria; order Burkholderiales; family Rhodocyclaceae; genus Nitricoxidivorans; species Nitricoxidivorans perseverans. Next base: position 1,871,783 of record CP107246.1, on the reverse strand, counting down.
AGAAACTGGCGGCCCCCGTCGACGAACCCCTGATGGCTTTTTCCATGCTGCTGCTGGGCGTCTCGCTGCTGGCGCTGGCCAGCGCCTCGCCGGAGCGGCTGGGTTCGCAGTTCGTCAACATCGCCGTCGCTCTCGCCGTCATGCGCGTCGCCGCCCAGGTACCGCCCCAGCGCCTGATGCACCTGGCGCTGCCCGTGTATGTCTTCGGCGTGCTGTTGCTGATCGCCGTCGCCCTGTTCGGCGACGTCTCGAAAGGCGCGCGGCGCTGGCTCAACCTCGGCTTCATGCGCCTCCAGCCTTCCGAGCTGATGAAGATCGCCATGCCGCTGATGCTGGCCTGGTATTTCCAGAAACGCGAAACCTGGCTGCGCCTCAAGGACCACGTCGTCGCCACCCTGCTCCTGCTGCTGCCGGTGGCGCTGATCGCGCGGCAGCCGGATCTGGGCACGGCCGTGCTCGTCCTGGCCGCCGGCTTCTACGTCATCTTCCTGGCCGGCCTGCCCTGGAAGGTCATCATCGGCCTCACGGTTTCGGCGATCGTCGCCGCGCCCGTGGCCTGGGGCTTCCTGCACGACTACCAGCGCGCCCGCATCCTGACCCTGATCGACCCGGAGAAGGATCCCCTCGGCAAGGGTTTCCACATCATCCAGTCCACCATCGCCATCGGTTCCGGCGGCATTCTGGGCAAGGGCTGGGGGCGGGGCACCCAGTCCCAGCTCGAGTTCATCCCGGAACGCCATACCGACTTCATCTTCGCCGTCTTGTCGGAGGAATTCGGGCTGCTCGGCAACCTGGTGCTGCTGGCGATCTACGCCCTGCTGATCGGCCGCGGGCTGATGATCGCCGCCAATGCGGCGACGCTGTTCACCCGCTTGCTGGCCGGCGCCGTCACGCTCATCTTCTTCACCTACGCCCTGGTGAACATGGGCATGGTCAGCGGGCTGCTGCCGGTGGTGGGCGTGCCGCTGCCCTTCGTCAGCTACGGCGGCACGGCGCTGGTGACGCTGTTCCTCGGCATCGGCATCCTCATGAGCATTCACAAGAACAGGATGCTCGTCCAGAAATGATCCGGCTCGCCCTCCTGCTCGTCCCCTTTCTCGCCGGCTGCGGCTCGACGCCGCCGGCGGTCGAGCGCGCGGAATCCATGGCGGCGCCCGCCACCCCCGTGAAGAAGGGCGGGGGCTATTACAAGGACGACGGCCCGGGAGACGACGCTCCCGCCAACCTCGACGCCATTCCGGACGCCGTGCCGAGAATCGAGCCCCTCCATCGCTTCGCCAACAACCCCTACTCGGCGCTCGGCCGAGACTTCGTGCCCATGAAGGCGCCGGAGCCCTACCGGGCCATCGGCATCGCGAGCTGGTACGGGCGCCGCTACCACGGCCAGAAGACCTCCAGCGGCGAGCCTTACGACATGTACGGCATGACGGCGGCCCATCCCGTTCTGCCGATTCCCTCCTATGCCCGCGTGACCAACCCGACCGACGGCCGCTCGGTCGTGGTGCGGATCAACGACCGCGGCCCCTTCCATGCCGGCCGCATCATCGACCTTTCCTATACGGCGGCTTGGAAGCTCGGCATCATCGGTAACGGCAGCGGACGGGTGGAGGTGGAGAGCATCCTGCCCGGAGACGAAGATCCGCTGATGTCGCTCATTTCAGGCAAGTAGCTATAATCCGCCGCCCCATGCGCCATTTCTTCCTCCTGCTCGCCGGGCTGCTGGCGCTTTCCGCCCAGGCCCAGCCCGCGCCCCAACCGCCGGCCGGCACCGCCCGCGCCTGGCTGCTGGTTGATCACGCGTCCGGACGTCCGCTCGCCGGCCTGAACCCCGACGGACGCGTCGAACCGGCCTCGCTGACGAAGCTGATGACGGCCTACCTAGCCTTCTCGGCCCTGAAGCAGGGCACGCTCAAGCCGGAACAGCCGGTAAAGGTTTCAGAAAAAGCCTGGCAGGCGCAGGGCTCGCGCATGTTCATCGAGCCGAACCGCCCGGTGACGGTGGACGAGCTCCTGCGCGGCATGATCGTCCAGTCGGGCAACGACGCAACCATTGCGCTTGCCGAGGCCATCGCCGGTTCCGAGGAAGCCTTCGTCCAGCGGATGAACCACGAGGCCGCCCGCATGGGCCTTTCCGGCACGAACTTCGCCAACGCCACGGGCCTGCCCGACCCGCGCCACCATTCGACGGCGCGCGACCTGGCGCGGCTGATCCAGGCGCTCATCCGCGATTTCCCCGACCGCTACCCGATCTACGCGCTCAAGGAATACGCCTACAACGGCATCGCCCAGCCCAACCGCAACCGCCTGCTCTGGCTCGACCCGACGGTGGACGGCGTCAAGACGGGCCATACGGAGACGGCCGGCTACTGCCTGATCGCCTCCTCGATGCGCGGCCCGCGCCGGCTTACCGCCGTCGTGCTCGGCGCCGCCTCAGACGCCGCGCGCGGGCAGGAAGCCCTCGACCTGCTCAACTTCGGCTTCCAGGCGTTCGACGCGGTCAAACTCTACGACGGCGGCCAGGCCATCTCCGCGCTCAGGGTGTTCAAGGGTGGCCAGGGCACGGTCAAGGCCGGCTTCCTGGAAAATTTCGTGCTGTCGCTGCCCAAAGGCGCCGCCGGCAGGCTGAAGGCGCAACTGGTCAGCCAGCAGCCGCTGCTCGCGCCCGTGCAGAAAGGGGAGCGCATCGCCACCCTCCGGCTGTCCATCGGCGACGATCCATTGGACGAGTTCCCGGTGGTCGCCCTGGAAGACGTACCCATTGCGGGCATCCTCGGCCGCGCCTGGGATTCACTGCTGCTGTGGTTCCGATGACCGTCTACCTCAACGGCGAATTCATGCCCGTCGGGGAAGCCCGCGTGTCCGTCATGGACCGGGGCTTCCTCTTCGGCGACGGCGTCTACGAGGTCATCCCCGTCTATTCGCGTCGCCCCTTCCGGCTGGCCGAGCACCTGTGCCGGCTGCAGGCCAGCCTCGACGGCATCCGGCTGCCCGACCCACATACGTCGGATGAGTGGGCCGCGTTGATCGAACGCATGATCGAACTCGGCGTGACCAGCGACCAGTCCATCTACCTCCAGGTGACCCGCGGCCCGGCGCCCGTGCGCAACCACGCCTTCCCCAAGGCCGCGAGCCCGACGGTCTTCATGATGGGCGAGCCGCTGGCCACGCCCACCGACGAGCAGCGGCGCGAGGGCGTGGCGGCCGTCTCCGCCGCCGACATCCGCTGGCTGCGCTGCGACCTCAAGACCACCTCGCTCCTGGCCAACTGCCTGCTGCGCCAGAGGGCGATCGACGCCGGCTGCGTGGAGACGGTGCTGTTCCGAGACGGCATCCTCACCGAGGGCGCCGCCTCCAACGTCTTCGCCGTCAGGAACGACGTCCTGCTCGCGCCGAAGAAGGATCACCGGATGCTGCCGGGCATCACTTACGACGTGGTGCTGGAGCTGGCCGCCGCCCACGGCCTGCCCTGCGAGGTGCGCGACGTGCGCGAGGACGAGGTCCGCGAAGCCTCCGAGCTGTGGCTCACCTCCTCGACGCGGGAAGTGCTGCCCATCGTGCGGCTCGACGGCGCCCCGGTCGGCACGGGCAGGCCCGGCCCTCTTTGCGCCGATATGCACCGCTGGTACCAGGAATTCAAGCAAACGGTGATGCGGAGCGACGGTGGCTGAAGAGACCCTCATCGAGTTCCCCTGCGACTTCCCCGTCAAGGTCATGGGCGCCGCGCGGGCCGATTTCGCGCAGGCCGTCGCCGGGGTGGTGCTGCGGCACGCGCCGGACTTCGACCCGGCCCGCATGGAAATGAGGCCCTCGAAGGCGGGCAACTGGCTCTCGCTCACCTGCACCGTGCGCGCCACGTCGAAGGCCCAGCTCGACGCCCTCTACCGTGACCTCACCGGCCATCCGTGGGTCAAGATCGTCCTCTAGTCGTCGTCCGCCGTCTCGCCGAGGCTGACTATGAGCCGACCTGGCGCGCGATGCGGGACTTCACGTCGCGCCGCGATGCCGCCACGCCCGACGAGATCTGGCTCTGCGAGCATCCGCCGGTCTTCACCCAGGGCCTGGCCGGCAGGCCCGAGCACCTGCTGCGGGACATCGGCATCCCCGTCGTGAAGATCGACCGCGGCGGCCAGATCACCTACCACGGCCCCGGCCAGCTCGTGGCCTACCTGCTGCTCGACATGAAGCGGCGCGGCCTCACGGTCAGGGGGCTGGTGAACCGCATGGAGCAGGCGGTCATCGACCTTCTGGCGGACTGCGGCGTGCATGGGGAACGGCGGCCCGGCGCGCCGGGCGTCTATGTGGAGGGCGCCAAGATCGCCGCCCTGGGCCTCAAGGTGAAGAACGGCTGCTGCTACCACGGCCTGGCGCTCAATGTCGCCCTGGACCTATCGCCCTTTTCCGCCATCAACCCCTGCGGCTACGAGGGCCTGGCCGTCACGCAGCTATCGGCGCTCTGCGGCGAGACGGACGTCGGCGCGGTCGGCGACCGGCTGGCCGCGCATCTGGAAAGGCACTTATGAGGAAACCCGACTGGATCCGCGTCAAGGCGGGAAACTCGGCGTCCCGCTTCGGCGAGGTCAAGGGCATCCTCAGGGAACACGGCCTGCACACGGTCTGCGAGGAGGCCACCTGCCCCAACATCGGCGAGTGCTTCGGGCGCGGCACGGCCACCTTCATGATCCTGGGCAACCTGTGCACCCGGCGCTGCCCCTTCTGCGACGTCGGGCATGGAAAGCCGCTGCCGCCCGACCCCGCCGAGCCCGAAAACCTCGCCCGCACCGTCGCCGCGATGAAGCTCAAGTACGTCGTCATCACCAGCGTCGACCGGGACGACCTGCGCGACGGCGGCGCCCGGCACTACGCCGACTGCATCGCGAAAATCCGCGAATCGTCAACCGGCACGCGCATCGAAATTCTCGTGCCCGACTTCCGCGGCCGGCTCGACGCCGCGCTCGACATCCTCGGCGCCGAGCCGCCCGACGTGATGAACCACAACCTCGAAACCGTGCCGCGCCTTTACCGGCAGGTGCGCCCCGGCGCCGACTACGCGCATTCGCTGAACCTGCTCAAGGCATTCAAGGCCCGACACCCCGCCATCCCCACCAAGTCCGGCCTCATGGCCGGCCTGGGCGAAACCGACGACGAGATATTTCGGACGATGCGCGACCTGCGCGACCACGACGTCGAGATACTCACCCTCGGCCAGTATCTTTCCCCGTCGCGCGGCCATCTGCCGGTGGCGCGCTACGTGCATCCCGACACCTTCGCCCTGTTCGCGCGGGAAGCGGCGGCCATGGGCTTTTCCAGCGCCGCCTGCGCGCCGCTGGTGCGAAGCTCCTACCACGCCGACATGCAGGCCCATGCCGCCGGCGTAGCCTGAGCTGACAGTTGCTTTGGGAGGGAGTAATATCAAACGCATAAGCACCGGGGGGTCTTATGAGTTTGATCCTGATCGTCGAGGACAATCCGACCAACATGAAGTTCGCCGTGACGGTGCTCGAATCCGCCGGACACCGTGTGTTGCAGGCCACGGACGCCGCGACGGGCATCCGCATCGCGCATGAATCGCCCCCCGATCTCATCTTCATGGACATCCAGCTCCCCGTCATGGACGGTCTGGAGGCTTCCCGGCGACTCAAGGCCGATCCGGCCACCCGTCATATACCCATCTACGCGCTGACCGCCTTCGCCATGGCCGGCGACGAGGAGCGCGTCCGCGCCGCCGGCTGCGACGGCTATCTGCCCAAGCCGGTGAGCTACAAGGACCTGCTGGCGACGGCGGACATCGGGCCGCGATAGGAACATTGCGCCATGGAGACAACCGGCGTTCCATCCAGTTACCTCGCCATGCCCCACCGCTTGTCGGTCAGTCTCAAACTGGGTGCGATTTTCCTGGTGCTGGCGACGCTCGCCGCCGGCAACCTGTATTTTTCGGAACGCCTGCACGACAGCGTCGTCGATATGGCCGGCATCATCAACCAAAGCGGGCGGCTGCGCTACCTCTCCCAGCAGATCGCGCTGCGTTCCGCCGGCCTCGTGCTGGAACCGGATGCGGACGCCGGGCAGATGGCGCGCGCCTCCGAAGACGAGTTCGAACTGCATTACGCCGGGCTGGTACGCAGGGTTGGAGATATCCCGTCATTGATGCACAGCGACGGCGACGGCCTGGAAGAGCGCCTGGAGAGGATCGGGCGCGCCCGCCTCCTCCAGCATGCGGCGCTCGAGGAGGTGCTGGCCGGGCCCGATCCGGAGGCGCGGCGCCTGCCCAACGGCGCGGTGGCCGCCTGGTCGGTGCTGCTGCTGAAGGAGACCGACCGCCTGGTGGGTGCGCTCGACACCGCCGTGCAAACCGGCCACCGGCGTGCGGACGCCATCATCTTCTCGGTGCAGACGCTGGAAGTCCTGCTCATGCTCGGGATATTCTTCTACGTGCGCTCGCGGATCACGGCGCCGATCCTCAAGCTGGCCGAATTCACCCGGCGCTTCGCCGCCGGCGAGCGGGCGGTACGGTTGGATTTCCATTCCGGCGACGAGATCGGCGAACTGGTGCTGACCTTCAACACCACCGCCGCGCAGACCGCCGGACTGATCGAGGAAATCGACCGCCGCGCGCAAGAAAACGCCGCGTTGGCCGAGCGTCTGCAAGCCTCGCTCGATTTCCACCTCAAGCTGTTGCAGGAATTCCCCAACCCGATCTGGCGCGTGGACAGGGACGGTCGGGGCGATTACGTCAACCGCGCCTGGCTGAAATTCACCGGCCGCGCCCTTGAGCAGGAACTGGGCGACGGCTGGGCCGACGGCATCCACCCGGAAGACCGCGAGCGCTGCCTTGCCAGCTTCCTTTCCACCTTCAACCGTCGCGAACCGATCGTTCTGGAATACCGCATGCGCCATCGCGACGGCAGCTACCACTGGCTGATCGACCACGGCGTACCCTTCACCGACCTGGATGGCGAGTTCGCCGGCTATCTCGGCACCTGTTACGACATCGAGGAGCGCAAGCAGTATCAGACCCAGCTCGAATACCAGGCCCAGCACGACACGCTCACCGGTCTGCCCAACCGCAACCTGCTCGCCGACCGGATCGACCAGGCGATCGGCCACGCGCGCCGCCACGGCAGCCTGGTGGCGGTGCTGTTCCTCGACCTCGACAACTTCAAGGTCATCAACGACAGCCTCGGCCATGAGACCGGCGACCGGCTCCTCGTCGCGGTCGGGGAACGCCTCGCCGCCGCGGTACGCGCGGGTGACACCGTGGCGCGCCACGGCGGCGACGAATTCGTCGTCGTGCTGTGCGGCATGGCGCAGGAAGAAAACGTGGCGAACGCCGCCCGCAAGTTGATGGCGGCGATGGCGGCGCCCTTCATCCTCGACGGGCGCGACCTCGTGGTCACCGCCAGCCTCGGCGTGGCGCTCTATCCGCGCGACGGCGATGATCAATTGACGCTGCTGCGCAACGCCGACACCGCGCTGTACCGCGCCAAGGATTCGGGGCGCGACACCTTCCAGTTCTACGCGGCGGAAATGAACCAGCGCGTGCTGGCGCGCCTCAACCTGGAGCGGGACCTGCGCCAGGCGCTGGAGCGCGGCGAATTCCTGCTCCACTACCAGCCCCAGGTGGATCTGGCCAGCGGCGCCATCATCGGCGCCGAGGCGCTGGCGCGCTGGCGCCACCCGGAACGCGGCCTTGTCTTACCGGGCGAATTCATTCCGCTGGCGGAGGAAACCGGCCTGATCGTACCGCTTGGCGAATGGGTGCTGCGCGAGGCCTGTCGCCAGACGCGGGCATGGCGCGACGCCGGCTTCCCCGAACTGCGCATATCGGTCAACCTGTCGGCGCGCCAGTTCCGCGCTCCCGGTCTGACGCGGACGATTCTCGACGCGCTGGCGGAAACCGGCCTGGAAGCACGCCTGCTGGAACTGGAGATCACCGAAAGCACGGTGATGCACGACCCGGAAGGCGCCATCGCGGTTCTGGAAGAACTGGAAAAGCATGGCGTCGCCTTTGCCGTGGACGACTTCGGCACCGGCTATTCCTCCCTCAATTACCTCAAGCGCCTCCCCATCCACAAGCTCAAGATCGACCAGTCCTTCGTGCGCAACATCACCACCGACACGGGAGACGCCGCCATCGCCACCGCCGTCATCGAACTGGCGCACAGCCTGAAGCTGAAAGTCATCGCCGAAGGGGTGGAAACCGAGGAGCAGCGCGCCTTCCTGCGCATGCGCCAGTGCGACGAGATGCAAGGCTATTTCTTCAGCCGCCCTCTGCCGGCGGCGGAAATGGACGCCTTGCTGAGCGCCAACAAACAGAGCTGCTGGCGGCATTGAGTGGGGACACGATCATGACGATATCCCGCCCGAATGAGAGCAGCCCAGCCGCGGCTCCGCTGGCGCTGGTGGTGGAAGACAACGACATGGCGGCGGAACTGATCCGCGCCCAGCTGTCGACCGAAGGCCTCGCGGTGCTGCGCGCCCGTTCGGCGGAGGAAGCCCTGCGGCTCGCCGCCGACCGCCGCCCCGACCTCTTCACCGTGGACATCCTGCTGCCCGGCATGGATGGCTGGGAACTGTTGGCGCACCTCAAGCAGGACGAGCGGCTGGCCGACGTGCCGGTGGTCATCATCTCGATCGTCGCCGACCGCGGCCGCGGCCTGTCGCTGGGCGCCACCGGCGTGTTACAGAAGCCCTACAGCCGCCGCGAGCTTGAGCAGGCGCTCTCGGCGCTGGATTTCGCCCGCCCCGACGGCGCGCCGCCCATGGTGCTGGTGGTGGACGACGACCCGCGCTCGGTGGAGTTGTTCGCCGCCCACCTCGCCCATGCGAACTACCGCGTGCTGCGCGCCGGCGCCGGCGCCGAAGGGCTGACGCTGGCCCGCGCCGAGCTTCCGGATTTGATCGTGCTCGACCTGATGATGCCGGAGATGTCGGGCTTCGAGGTGGTCGAGCGCCTCAAGGAAGACCCCGCGACCGCCGCCATTCCGGTGCTGATCGTCACCGCCAAGATCCTCACGGACGAGGACCGGCGGGCGCTCAACGGCCATGTGCTGCGCATCATGGAGAAGGCCGAGTTCGACCACGGCCGGTTCATCAACGAGGTGAGGCGCGCATTGCGCCGACGGACAGGGTAGGAGGTCATCATGGAACAGGCCAGGCAAGCCACCATCCTGGCGGTGGACGACGACGAGCGCAACCTGAAGCTGCTGGGGGCGCTGCTCGACGCCGAGGGCTACGCGGTACGCTTCGCCGCCAGCGGGGAGGAAACCCTGGCCGCGGTGGCGGAACGGCTGCCCGACCTGATCCTGCTCGACGTCATGATGCCCGGCATCGACGGGTTCGAGGTGGCGCGCCGGCTCAAGGCCGATGCCCGGAGCCGCGCCATCCCGATCGTCATGGTCACGGCGCTGGCGGACCGCAACTCTCGCCTCAAGGGGCTGGAGGCGGGAACGGAGGAATTCCTGACCAAGCCGGTGGACCGCGCGGAGTTGCAGGTTCGGGTGAAGAATCTCCTCAGGATCAAGGAGTACAACGACTTCCTCGCCGACCACAACCGCATCCTGGAGGAACAGGTCAAGGCGCGCACCCGCCAGCTCACTGAAAGCTACCGCGACACCATTTTCGCCCTGGCGCGCGCATCGGAGTACCACGACGAGGACACCGGCCAGCACGTCAAGCGCGTCGGCCATTACTGCGTGGCGCTCGGCGAACGGATGGGGCTGGACGGGGCCTTCCGCGACACGATCTTCTATGCGGCGCCGATGCACGACGTGGGCAAGATCGCCATCCCGGACGCGGTCATGCTCAAGCCGGGCGGGCTCGACGCCGAGGAATGGCGGGTGATGAAGAAGCACGCGGAGTTGGGCGCGCATATCCTCGGGGCGATTTCCGAATCCCCCTACATCGCGATGGGAAAGGAAATCGCCCTCAACCATCACGAGCGCTGGGACGGCGGCGGTTATCCCAACGGCCGGCGCGGAGAGGAGATCCCCCTTGCCGCCCGCGTCATGACGGTAGGCGACATCTACGACGCCCTGCGCGCCAAACGCCCCTACAAGCCGCCCTTGACGCACGAACGTGCGGTGGAGATCATCACCGAGGGCGACGGGCGAACGGTGCCGGCGCACTTCGACCCGGCGGTGCTGGCGGCATTCCGGGCCCATGCCGACGCATTTCGCGAAATCTATGCCGCCCATGCGGATTGACCGATCATGAGCCGCCCATTCCATATCAGCCTGCGCACCCGCACGATGCTGTTGGTGGCGGCGGCGCTGCTGCCGGCCTTCGGCTTCATCGTCTGGCAGTCGCTGGACGCGCGCGCCGGGGCGGTGGCCGAGGTCCGCCGCGACGCGCGGCGGCTGGCCATGTTCACGGTGGATCGATTCGGCCAGGCCGCCGCGATGGGGCGCGAGCTGGTCATTACCCTGGCGGCGGTGCCGGCGGTGCGGAATGCGACAAAGGGAGACTGCGACCGATTGCTCGCCGACATCCGCGCCCGTCATCCCCACTACGCCAACCTCGCCGTCATGGACGAGGCCGGCGACTTCATCTGCAGCGCCGTGCCGCTGATCCGGCCGATCAACTCCTCCGACCGCCCGTGGTTCCAGGAGGTCAAGCGCAACCGCGGCTTCACGATCAGCGATTTCCTGGTGGGGCGAGTCACCCACAGGGCTTCGATCATCTTCGCCATGCCCCTGCTCGACGGGGGAAAGCGGTTTCGCGGCACCGTATTCGCCGCCCTCGACCTCGCTCCTTTCGCCGCCTCGTTTGCCGACATCCCCTGGCCGGCCCAGACGTCGCTCACCCTGGTGGACCGCCGGGGCACCATCCTTACCCGTCATCCCGATCACGAAAAATGGGTGGGCATACCTTTCCCCGCCTCGCGTCTCGCCGCCGTCCGCGCCGCGGCGGCAAGCATCACCGTGGAGGAACACGGCGTGGACGGTGTGATGCGCACTTACGTCTATCAGCCGATCCTCTACAAGGGCGAAGTGTTGGGATATCTGGTTGCCGGGATTCCCAACGACGGCTACCTGGCTCCCATCGACGCGGCCCTGCGGCGCAACCTGCTGTGGCTGGCGCTGGTCGCGGCGGTTTGCCTGGCGATCGCCGGATGGGGCGGCAATCTGCTGTTGCGACGCTTGCACCGGCTCACCGAGGCCGCCCGGCATTTCGGCGCGGGCGACCTCGCCGCGCGCAGCGGCCTGCCCCGCAACCACGACGAGGTGGGCCATCTCGCCGCCGCCTTCGACGGCATGGCATGCGCGCTGGAGGAACGTGACAAACGCCTGGACCGGTCGGTGCGTGAAATCCGGCGCCTCAACCGGGCGCTGCGCACGCTTTCCGCCGGCAACCACATTCTGACCCGCGCCGGCGACGAAGCCGAACTGCTGGAGCAGATGTGCCGCGCCGTGGTGGAGGCGGGTGGCTACCGCTTCGCCCGGGTGGACTATGGCGAACCGCCCATCCTCATGGCCAGCGCCAACCTGTCGCCGGAGGACTCTCCCGACGCGCCCGACGCCGAAAGCTCCCGCCTGGCGCTGCCGCTCCGTGTCGGAGGCAAGACCCTCGGCGTGCTGTCGATCTTCGCCGCCGAGACCGATGCCTTCGGCCCGGAAGAAGTGGAGCTGCTGGCGGAAACCGCCGACGATCTCGCCTACGGCATCGCCAGCCTGCGCAGCCGCGCGCGCGTCGAGCATGCGGAGGAGGCGAACCAGATGAAATCCGAGTTCCTCGCCAGCATGTCGCACGAGCTGCGCACGCCGCTCAACGCCATCGTGGGCTTTTCGGAATTGATGAAGGACGGCCTGGTGGGCGAGATGACGCCCAAGCAGAAGGAGTATGTCGAAGACATCTTCTACAGCGGCGAACACCTGCTGTCGCTGATCAACGACATCCTCGACCTGTCCAAGGTGGAGGCCGGCAAGATGGAGTTGCAGCCGGAGCCGGTTTCGCTGCCCTCCCTGCTCGAAGCCTGCCTGACGGTGGTGAGGGAGAAGGCGCTCGCGCACCGCATCCGGCTGTCGCTGGAGATCGATCCGGAAATCGGCGAGACGCGGACCGACGCGCGCAAGTTCAAGCAGATCGTCTACAACTACCTCTCCAACGCGGTGAAATTCACGCCCGACGGCGGCCATGTGTCGGTTTCGGCCCGGCTGGTGCCGGCGGCGGCGCTGCCGGCCACGGCGGCGCCCCGCCTCGGGGCGGACCGCTACCTGGAGGTGGCCGTGAGCGACACCGGCATCGGCATCGCCCCGCAGGACTTGCAGCGCCTGTTCCAGACCTTCGTCCAGATCGACAGCAGCCTGGGCCGCAAATACGAGGGCACCGGACTGGGATTGTCCCTGGTGAAAAAGCTGGCGGACCTGTTCGGCGGAGCCGTGGGCGTGGAAAGCGAATCCGGCAAAGGGTCGAGGTTCATCGTCTGGCTGCCGTGGGACGCCCGGGCATCCGCGGAGTAAACTCCCGGCCCCTTGGTAAAATAGCGACCCTCCGATTCATTCCGGCCCCGGCCGGGCGATTCCCCCATGTCCCACCTGAACCCCGCGCAGCGCGAGGCCGTGCGCTATCTCGACGGCCCGCTGCTGGTGCTGGCCGGCGCCGGCAGCGGCAAGACGCGGGTCATCACGCAGAAGATCGCCTGGCTGATCGAGGAGTGCGGCGTCGCGCCTTCCCGCATCACGGCCATCACCTTCACCAACAAGGCGGCGAAGGAGATGAAGGAACGGGCGCTCAAGTTGACCGGGCAGATGGGCGGACGATCGGCGGAAGGCCTGGTCATCTCCACCTTCCACGCGCTGGGCGCCCGCATCCTGCGCCAGGAGGCGCGCCACGCGGGGCTGAAGCCGGGTTTCTCCATCCTCGACGCCTCGGACACGGCGCAGCTGTTCCAGGAGCTGCTCAAGGACCATGACAAGGCGAGGCTGCGCAGGGTCCAGAACCGCATCTCGCTCTGGAAGAACGCGGTCATCGGCCCCGACGAGGCCCTGAAGATCGCGGCCGACGACCTGGAAGCCGGCGCCGCCCGCGTCTACGTCGAATACGAGCGCACCCTGCGCGCCTACCAGGCCGTGGATTTCGACGACCTGATCCGCCTGCCGGTGGAGCTGTTCGAGGCCCACGAGGAAGTGATCCAGCGCTGGCGGAGCCGCACCTGGCACCTGCTGGTGGACGAGTACCAGGACACCAACCGCTGCCAGTACCGGCTGATGAAGCTCTTGGCCGGGCCGCTCGCCGCCTTCACGGCCGTGGGCGACGACGACCAGTCCATCTACGGCTGGCGCGGCGCCGACATCGGGAACCTGCGCCTGCTGAGGGACGAGTTTCCGAATCTGAAGGTGGTCAAGCTCGAACAGAACTACCGTTCCACCACGCGCATCCTGGCCGCCGCCAACGCCGTCATCGCCCACAACGACCGGCTGTTCGACAAGAATCTGTGGTCCGACAAGGGCCACGGCGACGTCATCCAGGCCGTCGCCTGCCGCGACGGCGAGCACGAGGCCGAATGGGTCGTCGCCCGCATGCAGGCCCACAAGTTCGAGAACCGGGGCCAGTGGGGCGACTACGCCATCCTCTACCGCGGCAACTACCAGGCCCGCGCCTTCGAGCAGCAGCTGCGCGCCCACAAGATTCCCTACGTCCTGTCGGGCGGCCAGTCCTTCTTCGACCGTGCCGAGATCAAGGACGTGACGAGCTACCTGCGCCTGCTGGCCAATGGCGACGACGACCCGGCATTCATCCGCGCCGTGACGACGCCGAAGCGGGGCATCGGCGGCACGACGCTGGAGTCGTTGGGAAAGGCCGCCGGGCGGCGCCATGTCGGCCTGTTCGAGGCGGCATTCGCGCCGGGCATCGAGACGGAGGTGAACCCGAAGCAGCTCGCCGCCGTGCAAGAGTTCTGCGCGTTCATCAACCGCATGGAATGGCGCGCGAAGAAGGAGCCGGCCGGCATGGTGCTCGCCGACCTGCTCTCCGCCATCGGCTACGAGACCTGGCTGTTCGAGACGCTCGACCCGCGCGAGGCGGAGACCCGCTGGGGCAACGTGCGCGACTTCATGGAATGGATGGCGAAAAAGGGCGAGGAGGAAAACAGGAACCTGCTGGAACTCGCCCAGACCGTGGCGCTGATCTCCATGCTCGACAAGAGTCAGCAGGAGCAGGACGCCGTGCAGCTGGCCACGCTGCACGCCGCCAAGGGGCTGGAGTTCCGCCACGTGTTCCTCGTTGGCGTCGAGGAAGGCATCCTGCCCCACCGCGAATCGGTGGACGCGGGCAACCTGGAAGAGGAGCGGCGGCTCATGTACGTGGGCATCACGCGCGCGCAAATGAGCCTCGCCGTCACCTTCTGCGAGAAGCGCAAGCAGGGCAAGGAGATGTTGGAACGCGAGCCCTCGCGCTTCATCGCCGAGATGGGCAATGACCTCAGGCGCGCCGGCCGGGGCCAGGCCGAAACAGTCAGCAAGGAAGAAGGGCGGGCCAAGCTGGCGCAGTTCAGGGCGCTACTGGGCGGCCAGAAATAATGGCCCCCCACGCTCGCCCGTTCCAGGCTCGCTGCCCCCCACCGGGGGGCGCATGTCTCCTTGGGACGGCCCGGCGGAGACATGATATGCTTGCCGCCCCTTTGCGCCTGTAGCTCAGTTGGATAGAGTACTGCCCTCCGAAGGCAGGGGTCGCACGTTCGAATCGTGTCAGGCGCGCCAGAATCCCCTTACGGCAGATACTCCGCTTCGGCATCGCCGCCCTTCGGCCGCACGACGCCGAGCCGACTCTTGAGCGACTGCGGCTTTCCTTCGAACAGGGCCGCGTAGTAGACGGCGTTGCTCATCACCTTTTTCACGTAGTCGCGCGTTTCGCTGAAGGGGATGGTTTCGGCGTAGATGGCGCCTTCCAGCGGCCTCGCGGCGCGCCACTTGCGGGCGCGGTTGGGGCCGGCGTTGTAGGCGGCCGCGGCCAGCACCGGGTGGTTGTCGAGGGATTCCAGCACCATCTTGAGATAGTGCGTGCCCAGTTTCACGTTGGTGTCCGTGTCGCCGAGACTGGCCAGGCGGAAGCCGGTCAGGCCGATCTTTTTGGCCACCCAATTAGCGGTGGCCGGCATGATCTGCATGAGGCCCTTGGCGCCGGCCGACGACCGGGCATTGGCGACGAAGCGGCTTTCCTGGCGCATCAGGCCATAGACCCAGCCATGATCCAGGTCGAGTTCCCTCGCCTTCGGCTCGACGCTCTCGCGGAAGGGGGCGGGATAGCGCAGGCGGTAATCATGCTCGACCCGCGTCCTGTCGGCCGTGTGGATGGCGCGGTCGAGGGCGTCGTGGCGGCTCGCCCATTCGGCCGCGGCGAGCAATTGCCGGTCGTCCATGCCGGAGAGCGCCCAGCTCCATTCACGCACGCCCTCGACGCGCATGTCGAGGCGGAATAGCGCCAGGGCGCGTTGCAGACCGGGGTTCGCCGCCGCCTGCGCCAGCTCCTCCGCGCTCGGGGGTTCGGCCGCGGACGGCACGGTGATGGGACGGCCCAGTTCGTCGTCGGCCAGATTGCCGTAGAAATTCGGCTGGCCGGCGATCTTCCGGTACAGCGCCTGCGCCTCGTCGCGCCGGCCCTGTTCGACCAGGGCGCGGGCCAGCCAATAGGTCCAGCCGGGTTGCGCCCCCATCGGCGGCGGCATCCGGGCAATGGCCTGATCCACCGCCCGCCAGTCGCCGGCGCGCAGGGCCGCGCGCGCCCGCCAGGCCAGTTGTTCATCGGAAAGCTGCGAGCCCTCGGCCTTGTCATACCAGTCGAGCGCCTCATCCAGGTGCTGCATGGCCGCCTGCCAGGCCAGCCGGCCCCAGACATGGGCACGATCGGCGTCGGAGAACCGGGTCTCCACGGTCTGCCACTGGGCCGCGGCCGCCAGAGGATCGTTGCGAGCCATGCGCTGCACGGCGAACAGGGCCATTTCCCGCCCGGCCCGGGTGTCGGCGAAATGGGCCGGCAGTCTCGCCAGATGGCGTGCGGGCGCTGCGATCACGGCATCGAGCGCGTGGGCGTCGGACCTCTCGCCGGACGGCAGATAGGAGATGGCCTCCCTGGCCGCCGGAAGCTTTCCGGCCTCGAGCAGGCGCCGCGTCCGCGTCCATATGTCCTCGTCGGACAGCCGGCCATTGGCGATCAGCCGATCCATCAACGGCGTGCAGGATTCCGGCAGATCAAGGGCGGAGAGCCAGAGGAAACGCGCCTCGTCGAGCGCGGTGATGTCCCGCTGGCGAACCAGCCGGCCCTGCAGGGCGTGGCAGGCGACTTCCCGGTCGGGTTGGGCGAGACGGGGATATTCCTCCTGAAAAACCGTCCATTCCTGGCGTACGGCCAGGGTTTTCAGCCAGTCGGCGCGCAGTTTTTCGGCCAGGTAGCTGCCCTCGTGACGCACGAGAAAATCCCGGACGCCATTGGCGGCGTCTTCCTCCAGCCGCAAACGCAGCAACCAGTATTCGGCCCAAGGCGCCAGCTCGTGTCCGCGCAGGGCATCCATGAGGCGGGACAGCCTGACCCGTTCACCCAGGCGGAACGCATCCTGGGCCGCAAGGAAAGCACGGTCGCCATCGACGGCCGCCTTCGGGGCCGCCGCCGGGTGCGGAGGCCACATGAAGGCGATCGACAACAGAATGATTCGCGGCAGGCGTCCCATCATCATCTATAGTTCCAATCCTGTATTCGCCAACACTAGCACAGGGGCATGCGATCGGTGTCCGAAAAAAACGGGGGCAATCTCCACGATTCCGCGACAGGCCCCGTCGCCGACCGCGCCGCCCTGCGCCACGCCGCCATCGTCGCCCGCGAGTCGATGACGGACGAAGAGCATGCCCGCGCCTCGAGAAGCATCGAAGACCACCTCGCCGCCTTGCTGTTCGACCGGCCGCCCTCCGTGCTGGGCTTCTGCTGGCCGGTGAGGAATGAATTCGATTGCCGGCCGCTGGTTGGCCGCCTCCTGTCGGCAGGCTGGCGCGCCTGCCTGCCGGTGGCGCAGTCGCCGGCGGCCGCCATGCCCTTCCGCGAGTGGGCGCCCGATGCCCCCATGACCGCCGATCGCTACGGCATCCCGATCCCGGCCGAGGGTGAATGCCTGATTCCCGGCATCGTCCTGCTGCCCCTGGTCGCCTTCGATTGCCAGGGTTACCGGCTCGGCTACGGCGGCGGCCACTTCGACCGCACGCTGGCCGCGCTCGCACCCCGGCCGATCGCCATCGGCATCGGCTTCGAGCGGACGCGCATCGACTCCATCCGCCCGGAATCCCACGACATGCCGCTCGATGCCGTCGTCACTGAAATTGGCGTAAAGTTGTATCCGCGATGATGACATCCCGGTCAGCCACTTCCTTTCCGACGATTTCGCTCCTTCCGGTCGAGGACGCGCATCACGGCTGGTCGGCGCTGCTTCTGGAAATGCCCGGTGCATTCGACGTCGATGCCCTGGCCCGGCTTTTCGGCGAATTCGGCCTTTACGAGGCGTTGGACAATCTTCCCTGCATCGTCTCCCTGCTCGATCCGGCCGGTCTGTCCCGGGAAATCGTCGAGCTGCTGCCCGCCGACCGGGTCGTGCTGCGCATCCCGCCCGACGTCTGCGCCGATCCGGCCCGACAGGACGATCTTGCCCATCTGCGCGGCGCCGGTTTCAAGCTCATAAGCGATGAACTCCCCGCTGTCGGCAGTCGCTCGTCCCGTCCAGTGAAGGAAAGCTCCGACAACCCCCGCCAAGCCCTGCTGCTGCGGTTGCTGGCCCTGATCGCCGCCGACGCGGACTCTCACCAGATGGAAACGATTTTCAAGCAGGACGCCCATCTGTCCTATCAGTTGCTCAAGCTGGTCAATTCCGTGGCTTTTTCGCTTTCCACCAAGATCACCAGTTTCAACCAGGCCATCACCCTGCTCGGCCGGCGCCAGATTCAGCGCTGGCTGCAATTGCTGCTCTATGCCCATGCCCCGGGCGCCGCCGCCAACCCCCTGATGCCGCGCGCGGCTTTGCGGGCCGAATTGATGGAGTCCCTTTGCGCCGAGACCGGCGGCGGCAAGGAAAGCCAGGACCGGGCCTACATGGTCGGCATGTTCTCCCTGCTGGATATGCTTTTCGGCATGACGGTCGCCGAGATCGTCGCGCCGCTCAATCTGGCCGACGACGTGGCATCGGCCCTGACTGAGCATTCCGGTGCGCTCGGCACCCTGTTGCGCGCCGTCGAGGCCGGCGAAGAGGGCTCCGGCCCTCGTCTTTCCGCCGCTCTGGCAACCGCCGGCATCGATCCCGCGGCCTGGGCCGGCGCCCTGGTGCAGGCGTACCACTGGGCGATCCCGATCAGCCGGGAAACCTGACGATGGCCGGCGGCGGGGACGATCTCCGGCGCTGCGCCGAGTTGCAACGCGAGTTGTCGGACGTCCGCGCCGAGCTCGACCGCGTGACCGCCGAGTACGCCCGCGCGCTTGCAAGCGTCCGCGAGCAGGTCGAAATGCTCGACCACATCCACGAGTCCGTGATCGTCATGGATCTGGTCGGCTACATCACCCACTGGAACAAGGGCGCCGAGCGGATGTTCGGCTACACGCAGGAGGAGGCGGTGGGCCGCAACATCCTCTTTCTGTATGCCGACGAGAACGGCGGCGACGAGGGCCTCCACGACGCCTTCCTCGAGGGCGGCAGCCGCGAGATGGAAGTGCGCCGGCGCAAGAAATCCGGCGAGGTCTTCTGGGCCAGTCTCCAGCTTTCGCTCATACGCGGCGACGACGGCCAGCCGACCGGCCTGATCGGCTATCTGTCCGACATCACGGAACGCAAGCGCACGGAAGACCGCATCCACCACCTTGCCTACTACGATGCGCTGACCGGCCTGCCCAACCGCTCACTGTTCTTCAAGCTGGTGGATCAGGCGTTGGTCGAGGCGCAACGCAATCGCATGCATGGCGCCCTCCTGTTCATCGATCTCAACCGGTTCAAGCCGATCAACGACACGCTCGGCCACAGTATCGGCGACCTGCTCCTGCAGCAGATCGGCGCGCGCCTGCGCGCCAGCCTGCGCAACGAGGACGTGGTGGCCCGCCTAGGCGGCGACGAGTTCGTCGTCGCCCTGTTCGACATCGCCCGGCGCGAGCATGCCGGCATCGTCGCCCATAAGCTGCTGGCGACCTTCGACGCGCCTTTCCGGATCGACGGACATGAACTCAAGCTCGGCGCCGCCATCGGCATCAGCATCTACCCCCAGGACGGCTCGGATACTGAGACGCTGCTGCGTCTGGCCGACATCGCCATGTACCGCGCCAAGCAAAGCAGCCAGGACAGCTATGCCCACTACAGCCGGGAGATGAACCAGAAGGCGCTCGACCGCCTCAAGATCGAAAGCGGCTTGCGCCGCGCCATCGAGAACGACGAGCTGGTGCTGCACTATCAGCCGAAGGTGGATATCGCCAGCGGCCGCATCACCGGCGCCGAGGCGCTGGTGCGCTGGCGCCACCCGGAACAGGGCATGGTGCCGCCGGGCGAATTCATCCCCGTGGCGGAGGAAAGCGGCTTGGTGGTCCAGGTCGGCGCCTGGGTCCTCGACGCGGCTTGCGCCCAGGCCAACCAATGGCGCAAGGCCGGCCTGCCGCAGACCAAGCTGGCCGTCAACCTTTCCGCCCGCGAATTCGCGCCCGCATTGAGCCAGCGCATGCTGGCGGTGCTGCGGCACCATCATCTGCCGCCCGAATGGCTGGAACTGGAGATCACCGAGAGCATGCTGACCAACAGCACCGAGGGGGTCATCGCCATGATGCACGAACTGGCCAATCTGGGCGTCAACCTCTCGCTGGACGACTTCGGCACGGGCTTTTCGAGCCTTTCCTATCTGAAGCGCTTTCCCATCGATACACTGAAGATCGACCGCTCGTTCGTCACCGGCATCCCGGACGACGCCAACGATTGCGCCATCGCCGGCGCCATCGTCAGCATGGCCAAGCAGCTCCGGCATCGCGTGATCGCGGAAGGCGTGGAGACGGCCGAGCAACTCGCCTATCTCAGCAGCCTCGGCTGCGACGAGTTCCAGGGCTATCTGTTCTCGCCGCCCGTGCCGGCCGAACAGTTCGAGGCGATGCTGCGGGAAGGCCGGCGATTTACCGCGCCGTCGTAGCCGCGGCGGCGCCCGCGTCGAACAGGTATTCGCCGCCCGAGGCGTGGCCGGCCGACACCACCGCGCCGTACTGGGGCTCCTGCGGGTAATCCTTCATCACCCTGCCGCGCACCTGGCGGTAGACCTCATATCCCGGTGTGACACCGTCGGCCGCTTCCAGGGTCTTGATCAGGTTCCAGGCGAAGATCGAGTGCCCCTCCTTGCCCTCGTCGGATACCGGTTCGTCGCCGCCCGACGACAGCACCAGCACCGAGCGCCGGCGCAGCACCTCGTCCCGGTTCGCCGCGCCGCCGGCGCCGATTTTCTGCTCCTTGGTCAGGGAGCCGGAGAAGCAGCTGTCGGAAACCAGGATCAGCTGTCGGGCCTTGATCGCCGCAAGCAGCCTCGAGATGTCGGTGTTGGAAATCCAGCCGGCGGCCGTCTTCACCGAAGCGTCGACGGGAATCCAGAACCCCATCTTCGTATCGTCCATCAGATAGCCGTGGCCGGCGTAGAACAGCAGCACGCTGTCTTCGGGCGTCGCTTCCGCCGCGATTTTGTTGAGGGCCTCGACGATCTGGGCCTTGCCGGCATTCTTCAGCACGCGCGGCTCGAAGCCGAAACGGTTTTTCAGGATCTCGGCGGTCCTGCCGACATCGGCGACGGGCGTTTCCAGTTCGGGGATCGGGTTCTTGTAGTCGTTGTTGCCGATCAGGACAGCCAGGCGCCGTCGCGCCGGGGGCGCCTGGGGCGGCGCCGGTGGCGTTTCGGCCCGCGCGAGGCAGAGCGTGCCGGCGGGAGCGCCGCCCGCCGGACATTCCGGCACGTCGGCCGCCGCCGGGTTTTTTCGCAGTTCCTCCAGTGCCTCCCGATAGAGCAGCGTGCGCGCCTGATGGCGCTGCATCTGGATCGCCTGGAACTGCGCCATACCCGGCACGCCGCCGAAGAAGGCGGGCGGACGGAACCCCTGCCCGGCGGCCATGCCGCTCCATGCCAGCAAGGCCAAAGAAGCCAGGATTCTCATTTCGATTCCTCCAATAGTCTGGCCCAGTCGCGAGCCCAGCAACATTCGTGATCATAATCGGGCGCAACGGCCATGCGCCCGCCCTTGGCCTTCACAAAACGCTCGACGACGGCCGGCGGCACCACCCCGTCCCGTCCGCCCGCCCAGTGGACGCCCGGCGGCAGGCTACCCGTCTGCCCGGCGGGATCCAGCGAGCCGGCCAATGGCGCGATATCGTGCCAAGCCGTCCATTCAGTTAACGCAAGCGGCGCGGCAACGGTGACCAACCGTTCGACATCCATGCGCCGAAAAGCCACCAGCGCGGCGACGACGCCACCGCCCGAATGGCCGAACAACCGGATGCGCCGTGCCCCGAAGTCCGACTTCAGCCGCGCGACCGCCTCGTCGTAGGCCGCCACCACCTCCGGGGCGAAGCGGCGCTCCATCCACCAGGCGCCGTCGCATTGCGAGAGCGCGGCCTTGTCCAGATACTGGCAGGGTCGCCCCAGATAGACGACCGCCGGCGCCGGGTCCGCCGCCGCAAGCGACAGCGCAACGGGCTTTACGGGCGTCGGATCGCGCGGCGGATGCCAGGGCGTGACCCAAGGCGCGCCGTCGCCCTCGATGTAGACCGACAGCGTCTCGCTGCCCGCCACCGGCCTGCGGGTGAACGCGGCCAGGCGGAACGGCCCCGCCGCGATTTCCTGCCGCGCAAATCCCATCGCGGCGGCGCGGGAAACCGCCGTCTCCCTCGAATCGGCCGTACCGACGGAAGCGCATCCCGCCGCCGCAAACAAAAAGGCCGCGCCCAGAAGCGCGGCCTTCGCCGGGGAAAAGCCGGACTCGGCCATCAGAAACGAAGGTTGATGTTCGCCATCAGGCTGTTGTTCTTCTGGTTGCTGCGGTTCTCTTCCTGATTGTAGGCAATGCCGCCGGTGACTCCGGAAGACAGCGAGAAGAAATTGACGCCGAGCGTCCAGACGAAGGCGTCCTTGCCGATGGGATCGGTGGCCCCGAACTGTGTGGAACTTCTCCTCACGTCGGAGGAGTAGGACAGGCCGGCGTAGGGCATCGCGCCGTTCATCCAGTAGCCGGCCTGGACGCCCAAACGAAGCTGGTCGATCTTGTTTGTCGCCGCGGTGCCCGCGTTGGTGGTGGCGCCGGTCTTGCTGTTGCCGTAGGCCTCCTCGCCATGCAGGTAGCCCAGCTTGCCGAGTATCTGAATATTGCCCATCCATTGGTTGTAGGAAAGGTTGGCCGCATAGAACAGGCGGTCGGCTTCGGAAGTCGTCGTGCCGCCGGAAGTAAGCTCTCCACTGCCAAATCCGATGCTGGCGTCGAGCGCCAAGTCCTTGCCGAGCTGCATGCCCAGATAGGGCGCAATCGAATAGCCCTCGCTCGCCATGGCAATGGAGCCGCCGCCGCCGGTGATGTTTTCGCTGGAACCGTCACCGCGGTCAAAAGCGGCGGATACGCCAAAAACCATCGTCGAAGAAAGGGCATAGTCGACGCCGACGGTCGTCGCCAAGACATCGGAATCGTTTCGGATGGCTTGTCCAGCGGTATTGGCGTAGCGCTGACGCGTGTCGTTGCCCGCCACGCTGCCCCACGCATTCCATGACTTGCCCGCGCCGCCGGCTGCCATGCCCTTCATCCCGGCATCGGCTCTCGGGCCGGCCCCCGTAGGCGTAAAGAAGCGGGAAGCCAAGGCATTCGAAACCGATGAAATCAACTGGAATGCGGTGCCGTTGATCTGTATCTGGGAAGTGGTGGAATTGCCGCCAAAACAGGCTGGATGGTTCGCGATGACGGCTGCCGCGCAGGCGGAATCACTGCCGCACATGGAGTAATCATAAAAAGCCGAAGAACAGTCCGATGCCTGCGCATTCGCCATCCCGCTGGCGGCCGCCAGACCGGCCGCAAACGCCAACCTATTGATGAATCCCATGACTTTTATCACCTCCCGCAATAAGGAAACAAACCCGAGAATCCGCGGCCGCTAGTTGCCTTTTGCCTCCCGCGCATTCTTCAGGGCCTTCTGGTACAGCGCCACCAGCAAACCGACTTCCTGGCTTCCCGGCCGGGCACGCTGCAGGTCGCCCAGCACCTGCTCCACCCGGTCCAGTTCCCGCATTTCGAACAGGCCCGAAAGCAGATACAACTCCGGGTTCAGGTCGTCCCTGTCGGCCTCCATGCGCAGCCGCTTATAGGTGCTCTCCACCCGGGCGATGTCCTCCGCCGTCGGGACGCTGCGCAGGCGCATCATCCCGGCCCGTCCCTGGCTATCCAGCGCCGGCGTCCTGGCGATCTGTCTTACCATCACCGCCGGCAGCACCTTGGCCTCCGGCGGCGGCAAACCGTACGCCCGGCTTTCCACCTTGGTAACCTCAAGGCGCCCGCCACCCTGCCAGGTTTCCTGGCGGCCGCCCTCGAAATACACCACTTGCAGCCGCGCATCCCGTTGCAGCGCGAGCAGATCGCCGTGCTTGAGCTTCACGAAGGACTGCATCGGCTGCGGCCCCTGCGCAGTTACCCGGCTGACGCCGCCCCGGAGAAAAACCACCATGGCCACGTCGATGCCGGCCTGCGCCCTTGCCAGTCCCACGCCAAGCGCCAGCAAGGCAAGCAACCCGTACTTCGCCTGCAACATGTTCCAGCATCTCATACGAATACCCGCCTTGAGTTATATGCTAGATAACACTTCCGCCCTTTTCGGACAATAACCCGAATCAAGAACGATCCGACATTGTTGCAAAATGGAGACGTTCGCCAGTCAGTAAGCCGGCGGCGGCGCATCCGGAAAACCTTCGCGGAACCGTTTCCGCAACGCCATGATGTCCTTTTCGCCCAGCCCGACCAGCTTGGGGCTGAAAGCACGGGGGTCGGGGGTGTACATGAGGTACGCCTGGGCTTCATTGATCATCATTTCCTCATTGTTCGGATCGTAGCTGCTGGTGCTGAGGAACTTGCGGAAGGCGGCGCGCTGCCCTTCGGTCATCACCGAGCGCCAGAAATGGCGGCAGAAATTGGCATAGAGCGGGTTGGTGTAGTACTCGGCGTGGCTGATCTCGTGGCTCAGGATGGTACGCCGGGCCAGTTCGGTCACGGCCGGTCCACCGCCGGCGCCTATCTGGGGAACGGAAAGAATCACGGCCTGGGGGACGACCGCCTGGTAGAAGCCGGTGCGCATCACCATCAGGCGGCGATCCAGCAGTTGCTGGCGCAGGGCGAGCTCCTCTTCGTTGAGCCTGATGCCGCCGAGATCGGCCAAGTTATAGAAGACCACCAACTCGGCGACGAGGAAATCGTTGCCGTAGGCGAGGGTCGCCTCCGTCTTGCCGACCGAGCGGATGAACTGCGCCAGTTCCTCGTTGCTCATCACGCGCCCGCGCGGCGCGCCGATGCGCTCGATCAGCGCGACCACGCGGTTGAACATCCGGCCCTGCTCGGCCAGCGTCGGGAAATCGATGATGGTGATTGCCTGCCGCCCCTCGTACTCGAAGACCATCGTGCCGGATGTCTTGTTTCCAAGGATGACGGCATATTCGCCCCGCACCGGCGCGGGCAGCGCATAGCCGTCGTCGGCCGCCCAGGCAACCGGCGCAAGCAGAAGCCAGCAGGCGAACAGCAGGCGCCGGGGCATCGGGATCAGGGCTTTTTGTAGGCGTCCATGCCGAACCGGTGGGCTCGATCGAGATGGTAAGTCGTGATATCCCGGTTGCTCGGCCGAGCCGGTTGATTGAAACCGCCGTTGCCGGCCGCCGGTGGATAAGCCGGACCGAAGGCGCCGTAATAGCTGTACCAATAGGGCGAGAGCGGCGAACTCGCGCCGAAATAATTCAGGTAAGTGTCCTTGTCATACAGATTGCGGCTGAAATTGTGGGCTCGCTGCAGGTTGTAGCTGGCAACATCCCGGTTGCTCGGCCGCGTCGAGGCATTGATGCCGATGGCCGCACTGCCCGGCGGCGGGACGATGAAGGGGGTCGGCACTCGCCACAGCAGGGGCGGCGGCGGGACGAAGACCGGCGCCGGGGGCAGAATCGCCATCTGACGCGCCTCGGGGGAAACAAAAACGACAGATCGCAGGGAGGGATGACGGTAGGCGTTGTCCGGCTCGGCGGAGGCGACACGGCCCCCCTCAAGGAACAGGATTTCCGCCCCTGCCGGCGCGGCAACCGAAAGAACGGCACCCGCCATCAGGGTCTGCAGCCATCCGCTGCGCAGTGGGGCGCGCGGGCTCATTTTTTCGCCTCTGCTTCGGTAGTGACCTCGACGGAGCCGCCCTTGCGGCGGATGATGTAGACTTCGCCCGTGCGCGGCGACTTGTAGCGCGTCACCTTGGGCGGGATCTCCTTGTTGTCGATATAGACACGGCCGTTGATGACGGCGACGCCCTGGATATCAACGCCCTCGCCGATACCGCCGACACTATTGCTGACCGTGTTGCCTTCCGTGGCGATGGCCGTCATGTCCTTCGCCCGCACATTGATGTTGGTATCGCTACCGCTGCGAACGCTGACCCCACCGTCGCCACCGACATTCACGCTGGCGCCGCCCGCCTGGACGCGAACCTGCGCGGCGGACGGCAAGGCGGCAAGGAAAAGGGCGGCGGCTGCAACCGGGAATACTGTCTTCATATGGCCCTCCGTTCGATTTATCTGCACTGCGCCTGCAAGTTAACGGTCGAACTCCCCTTTTCGACGACATTGGCGCTGCGTTCGGCACCCGGGCCCTCCCCAATCATGCCGACCTGATTCGTCACGCTGGCACATTCCTTTGTTTTGGCCAGGGCCGGTGCCACATAGGCGCGCGCCTTCATGCGTGCCTTTTCGGCGTCTCCCGGCGGGGCGGCGCGCAGGATGATGGTCGCGGTGCCATCCGCGGTCGCGTCCGATGACGGGGGACGGAGGTATTCCTGGGCCTCTCGCCCAAGTTGCTCCGCTTGTTCCGTCGTGCGATTCTCCGCGGGACCGTCGGTGATGATCACGGTTTCGCCGGACCTCGCTTTCCCCGCGCGCTGGCGGGCCTTCTCCTTGGCGCGCTCAGACTCCCGCTCGCTGCGGGAACCCTGCGGCGCCGGTTCGATGATGATGATCTCGCCGGCCCAACAGGGGGAGATGGGCAGGCAGCCGAGCCACGCCGCACACCAGAGGAAGCGCGCTCTCATGGCTGCCTTTCCCGTGCGTCCTCTTACTGGATCACGATGTCGAGCTTCGCTTCCGCCACCGACGGATTGGACTTGCGGAAGGCGTTGGCGATCTCATCCATCGAACCGACCTTCAGCGGCGTCAGGTCGGCACCCTTCAGGTTGACCGGCAGCGCCAGGTCGCGGTCGCTGGCGTAGCAGACGATCTGCTCGCGGCCCGGCTGGTCGAACTTGATCTTGAAGGGCGAATTTTCCGGCGGCAATGACATCGACCGGTTGGCCTTCACGAAGGGATCCGGGCTGAAGCGGTTCGGGAAGATGCGCGCAATGGCCCCGGAAACATCCTTGTAGTAGCAATAGAGAATGCCGTCGTTGTTGGTCTGCACGCGGGCCAGGAGCATGTCCTTCACCCGGTAGCGCCCGCCCTTGTCGCTGTCGAGCCTCAGGCTCATGGGCGCGTGCGCCGCCGGTGCCGCCGCCACGGGCGCGGCCGGCTTCGCCGTCGGATCGGGGGCAGGTGTCAGGTCGGCGTCGAGCAGGGCGTAATAGAGATCGAAGTTGATGCGCCCGTCGGCAATGAGCCCGTTCTCGGCCTGGAACCTGCCGATGGCGGATGCCAGTTCGCCGGAATTGACGCCGTTGATGGCGCCCCTGTACAGGTTGGCGCCGGCGAGCTTGCGCTGGATGAGCTTGACGCGATCCTCCGGCTTCATACCGTCGTACCATTCGCGCGCCTGCTCGATCATTACGGGATTGGTCTTGTCGATCTGCAGGCACTTCCAGTAGGGCGTCCCGGTGAGCTTGCCGATCATCTCGATCATGCCCAGCTCGACAAGGGCGCGCACGCCGGAACCCAGTCCCTCGGCCTTGTTCAGGGACATGTTGAAGGAAAAGCCGACCTTGCCGAGCTTGCCGCCCAATTCGCCGGACTTGCCGGAGCGGGTCACGACCAGGGAGTTGCTGGCGTTCACGCCGGGCAAGATCATGCGGGAAGTGGTCTCGCCCATGTTCATGTCGATGGAGACGACAGACGAAACCTGGTCCCTGCTCACACCGAGATCCAGGAAGGGCAGGGCGATGCCGCCGCCCGCCTGGGCGTCGAGGGCGTTCTCGTCGAGCTGGGTGATGGCGCCGCGAATGTAATAGTTCGGAAGCTTATGCTGAAAGGCGCCCGCCGCCTGGATGTCCTGGAAGACGGCCAGAAGGTCGTTGCTGGAGGTATCGTAGTCGATGAAGGTGAGCGCCTTGCTCTTGATGGACATCTTGGAAGCCGCCGTGTGCAGCATGTCCTTGGTGCCGGTCTGCACCTTGCCCGTGGAATCAGGAATGCCCGCCGTGGTGATCACGATGTCCTTCTTGCCGTAGGCGAGCAACAGGTCGTCCATGCAACGCAGGGACTGGGTGAAGTTTGTCACGGTTTTCGACGCCGGCGTCTTCACCGACGTGGCGACGGTTGCCGTTTCCGGCTTGGGCGGATCCGCCACGCAGCCCGCCAGCAACGCCGAAATGCCAAGCCCCGCGGCCAGGCGCCGGGGAAAGTTGTTGGATTGCCTCATGTTATTCCCTCCCGCAGATTGCATGGTTGATGTCCCGGAGCTAGGATGATACAAGTATGATAGTTCCGATGTCATTGGGGCGACAATTTTTTGGTGCATGTCATCTTGTCGCTCCGGCGGCGCGTTTATCCACACCGTGGCCTAACCGCAAAGGCGGGGGCATGAGCAGGAGGGGGCGATGAACCCAGTATTTGTCAGGCTTGCGTTGGTCGGAACCGTGGGATTGGTCGTTGGCGCGCCGGCCTGTGCGCAGAGCGCAGGCGGGGTCGTGCGCGGCAACACCAACGTCAACGTCCATGCGGGCGAAACGACCACCATCGCCGTCGGCAGCGGCAACACCGCGAAAACCTCGATCGGCACCGTCAAGAGCAGCAAGAGCAGCACCAACGTGACGGTGGATGTCAAGAGCGTATCCAACGTGGTGGTCGGGCGTGGCAAGAAGGGATGCATCAATATCGGCACCAAGGGCGCCGATCCGGACTGCAAGTAAAAGAGGGGATACCATGATCATGTCTTTTGGCAAGGCGGCAAGGGCGGGCGTTCTTCTGTTGGCGGCCGTGCCCCTCTGGGCATCGGCGGAGATCAACCAGGGCACCCATCTCAACCCCAAGGGCCAGAGCAAAGTGAATAAGGCGCTGGCGAAGGGCTACATGCAAAGCGGCGCCACGGGCATGCAGCAGAACCAGTCCCAGGTCAACATCGGCAGCAAGCGTGCGGGAACTTGCACGATGAACGTCGGCGCGTCGGATGCCAAGGACAAGAATTCGAAGGAGGTCATCGTGACCTCCAAGGAAATCATCAACGTCTGCAAGTGAGCGAAACATGAAAAATCTTCATCCTCTACTGATTGCGTTGCTCCTGGCCACCGGCCAGACCTGGGCGCAGGATGTGAAGCTTTATGAAAAGGCGCCGAGCGTCGATGAACTCGAGCGCCAGCTGACCGGCGGCGACACATCGACAGGCAAGAAGAAAATTCGCACCCGCGCGATCGTCTTCGGCGACGCCCCGCCGGCTGCGGCGCCGCAGCAGCAGGAGCAGGCCGCACCCGCTCCCATGCCGGCCGCCGCCGCGCCGCAGGCCTACCAGCAACCGGCGCCCCAGGCCGCCTACCAGCCGGCGCCACAGCAGCAGCCCTCAATGCAGGTGGGCGAGCGCGCCATCGCCTTCCCCATCAACTTCCGCGTCAACAGCGCCGATGTACTGCCTGAATCGGTCCCGTTCATCGAGTCCGTCGCCGGCCTTTTACAGAAGGATCCGAGCCTACGGCTCCTCGTCGAGGGCCATACAGACTCGACGGGCAGTGCCGCCCGCAACATGGCGCTTTCACGTGAACGCGCCTTTTCCGTAATGAACTATCTGGTCGACCACTATCGCGTCGACCCCATGCGTCTCGTGCCTGTCGGCAGGGGTTCCAGCGAACCTCTGGGCGGCGCGGACCCGACGAATCCGAAGAACCGCAGGGTGCAATTCCGCATCATCGGTTAAGCGGTGCAGCACGCGGCCGTCGAAGTTCCGGCGGTTGCTGAATTTTCCAACCAGCCAGGAGGTAGTAAAAATGCGCAAGTCTCTTCTCGTCGTCGCTCTGATGTCCGCTTCCACCCTTGCCCTCGCTCAGGGCGGCGTCCAGGCCACCCCCGGCAGCGTCCAGGCGACGTCCGGTGGCGTCAACATCCAGGGCAACACCAACATCAATGCCGCAGTCGGTAGCCAGACCGCCGTCGCGGTCGGCAAGGGCAACGTCGCCAAGAACGCCGTCGGCGCCATCAAGGGCGGCACCAATATCAAGGGCAACACCAACATCAATGCCGCAGTCGGCAAGCAAACCGCCGTCGCGGTCGGCAAGGGCAACAAGGCTGAGAACGAAGCCGGCGTCATCGGCGGCAAGTAATCGGTTTCACCGAGAGCCCAGAACCCAGGGGGCAACCCCTGGGTTTTTTCTTGGAGGGTTCCATCATGCGCAATTCACTGATCGCCATCATGCTGGCCGTTTCCCCGTCCATCGCGTTGGCGCAGATGACGGTCGGCGTGCAGCGTTCCAGCAGCCCGCGCGGCGTGCAAATCCAGGGCGACACCGACATCAAGGCCAGCGCCCAGAACGTGAATGCCATCGCCGTCGGCGATGACAACGCGGCGGCGAACGCGGCCGGTGCCGTCAAGGGCGACATCAACATCAAGGGCAACACGCGGATCAATGCCACCGTGCGTGAAGCGAATGCCATCGCCGTCGGCAAGGGCAACAAGGCCGACAACACCGTAGGCACCGTGGGCGGTAAGTAAGCCAACACTTACTTACCGCGGCTCTTCGGCCACTCCCAGTATCTCGAAAGTTTCCACCGGCTGGCTGCGACCCTTGACCGTCAGCACATGGCGTTCGCCGGCGCGCACCCGGCCGGCACCGGCGGCGGCGACAGTGTCGGCACTCGCCAGGATGGCGCAGCCGGTGTCCTTGGTCTTGCCTTCCAGCCGCGAGGCGAGGTTGACCGTATCGCCAATGGCTGTGTATTCCATGCGCGCGCTGGAGCCGATGTTGCCCATCACCGCCTCGCCGCTGTGCAGGCCGATGCCGATGTCGAACTCGGGCAGGCCGCGGCCGGCGAAGCGCGTCTCCATCCATGACCGGAAACCCATCGCCACCTTGCGCAGCGCCACCGCGGCGCGCAGCGCCCGCAGCGCATGGTCGTCCTGCGGCAGCGGCGCGCCGAATTCGGCCATGACAGCATCGCCGATGAACTTGTCGATGCTGGCGCCCTCGGCCAGCAGAACGGCGCAGGCCCGTTCGAAGTAGGTGTTGAGCATTTCCACCACTTCCTTCGCGGAAAGCTTCTCGCTGATGGTGGTGAAGTTCCGGATGTCCGAGAACAGCACCGTGATGGGTCGCGCCTGGCCCCCCAGCTCGGGCAGTTCCGGCGAGGCGATCAGCGCCTCCACCACCTGGTTCGAGACGTAGCGCCCGAAGAGGGCGCCGATGCGCGCCCGCTCCCGCTCCTCGCGGGTGAGCCGCAGCAGGGCCAGGCAGATCAGTACCACGACCATGCCCAGGTGCAGGTGGGCCACCGGGAAAAGCATGTCCTGCCTGAACAACAGGTAGACGACGACGGCGCTCGCCTGTACCGTGAGCAGCACCAGGATCAGCGCCCGCCAGGGTGAGAGAACGACGCCGACGAAGGCCAGGGCGCCGAAAATCAGCAAGAAGGCCGGCAGCCGCACCGAGGCCGGCGTTTCGTCGACAAAACGGCCGGCCAGCAGGGTTTCGATGATGTTGGCCTGGATTTCGGGACCCGACATCAGGGTATTGGCGCCGCCCAGGCTGGTGGAGTAGGGCGTCGGATGGACATCGTTCATGCCTGCGAAGCCGGCGCCGATGACCGCCACCTTGCCGGCCAGTGCTCGGACCTCGGGCAGTTTCAGCGCATCTGGCCGCAGCAGCTTCTCGAAGGAGACGGCGCGGAAGGTGCCCGGCGGCCCCGCGTAGGCGATGGCGACTTCGGCGCCGGACTTCAGGTCACGGCCGCCGAAGCGGAAGGCGCCTGACCGTGGGTCCTGGCCGCTCGCCCGCACGGCCGCCAGCGCGCCGAAGGCCAGCCGCGGCAGGCCTTCTTTTTCCACGAAGTCGCCGCCGGCCTCGGCGAGAGCAAAGCGCCTGATGGCGCTGTCGGCATCCGCGCGCAGGTTGGCCAGGCCGACATGGGTCACCATGTCCAGATCGGGAATGGCCAGGAGGTAATCCGGGCTGGGGAGCACGAAATCGTCCTGCCCGGTTCCCGCGCCGACCCGGAAGCCCGCCAGCAGCACGTCGCCCCGGTTGATCTGCTGGCGAAAAGGTCGGTCGTAATCGCGGGAAGCCTCGCGCGCCATGAGCCCCAGCTTCTCGATCCACCGCTCGGGGCTGCCGCTGAACAGGAAGTCGATGGCGACCGTCCTGGCGCCCGCCGCCTTGAGGGTCTCGATGGCCTGCGCGAAATGCGGCGTCCAGAAAGCCAGGGGCTCGTCGGGCCGGGCGTTGAGGCTGGGGTCGTCGATCATCACCAGCGCGGCATGGGCCGGCGCCGCGCGCGGGCCGGCCAGCCTGTGCCAGAAATCGGTGTAGAAATGCTCGAGGCGGTCCGCAGCGCCGCTGCGGTAGAGGCTTTCCGCGACCCCCGTCGCCAGCAGCGCCGCCGCCAGCGCGAGTATCCAGGCATGGCGGTTCGAGCGGGACATGGCTCAGCCGAGGAAGAGCCGGTAGGCCGGGTTCTTCGACTCGTCCCAGCAGCGATAGCCGAGGTTCCTGAGAAAGACGCGGAACGCCCTCTTCTCCCCGGCGGGCACCTGCATGCCGACCAGCACGCGGCCGGTATCGGCGCCGTGGTTACGGTAGTGGAACAGCGTGATGTTCCATCCCTCCTTGCTCATGTGGTCGAGGAATTTCAAGAGCGCGCCCGGCCGCTCTGGAAATTCGAAGCGGTAGAGGGTCTCGTCCGCGAGCCCCGGCGCGCGACCGCCGACCATGTGGCGCACGTGCAGCTTGGACATCTCGTCGTCGGTGAGGTCCAGCGTCGGCAGATCGTGGCGGCGCAGCGATTCCACCAGCTTCAGCGACTCGGCGCGGTTGGCCACCTGCACGCCCGCGAAGACGTGCGCCTCCTTGGCGTCCGAGTAGCGGTAGTTGAACTCGGTGATGGCGCGCCGGCCGATCAAGCCGCAGAACTTGCGGAACGAGCCCGGTTTTTCCGGAATGGTCACCGCCAGCACCGCCTCGCGCTGCTCGCCGACCTCGGCGCGCTCGGCGACGAAGCGCAGGCGGTCGAAATTCATATTGGCGCCCGAAGCGACGGCCACCAGCGTCCTGTTGTGCGCGCCGGTCGCCTTGGCCCAGGCCTTGGCGCCGGCAATCGCCAGCGCGCCGGCCGGCTCCAGGATGGAGCGCGTGTCCTCGAACACGTCCTTGATGGCGGCGCAAATCGCATCCGTGTCGACCAGCACCACTTCGTCCACATATTCCCGGCAAAGGCGGAAGGTCTCGGCGCCGACGTACTTCACCGCCGCCCCGTCGGCGAACAGGCCAACCGAATCGAGCCGCACGCGCCGGCCGGCCGCCAGCGAGCGCGCCATGGCGTCGGCGTCACGGGCCTCGACGCCGATGACCCTCGTCCCCGGCCGCAGCCGCTTGACGTAGGCGGCCACGCCGGCGATCAGCCCGCCGCCGCCGATCGTGCAGAACACGGCGTCGATGGGCTCCGGATGCTGGCGCAGGATCTCCATGGCGATGGTGCCCTGGCCGGCGATGACCTCCGGATCGTCATAGGGATGGACGAAGGTGAGCTTCTGCTTCTTCTCCATCGCCAGCGCGTGCGCATAGGCCTCGTCGTAGGATTCGCCGGCCAGCACGACCTCGGCGCCCCGCTTTCCGACCGCGTCGATCTTGATCCGCGGCGTCGTCACCGGCATGACGATCACGGCCCGGCAACCCAGCTTCTGCGCCGACAGCGCTACGCCCTGCGCGTGGTTGCCGGCCGAGGCGGCGATCACGCCGCGCTTCCTCTGCGCGGGCGTGAGGTGCGCCATCTTGTTGTAGGCGCCGCGCAGCTTGAAGCTGAACACCGGCTGCATATCCTCGCGCTTGAGCAGGATGCGGTTGCCGGTGCGCGCCGAGAGGTTGGGCGCCGGTTCCAGCGGCGTCTCGATGGCCACGTCGTAGACGCGGGCGTTGAGGATTCTTTCCAGGTAATCGGGCTGCATGGCGGAGCTAAAGTGCGGGGAGTGGGCAAGCGTAGCAGGTAACATCACGGCATGGAATTCCTCTCCTCCCCCGAGGCCGGCCTCTGGGGCCTCTTCCTGTCGAGCTTCCTGGCCGCCACCCTGCTGCCCGGCGGCTCCGAGGCCGTCCTGTTCGCCGTCCTGAAGGCGCATCCCGACCGGGCGACGGCGGCGCTGCTGCTCGCCACCGTCGGCAACACGCTGGGCGGCATGACGACCTACTGGATGGGGCGCCTCCTGCCACAGCGCCTGCCGCCCGAAAGATCGACATTGGCGCGGCGGTGGGGCGCCCCCGTCCTCCTGCTGGCCTGGGCGCCGGTCGTCGGCGACGCCCTCTGCGCCGCCGCGGGCTGGCTGCGCCTGCCGCTGTTCGCCAGCGTTTTCTGGATGGCGCTGGGCAAGGGCGCCCGCTACGTCCTCGTCCTTGTCGCCGTCGGCGCCTTCTGATCCGCGGCGCAAGCGACTAAAATGGCGCCCATGTCCGCCCGCCTCAGGGAAATCCCCTACAACTACACCTCGTTTTCCGATCGCGAGATCGTCATCCGCCTGCTCGGGCCGGAGGCGTGGGAGGTGCTGGACGAGCTGCGCAGCCAGCGCGTCACCGGCCGTTCGGCACGCATGCTCTACGAGGTGCTGGGCGACATCTGGGTCGTGCGTCGCAACCCTTATCTCGAAGACGACCTGCTGGCCAATCCGGACCGCCGCGCGGCGCTCGTGGAGGCGTTGCGCCACCGCCTGGCGGAGATCGAGAAGCGCCGCGCCGGCAACGAGTCCGTGGCCCGGCTGCTGGAGGCCGCGCACAGGGCCGTGGGCGACTTCGAGGCCTGGTTCGGCGAAACCGGAGCCCTGCGCCGGAAAGTCGGCAAGCTGCTCTGCCGCCACACCCGCTGCGACAATATCCACTTCGACGGCCTCGCACGCGTCACGCACGTGACCGATGCCACCGACTGGCGCGTCGAAACCCCGTTCGTGGTGCTCACGCCGGACACGGAAGCCGAGGTCGCGCCGCTGGTGCGAGGGCTGATCGAGCTGGGGCTTACCATCATCCCGCGCGGCGGCGGCACGGGCTACACGGGCGGCGCGGTGCCGCTCGATGCGCGCTCCGCCGTCATCAACACCGAGAAGCTCATCGATATGGGCCCGGTGGAGGAAACCGCGCTGTCGGGCGTCGACAAACCCTATGCGACGATCCGCACCGGCGCGGGCGTGGTCACGCGCCGCGTCATGAATGCGGCGGACGCGGCGGGGCGGGTGTTCGCCTGCGATCCGACCTCGGCCGACGCCTCCTGCGTCGGCGGCAACATCGCCATGAACGCCGGCGGCAAGAAAGCCGTGCTCTGGGGCACGGCGCTGGACAACCTCGCCTCGTGGCGCATGGTGACGCCCGACGGAACATGGCTGGAAGTCGAGCGCATCGGCCACAACCTGGGCAAGATCCACGAGCAGGAGACCGCGACCTTCAGGCTCAAGCATCTGGCCGACGATGGCCGGATCGAGCGCGAGGAATTCCTCTCCATCCCCGGCCGCACCTTCCGCAAGGCCGGGCTGGGCAAGGACGTCACCGACAAGTTCCTCGCCGGGCTGCCCGGCGTGCAGAAGGAAGGCTGCGACGGCATCGTCACCTCGGCGGTCTGGCTGCTGCACCGCATGCCGCCGGTGGCGCGTACCTTCTGCCTGGAGTTCTTCGGCCAGGTCAGGGACGCCGTCCCCTCGATCGTCGAGATCACCGAATTCATGAAGGGCAAGCCCGGCGGCGCCATGCTCGCCGGCCTCGAACATCTCGACGAGCGCTACGTGAAGGCGGTCGGCTACGCGACGAAAGCACAGCGGCAAGGCCGGCCGAAGATGGTGCTGATCGGCGACATCGTCGGCGAGGACGATGCCGCCGTGACGGCCACCGCCGCCGAGGTCGTGCGCATCGCCGGCCAGCGATCCGGCGAGGGCTTCATCGCTGCGACGGCGGAGGCGCGCAGGAAGTTCTGGCTCGACCGCGCCCGCACGGCGGCCATCTCGCGCCACACCAACGCCTTCAAGGTCAACGAGGACGTGGTGATCCCCCTGCCCCGCATGGGCGACTACTGCGACGGCATCGAACGCATCAACATCGAGTTGTCGATCGCCAACAAGCTCGCGCTGTGCGATGCGCTCGTCGAATTCCTCTCCGGAGATCTCCCGCTGCATGCGGGCGATGCGAGCATGGACAAGGATGAGCTGATCGGCGACCGGCGCGAGCAGGCCGTCTCGATCATTGCCGAAGTGCGCGCGCGCTGGCAGGCGCTGAAGGACGGCCTGGACGCCAACTTCCCCGCGCTCCAGTACCACTCGGTGCGCGTCTCGTGGAAGGCGGAACTCAAGCCGCGGCTGGAAGCCATCTTCGACGGCAGCCTGTTCCGCCCCGTGCTGGAAGGCATCGAGGCCGTCCATGCCGAGGTGCTGCGCGACCGCGTCTTCGTCGCGCTGCACATGCACGCCGGCGACGGCAACGTGCACACCAACATCCCGGTGAACTCCGACCGCTACGAGATGCTCCAGGCGGCCTACCGCGCGGTCGAGCGCATCATGCGCCTCGCGCGCGATCTCGGCGGCGTCATTTCCGGCGAGCACGGCATCGGCATCACCAAGCTCGAATTCCTCTCCGACGACGAGATGCGCCCCTTCCGCGAATACAAGCGGAAGATCGACCCCGAGGGCCGCTTCAACCGGGGCAAGCTCATGGAAGGGGCCGACCTTCGCAACGCCTACACACCCTCGTTCGCGCTGCTCGGCGTCGAGTCGCTGATCATGGAGCAGTCGGCCATCGGCGACATCGCGGCGATGGTCAAGGATTGCCTGCGCTGCGGCAAGTGCAAGCCGGTGTGCTCGACGCAGGTACCGCGCGCCAACCTGCTCTACGCGCCGCGCAACAAGATCCTCGGCGCCTCGCTGCTGATCGAGGCCTTCCTCTACGAGGAGCAGACCCGGCGCGGCATTTCGCTCATGCACTTCGACGAGTTCGACGACGTGGCCGGCCACTGCACGGTCTGCCACCGCTGCGTGAAGCCCTGCCCGGTCGACATCGACTTCGGCGACGTCTCGATCGCCATGCGGAATTTCCTGCGCCGGCAGGACAGGAAAAAAGTCAGCCTCGGTGCGACGGCGGCCATGGCCTTTCTCAACGCCACCGACGCGGCTACGATCAAGGCCATGCGCGCCGGCATCGTCGGGCTGGGCTACCCGGCGCAGCGGCTGGGCCACGCGATGGCCAAATCCTTCGGGCTGACGCAGGAAAGCGTCCGGCGCCCCCCGGCCACGCTGGGCCGCCCGGATGCGAAGGCACAGGTCATCCACTTCCTCAACAAGCCGCTGCCCGCCGGCGTGCCCTCGCGCACCGCCCGCGCGATGCTCGGGATCGAGGACGACGCCGTGATCCCCGTGATCCGCAATCCGGAGAAAGCCACAGAGGATTCGGAAGCCATCTTCTATTTCCCAGGCTGCGGATCGGAGCGCCTGTTCTCACAGGTCAGTCTGGCCGTCCAGGCCATGCTCTACGACCTCGGCACCGCCACCGTGCTTCCGCCGGGCTATCTCTGCTGCGGCTATCCCCAGACATCGAACGGAGACGAAGACCTCGGCCACGCCATCACCACGCAGAACCGCGTGCTGTTCCATCGCGTCGCCAACACGCTCAACTACCTCGACATCAAGACCGTGATCGTCTCCTGCGGCACCTGCATGGACCAGCTCATGAAATACCGGTTCGACCGGATATTCCCCGGCTGCCGGCTGCTCGACATCCACGAATACCTCCGCGAGAAAGGCGTCAGGCTCGAAGGCGCGGAAACGCAGGGCGCGCGCCATCTCTACCACGACCCCTGCCACACGCCGATCAAGACCTACGACCCGGTCCGGCTCGTCTCCGAACTCATGGGCGGCCGGATCGAACTTTCAGACCGCTGCTGCGGCGAATCCGGCACGCTCGCCGTCAGCCGCCCCGACATCTCCACGCAGGTGCGCTTCAGGAAGCAGCAGGAAATCGAGGTCGCCACGAAAAATGGCCCGGCGAAGATACTCACCACCTGCCCAAGCTGCCTGCAAGGGCTGTCGCGGTTCCGCGAGGACGCGGACATCACGGCCGACTACGTCGTCGTCGAGATGGCGAGGCGCCTGCTGGGCGGTGACTGGCTTGAAAACTACGTGCGTGCGGCGAAGGCGGGGGGAATTGAGCAAATACTGCTCTGACCGAGGATTGATCCAGGCCAAGGTCGGGATGCCGGCCCGCGCCGACAATGCCATTATGAAATTCTTCTGGCTCACGGTTTTCTTCACCCTGCCGGCCCTGGCGGCGGTGCCCCTGCAACCTCTGATCGACGCGACGCCGCCGGGCGGCACGCTGCGGCCGCCGCCCGGGGCCTACGCCGGGCCCGTGGTGATCGACAAACCCATGACGGTCGACGGGGGAGGCCGCGTAACGGTCGATGGGGGCGGCCGGGAGACGGTGCTGACGGTCCGCGCGAGCGGCGCCGCGGTGCGCGGCCTGCGGCTTCGCAACAGCGGCGACACCCACGACGGCGTCGATGCCGGCCTGCTGGTCGAGGGCGACGACAACCGCGTGGAGGACAACGTGCTGGAAGACGTGCTCTTCGGCATCCACGTCAAGGGCGGCAACCGCAACCTGATCCGCCACAACCGCGTGATCGGCAAGGATCGGCCCATCGGCCTGCGCGGCGACGGCCTGCGCGTCTGGAACGGCAGGCATAACGAGATCGACGGCAACGAATTCCAGCGGACGCGCGATCTCACGCTGGCGAACTCGCCGGACAACCGGATCGCCGGCAACCGCCTCTCGGACGCCCGTTACGGGCTGCACGCCATATTTTCACCGCGCACGCGGGTCGAGAACAACCGCATCGACCATACCGAAACGGGCATCGTCGCCATGTATTCCACGGAACTGACCGTCCGCGGCAACGTCATCCGCCACGCCCTAATAGGCGGCGGCGGCGCGATCGCCTTCAAGGACAGCGGCGGCGCGCTGGTCGAGAACAACGAGATCGTGCATTGCGCGGTCGGTCTCATGACCGATTCGCCGCTCAACGCCGAGCTGACCCACGTGATCCGCAACAACCGGTTTGCCCACAACCTGGCGGGCATGTCCCTCTACGGCGAGAAGGGCGGCCACAGGATCGAGGACAACCGCTTCGAGAACAACCTGATACAGATCTTCGTGAGCGCCGCGGGCGTCGGCGAGGCCAACGTCTGGCGCGGCAACTACTGGAGCGACTACCAGGGGTTCGACCGCAACGGTGACGGCATTGGCGACACGCCCCACGAGATGCTGCTCTATGCCGACCGCATCTGGATGGAAACGCCGAAGGCCACCTTCTTCCGGAATTCGCCGGCGCTGGAACTGCTCGACTTCCTCGAGCGACTCGCCCCCTTCTCGTCGCCCGCGCTGATACTGCGCGATCCGGCGCCGCGCATGCGCTGAATTGGGGTTATCCTGACCGCATGGACGACTGCGAACTTTGCCAAACGCCGGGCGGCGAGGTGGTCTGGAAGGACGGCCTGTGCCGCGTTATCCGGGTCGGCGGCGCCGAGGGCGCGGCGTTTCCCGGCTTCTGCCGCGTCGTCTGGCACGCCCACGTCGGCGAAATGTCCGACCTGCCGGCCACGGAGCGCCGGCATCTGATGAATGTCGTCTTCGCCGTCGAGGCGGCCTTGCGCGCGCTGGCGAAGCCCGACAAGATCAACCTCGCCAGCCTCGGCAACGTCGTGCCGCATCTGCACTGGCACGTGATCCCCCGCTGGACGGATGACAGCCATTTTCCGGCGCCCGTATGGGCGCAGCCGAAGCGCGCGGCCGCGGCCCGCCATGCCCCCCCGGACACTGCGGCGCTGCACGCCGCGATCGCCTCGGCCATGGCCGGAGAAACGTGAGGAGAAGTGATGGCCCTCGCCATGCCTCCGACAAGCGCCGACCAGCCGCCCGCCTTCACCAGCGTCGGGGAATGCCGCGCCTGGCTGGAAGGCACGCCGCTTTCCAATACGATCCAGGCGCAGGCGTTGCTGCTGCGCCAACTGAACCTGCTGAACCGCTTCCACCTGCCCGCCGCCGAGCGGCTGGCCATCCTCGAACTGCTGCGCGAGCCTCTCATTTCCGTCCAGGAAGAAAGCATCCGCAAGTTCGCCGGCAAGCCCCTGCCCCTGACGCCACCCGAGCAGGCGGCCTTCGATTCCTGCCGCACCCTCTGGCATGCCCTGACCGGCGGTTACCTGCGCTGCCTGGAAAGCTGTCTGGCCGGCGACGCCGTGATCCGTCCGCGCGCGGCCCAGGTCATCGAGCGGGCGCTGGCCACCCTGGCCGCCAGCCAGCTGGACGCCTATCGCGGCGGGCGCCAGCCCGACGCCGACCATTGGCAGGTGGTGCACCAACTTTATGCCACCGCCGAGCAGATCGCCGTCACCGAGCAGGCGGTCGAGGACGTCCCGCGACTGGGCAGGAACCGCGGCAACCCGCGCTCCGCCTACGTCGAAACGCTGCTGCTGCACGCGGCCAGCCCGTACGAACTGCCCTTGCGCCAGCTCGCCTGGGTAGCCCGCTGGGCGAACCGGTTCGCAATGAAGGTGGCCGTGCTCGCCGCGCCGCCGACGCCCTCCACCCAGGCCATCCCGCTCTGCGTGGATCTTTCCGCGGACGAGCCGGCAAGCTACCGTCCGCGCGCGGGAGAGTCGGCGCGCTGGCTGGAAACCGCCGGGCTGCGCCGCAGCCTGAAAAAGCGGCTGGTGCTGCTCGAACAGGGCAAGACGCCGGCCGAACTCCACCTGGGCGAGGATTGCCTGCAGCCGGCCTGCGACCATCTGCTGAAGCAGGTATACCTGCGCTGGTGCAAGGGCGGCGCCGTCCGCTGCCACGAGCGGCGTCCGGTCGGCGGCGGCTGCGCATTCATTTGCGGCGTCGAGGCGGCCCATTACTACCTTTCCGAACGCAAACCCTTCAGGCAGCCCGGCCATGCCGACATGGATATGTTGCGGCGCGAGCGCGAGGAAATCGCCACATTCGGCCGCGTGTCCACCCGTCATCAGGACGATTTCAGCAGGCAGCAGGGCTACCGGCTCGAGGAATGGCGTCTGGAGGAAGAGTGGCGCATGCACGACGAATCCGCTACCGGCCTGCATGCGACGCGGCCCCTGAAGCAGGCCGGCGCGCGCGTCGGCGCCGGCCTGCTGGCGGCCGTGCGGCCCGGCGACGCCCAGGGTCTGCTGCTCGGCTGTGTGCGCTGGGCCATGGTGGGCAAGGGGGAAATCCTGCATGCCGGCATCCACATCTTTCCCGGCCGACCGGAACCGGTGGCCATCCGCAACACCGGGCTGGCCGCCGTCAACGAGAAGTACCACCAGGCCTTCCTGCTGCCGGCCATCGCCGCCCTCGACGAGCCGGCCAGCGTCATCATTCCTTCCGGCTGGTTCAAGCTGGGACGGGTGCTGGAGGTATTCACCGACCAGGGACGGCAGATCCGCCTGACGCGTCTGGTCGACCGCGGCGGCGATTTCGACCGGGCGTTCTACGAGGCAGCCGGCGGCTGAGCGGCGTTCGCGCGCAGGAACGACTCGAAGGCCGCCACGTCGAGCGGGCGTGAATACCGGAAGCCTTGCTGGAACGCACAGCCCTGTGTCCGCAGAAATTCGTGCTGGGCGTCGGTTTCCACACCCTCGGCCACGACCTCGAGCCCCAGGATCTTCGCCATTTGGATGATGGCCGAGGCTATGGCGGCGTCGTTGGCGTCGCCGGGAATGTCCATCACGAAGGAACGGTCGATCTTGAGCTTGTCCACCGGGAACCGCTTGAGGTAGCCCAGCGACGAATAGCCGGTGCCGAAGTCGTCGATGGCGATGCGGAAGCCCCGCTCGTGCAGGTCGCGCAGCACGGCGGCGGCGTTGTCGGCGCGGTCCATCACCGTGCTCTCCGTGATTTCCAGCTCGATGGCGGCCGGTTCAACGTCCATTTCCGCCAGGATGCCGCAGATGCGCTCGGCCAGGCGCTCCTGGGCAAACTGCCGCGCCGAGAGGTTCACGGCGATGAAGAAGGGCGGCAGCCCGGCCGTGCGCCAAGCCCGCACCTGCCGACAGACCTCGCGCAGCACCCACTCGCCGATGGGCACGATGAGGCCGGACTCCTCCGCGATGGGAATGAACCGGTCGGGCATCACCAGGCCATGCACCGGATGGCGCCAACGGATCAGCGCCTCCGCGCCCGCCATGCGGCCCGTCCCGTCTATCTGAGGCTGGTAGAAAAGGAGGAAATGTTCCTCGCGCAACGCCTGGCGCAGGCCGGCCTCCATGCGGGAGCGCGCGGTGACCGCGGCCTGCATTCTCGGATCGAAGAAGCGCAGGGCGTTGCGGCCAGCCGCCTTGGCCTGGTACATGGCGAGGTCGGCGTGCTTGAGCAGGTCGTCCATCGATTGCCGCTGTTTGCCGAACAGCGCGATGCCGATGCTGGGCGTGCCGTGGTATTCGCGGCCGGACAGCTCGTAGGTACGGTTGAGGGTCGCGAGGATTTTTTCGCCGACGGTTTCGGCCTGCGCGGCGGCCTCGTCGGAGTTCCCGCTCAGATCCTCGAGCATCACGACAAACTCGTCTCCGCCCAGTCGCGCCACCGAATCGCCCTCGCGCACGCATCCCACGAGGCGGTCGGCCACCTGCTGGAGCAAGCGGTCACCCATGTCGTGGCCAAGCGTGTCATTGAGCATCTTGAAGTTGTCGAGGTCGATGAACAGCAGCGCACCCTGACGCCCGCTGCGGACGGAGGAAGCCATGGCCTGGCCGAGCCGGTCGAGCAGCAGCCGCCGGTTGGGCAGGCGCGTGAGCGGATCGTAGAAGGCCAGATGCCTGATTTCATCCTCCGCGGCCTTGCGCTGGGTGATGTCCGAAAAGATCGCGACGAAATGGGTATTTTCGCCGCGGCTGTTTTTCACGGTGTTGATGGTCAACCACTCCGCATAGGGATCGCCGTTCTTGCGCCGGTTCCAGATTTCGCCGTCCCATCGGCCGGTTTCCAGCAGCGTCTGCCACATGGCCCGGTAAAACCCCGCGTCATGGCGGCCAGAGCTCAGGATCGAAGGGGCCTGTCCGACGACCTCGGCCTCGCTGTAGCCGGTGATCTTGCAGAAGGCGGCATTGACGGCGACGATGCGATTTTCGGCGTTCGTGATGATGATGGCGTTCGACGAGGCGTTGAACACCGTTTCCGCAAGCTGCATCTCCAGGACCTGGTGCGTCAGGGATTCGTTGAGCGCGTTCAGTTCCTCGGTGCGCTGCCTCACCGTGTTCTCGAGACCCTCCCGATGTTCCACGAGCGCGGCCTCCCTTTCTCGGACGGCGGCGATCATCGCGTTGAAATTTTCGGCCAGTGCGCCGATTTCGTCCCGGCCCTGAACCGGTACATGCGTCGAGTAGTCGCTCTGGCGCGTCACGCGCGTCATCGCCGCCGCCAGGTCGCGGATGGGATCGCTGATGGATTTCTGGAAGCGTGCGAATAGGAAAACCGCGGACGTCAGGGAGGCCGCCATGGCAATGACGATCAGCAGCAGCTTCCTCAGCATCTCGACATAGACGGGGCTCAAGTCGGATTGCAGCGTCAGAATGCCGACCGGCTCGCCCAGATGCGCCACGCTTTTGGCATACTCCAGCCGGTCGGCGAAAAACAGATGCCCATCCGGCGCCGGCAGGGCAGGCGGCGGTTTGTAGCGCCCGGCGCGATTGAATCGCGCCACGACGGCGCCGGCCATGTCCCGCAATTCCGCATGGACGAGGGTGGGCTCCTTGCCAAGCCGCTCCAGCACTTCGCCCGCGCTTTTTTCGTCCCCGAACACCAGGGCCGGGGCAACGTTGTCGGCGATCACGCCGGCATGCACCGCCAGGGTGGTCACGGCCTGGCCCCTGTGGTCCAGCCATTCCCCGACGCTGAAGACGATGCTGAGCAGGATGACCGCCACGCCATTGGTGGCGAGGCCGATCAGCATCAATCTATGCTTGATGGGGCGGCGCTCGGCGGTCAATCCACGAGCCTCGCGAGGGACAGAAGCTTCGAGCTGATCCTCAGGCCGCCCTGCCGGACGGCATTGCGGTTGATCTCGAAGCGCACCTTGTCGCCGTCCAGGAAGAAATTGACCATCGCGCCGCGCTGGGCGAATCCTTCCGTGTCGCCGATGGTCAACATTCCCGCGCCGCGCGACAGCGCAACGACGCGGTCGAGGGACTTTTCGGCCGGCGCGGCGACGAACAACAGGGCGCACTCATGCAGCGGTACGCCGGCGCCCGGCAGCGCCACCTCAAGGCTGCGCGCGCCCACCGGCCGGCCGCGGATCGAATCGAGCGCCGCGCCGAACGGGTCGTCGCCGAGGATGCAAAGGCGCATCGGCACGCCGACGTTCGCCGGCCACTCGACGAGCCGGGCGATCTGGTAGATGAACGCGGCCTTGATCTCGTATTCGGACGGGCCGGCGTGCGCAGGCGCCAGTGCCAGCAACGGCAAGGCGGCAGCCAGCCGCCGGGTGAATGCGGCCGCCTTTTTCAAAATCGCCATGTCGCCGTGGCGATGAGGCTACGGGGAACTTCCGTGGTGCGCGGCCCGGCGGTATTGGTGAATTCCGGGTGGACGGGATCGAGCAGGTTGCGCGCTATCAGGACAAGTTCCAGGTCGCGTTGCGCCCGCCACGCGATGCGTGCGTCAAGGCGGGCATGGGCGGGGATTTCCAGGCTGGGCAGCTCGTCCGTATAGTAGAGCGAGGCGCCCACGTCGACCCGGGCGGAAAGCGAATGGAAGGCGTGGAACTGGAA
The DNA here is from genome assembly GCA_030246985.1 of Candidatus Nitricoxidivorans perseverans. Classification (GTDB taxonomy): domain Bacteria; phylum Pseudomonadota; class Gammaproteobacteria; order Burkholderiales; family Rhodocyclaceae; genus Nitricoxidivorans; species Nitricoxidivorans perseverans. Next base: position 1,827,425 of record CP107246.1, on the reverse strand, counting down.
CTGGCTCCTCGGCGAACGCCCCTCTTCGCCCTCGATCGAGGTGTCGGTGCTGTCCACATCGCGGCGGATGTTCATCGAGAGCCATGTATGGCTGGCCTTGAACTGCCAACGGTCGGCGGGCCGCCAGCTTCCGCTCAACTCCAGCCCGCGGGTCGTCGCCTTCGCCTTGTTGTGGAATACCAGGGGATAGACCGTATATCCGGCCTCGGGAAAGCTTGCCTCGCGCTCGATGGTCGTGAGGTTGCGATGCCTGCTGTAAAAGGCGGCGACATCCATCTGCAGCCGCTCGGTGGGCCAGGCGCGCCAGCCGGCTTCCAGGGAGTCCACGTGCTCGGATTGAGCCGACTGCCCCCCCTGGAGCCGATAGACGCTCGGGCCAGCCGGAACAACCGTGGAGACCACCCGGCCATCCGTATCGGTGCGGGACGGCGTATGCACGGCGCGCGACACCGCCGTCCAGGCCATGCTCCGTTTGTCGGGCTTCCAGCGCAGGCGCAGGTTGGGCTGGACCTCCGTGCCGGTGTAGTCGTTGTGCTCGAACTTGGATCCCAGGATCAGGTGGAGCTTGTCCCCGTCCAGCGCAACCTCATCCTGGACGAAGGCGCTGGCGACGCTGTCCGTGCGACGCGCCGGCATGTAGGAAACGATGTCGGTGTTGCGCATGTCGTCGCTCGTGCGCCGGTAGCCGAATCCCCAGACGATGTCGTGCCGCCCGCCCCACAGAAACCGGTGCTGGAAATCCAGGTCGACGGTGTCGCGACGTTCGCCGAGATTGAAGTACCGCCGGTCATAGTGGTCGTAATAGAGTTGCAGCGACCATTCCTCGGTGGCCGACAGGGCGCGCTTCCAGCGGGCCAGCAGATTGCCGCCTCTCAGGTCGATGGGATAGCCGAGGAGGGCGCTGGTCGGCGGAGAAATCGTGAGGGCCGTGCCGGTGTGGTTCGAGCGCCCCGCATGGACATCGCCTTGCACCGTGAGCGAGTCGCCGCCGAGAAGCTCCCAATCCGTCCGGAAGCCGGCGCTGCTCATGTCGCGCCGGTCATGCGCACCGATATCGGCATACGCCTCGAAGTCATCCTGGTCGGCACGTTTGGCGTAGATGCGGTAATAGCCTGTTTCGCCGAGCTTGCCGCCGTGGCGCACCATCCCCTGGCGCTCGTGGCTGCCGATGCCGCCGCTGGCCACGCCGCCCTGGGTCGCCTGTGCGGGCCGGGTGACGATGTTGATGACGCCGGTGACCGCGTTCGCGCCCCACAGCGCACCGCCCGGGCCGCGGATCACCTCGATCCGATCCACGTCTTCCAGCACGATGTCCTGGGCGTTCCAGTACACGCCCGTGAAGGTGGGTGTATGCAGCACGCGCCCGTCCTGCATCACCAGCAGGTTGTCGCTGTTCTTGGCATTGAAGCCGCGGCTGCTGATGGCCCAGGTGCCGCCGTCGAGGCGGGCCACTTGCAGGCCCGGCGCCAGGCGCAGCACCTCGGGCAGGCTGGTCATGCCCGAGCGGCGGATATCCTCCCGCGTAATGACATGAATCGCGGTGGCGGAATCTTCCAGCTTCTGCGGCTTGCGCGCCGCCGACGTGACTTCCACGCGCATGTCCATCAATTGTTCCAGCGAATGATCCGCCAGCGCCAGGGGCACTTGCGCATCCGAAGCGGCAGGGCAGGCCAATGCGGCCAGCATGGCTCGCGGCAGCAGGCGCAGAGTTTTCCGGAGAAGGGTGGTCCTCATGGCGGATTCCCGTTGGAAGGACGGCCAAATGGCCGCCAGGGTACTATCAAAGCAATGGCCGGACTACTCTCACGCCGGCGCGATGGGGCGGCAATGACATGGATCAAGCCGCCGCTCCACGCGTCACCTCCAGCAGCAGGCGCGTCGCGCCGGCGACCGCCAGCGCCACCCCCACCGACAGCGACACCGAGAACAGCGCCTCGCGCCGGCCGATCGTCTTCAGCATGACGGCGAAGGTGGACAGGCAGGGAATGTAGAAGGTGAGGAACACCAGGAACGTCACGATCTGCACCCAGTCCAGCAGCGGCGCGATGTCCAGCGTGCCCAGCGCCTGGTAGACCATCAGGAGCGACAGCTCCTTCCTCAGGATGCCGAACAGGATGGGCATGCCCAGCACGACCGGCAGCCCCAGCCACCATGTCGTCACGGGTGTCAGCAGGGTGTTGATGACGGCGTCCGCGCCCATGTGGCTGAGCAGCGCCAGCGCCACGCTGCCGGCCACGAGGAGCGGCGTGACGATGGTGACGATGTCGCGGGTGCGCGCCCAGGTGTTGCGCCAGAGTGCGCCCCAGGCCGGGATGGCATAGGGTGGAATCTCCTGGATCATGCCCGGCGCGGCCTCGGCGTAGCGCCGCGCCAGCAGCCGCCCGAGCAGGGCGATCACGACGAGGATCAGCATGAAGATGGCGAATACGCCCAGCCCGCCCAGGTATTTGCCTCCCAGCGCCAGCAGGATGGCCGAGCGCGCCGAACACGGCACGAAGGTGATGAGCAGCGCGGCCACGACGCGGTCGCGCCCCGTCGTGGCGGCCGCGGCGGCGGAAATGGCGGGCACGTTGCAGCCCAGCCCCATCAGGAAGGGCACGGCCGCACCGCCGTGCAGGCCGATGCGGTGGAAGCCCCGGTCGACGACGAAGGCGACGCGGTGCATGATGCCCGCTTCCTCCAGCGCCACCAGCAGGACCACCAGCGGCAGCATGTAGGGCACGACGATGCCGACGAGTCCGATCATGCCGTCGGCCACGGCGCGTCCGACCACGCCGGCCGTGGAGGTCGGCTGCCACTGCCCCGCCCACGCCGCCAGCCGCGCGGAAGTCAGTCCATCCAGGACGGCGGCGACCTCGAAGACCATGAACAGCACCAGCGCGAACACCGCGAGGCTGCCGATCAGGCCCCAGCGCGGATGCAGAAACAGCTCGTCCAGCCAGCGCTTCCATCGTTCCGCGTCCTCCGGCCCGGACAAGCAGCTCACGCTTTCGAACAGCAAGGCCGCGCGGTGGTGGCGGTCGGCGTGGAGCTCCTCCGACAGCGGGCGCGGCAGCACGCGCTGCGCCACCGCCCGCGCCGCCGCCACTTCCGGCAACGCGGCGGGAAAGTGCGCCTCGATCTCTCGCAGGAACCAGTCGTCGTTCTCCGCGAGTTGCGTGAGCAGAAGCGGGCGCGGAACGCGGAACGCCTCCTCGATTTCCGGCCGGGCGATCACGGCGTCGAGGACGCGCAGGCTCTCGACGATGTGCGGGCTCGGCGGATGGGGCAGCGGGCAGACCTTCTTCCTCGCCGCGGAGAGCACCACCTCGAACAGCGCCCGGATGCCCTTGCCCATGTGGGCGACGCAGGGCACCACCGGGACGCCGAGCCGCTCTGAAAGCGCCCGCACGTTGATGAACAGGCCCTTTTCGCGCGCCTCGTCGACGCGGTTCAGCGCGATGACCAGCGGCCGGCCCAGCAGCGAAAGCTCCTGGGCGAGTTCCAGATCCTGTTCCAGCGCCGTCGCGTCGACCACCTGCACCAGCACGTCGGGCGCATCGAAGGCCGCCGTCGGCTGTTCGGACTCGTGGCGCGCGATGACCGGCCAGCGGTCGCCCCAGAGCAGGTACATGAGGACAACGCGATCCGCCTCGGAAAGCCGGTGCAGCGAGCCGATGGACGGCAGGTTGACCAGCGAGACCTGCTCCAGGCCGACATCGACGATGCACTCCTCGTAGGCCGACCCGACTCCCGCCAGCCGCTCGTGCCGGACGGCGACGCTGGACGCCGCCTGGAAGATCGTGCTCTTGCCCGTCCGCGGCCGTCCCACCAGCGCCACTCGCGGCCGCCGCTCGCCCCGCAACAGGGGGGAATGGAGCGGGATCGCGGCAGGAGGCGCGGTGCGGGGCTTGGCGTTCACTCCGCCAGTTTAACGGCGACGCGGCGCGGGGGGAACTCGGCGGTGAAGCGGCTGCCTTCGCTCGGCTTGCTTTCGATTTTCAGGCGGGCGCCGTGGCGTTCCAACACATGCTTGACGATGGCGAGCCCGAGGCCCGTGCCACCGGTTTCGCGCGAGCGGCCCCGGTCGACGCGGTAGAAGCGCTCCGTCAGGCGCGGAAGGTGCCGGGCCTCGATGCCGATGCCGGTGTCGGCCACCGAGAACGCCGCGCCGCCGTCCGGCAGGCCTTTCCATGAAACCCCGATGCGCCCGCCTTCCGGCGTGTAGCGCACGGCGTTCGAGACGAGGTTGGAGAGCGCGCTGCGCAGCTCCTGCGCATTGCCCAGCAGGGCTTCGGGGCCGTTGTTTTCCAGGATGATGTCGTGGCGACCGCCGGACAGGACGCCGGCCTCGTCGCGGACTTCCGCCAGCAGCGCCGCCATGTCCACGCGCTCCTCGACGGGCGGCGCATCGGTTTCCAGGGCGGCCAGGGTCAGCAGATCCTCGATCAGGCGCTGCATGCGCGTGGTCTGCTCGCGGGCCAGGGCCAGGTAGTGCTCCGCCTCTTCCGGCGGAATTTCGCGCAGGGCGTCGGCCAGGGTTTCGATGAAGCCGGCGACGACCGTGAGCGGCGTCTTCAGTTCGTGGGAGACGTTGGCGACGAAATCGTGGCGCATGGTTTCCAGTTTCTCGATCTGCGTCACGTCGCGGATCATCAGCAGGGTGCGCCCCTCGCCGAAGGGCACCGCCTGGAGTTGCAGCGTGTGACCCGGATTGCGCTGGGATCGCAGCAGCAGGGGGGCGCCCCCGGCCCTGCCGTCGCAACCCTGGAGATAGGCGGCGAATTCCGGCTCGCGCACGAGGTTCAGGATCGGGGCGCCGGCGTCGCGGGCGCCCTCCAGCCCCAGGTGCGCCTCGGCGGGGCCGTTCAGCCATTCGATGAGGCCCTGTGGGTTCAGGATGGCGACGCCGTCGGGCAGCGCATGGGCCGCCTGGCGAAAGCGGTCGAGCGCCGCCTGGAGCTGCCGATGCTGCTCGGCGGCCAGCCGGGCGCGCCGGTGCAGGGCGGCGAAGGCATCGCCCCAGGCGCCGCCGGCTTCGGGGACGGACGTGCCCACGGGCGCATCGGCCCAGCGCTTGAGAAGCGTGAGCCGCCAGCGGTGCCGCAGCGCCAGCAGGAGCGCGACGACGGCGACGGCAACCCAGGTTTCGGTCATTCGGACGCCGAGAACCGGTAGCCGCTGCCGCGCACGGTCTGGACGAGGGTATCGAGTCGGCTGGGTTCGAGCGCGCCGCGCAGGCGGCGGATATGCACGTCGACCGTGCGCTCCTCGACGAAGACGTGGTCACCCCAGACTTGGTCGAGCAGCTGGGCGCGCGAATGGACGCGCTCCGAATGGGTCATCAGAAAATGCAACAGCCGGAATTCGGTGGGCCCGAGGTTGATCGCCTGTCCGTCGGCGGTGACCCGATGCGTGGACGGATCGAGGCGCAACCCGCCGATCTCGACGGCCGCCTCGGCGGCCTGCGGCCGCTGGCGGCGCAGCACGGCCTGGATACGGGCCAGTAGCTCGCGCGGGCTGAAGGGCTTGGTGACATAGTCATCGGCGCCGGTTTCCAGGCCCTGGATCTTGTCGCGCTCGTCGCCGCGCGCCGTCAGCATGATGACGGGAACGCCGCGGGTGCGCGGTTCGGCGCGAAGGCGGCGCGCCAGTTCGAGACCGCTCATGCCGGGCAGCATCCAGTCGAGCAGGATCAGGTCGGGCAGGGCCTCGTTGATCCGGGCCAGCGCGGTTTCGGCATCGAGCGCCGCGGTGACCGCGTGGCCGGCGCGCCTGAGATTGGCGGCGATCAACGCCTGGATCGCGGGTTCGTCTTCGACCACGAGGATGTTGGCGGGCATGGCGGCGGAAACGTAATGGGATGCCGGCAGTCTATTGCGAGATGATGACGTTTTGGTTACAGCATGGCCGGCGCGGCGCCGATGCGCGGTTGCGCTATGATAGTCGCCCCCACAGAACCCTGCATGACCCCCATGGCCGGCATCGATCACAACACCCCGATCCCCACCGAGATCAAGCTGCACCAGAGCTCGCGCCTGATGGAGATCCGCTTCTCCGACGGCGCGCATTTCCGGCTGCCCTACGAGTTCCTGCGCGTTTGCTCGCCCTCCGCGGAAGTGCGCGGTCACGGCCCCGGCCAGGAGACCCTGCAAACGGGCAAGCGCGACGTCGAAATCACGAACATCGAGGCCGTCGGCAACTATGCGGTCAAGCTGATCTTTTCCGACGGCCACGACTCCGGCCTCTACTCCTGGGACTGGCTCTATGACCTGGGCAACCGCCAGGACGAGCTTTGGCAGGACTACCTCGACCGCCTGGAGGCGGCCGGCGGCAGTCGGGACATCGATTCTTCGATGCGCCCACCCAAGTCCGCCTGCGGCAGCGGCGGCTGCGGACACTAAAATGGCCCAGACACACTTCGGCTTCGAGCAGGTTCCCGAGCACGAGAAAGCCAAGCGCGTCGAGGGCGTTTTTTCCTCGGTGGCGGGCAAGTACGACCTCATGAACGACCTGATGTCGGCGGGCCTGCACCGGCTCTGGAAGGCCTTCACGCTCCAGGTCGCGGCGGCGCGCCCCGGCGAGCGCGTGCTGGATGTCGCCGGCGGCACCGCCGACCTCTCCTCCGCCTTCGCCAAGCAGGTCGGCCCCACGGGCGAGGTCTGGCTGACGGACATCAACAACGCCATGCTGACCCGCGGACGCGACCGGCTGATCGACGAGGGCGTCGTGACCCCCGTCGCCCAGTGCGACGCCGAGAAGCTGCCCTTCCCGGCCGACTGTTTCGACGTGGTAACGGTGGCCTTCGGCCTGCGAAACATGACGCACAAGGAGGTGGCGCTCGCCGAGATGCGCCGCATCCTGCGGCCCGGCGGCCGCCTGCTGGTGCTGGAGTTCTCGAAGGTATGGGAGCCGCTCGCGCCCGCCTACGACCTCTACTCCTTCAAGCTCCTGCCCTGGCTGGGCCAGCGGATCGTCGGCGATGCGGACAGCTATCGCTACCTGGCTGAATCCATCCGCATGCACCCTGACCAGGAAACCCTCAAGGCCATGATGGAGACGGCTGGCCTCTCGCGCGTCGAATATTTCAACCTGACCGCGGGCGTCGTCGCCCTGCACCGCGGCTACAAGCTGTAATCCAAGGAGAGACCCATGAAAAACACGTTCATCGCCCTGTTCGCCGCGCTGCTGGGCCTGGGCTTCAGCCTCGCCTCCTTCGACGCCGAAGCACGGCGCCTGGGCGGCGGCCAGTCCTTCGGCATGAGCCGCAGCGGCAGCGCCATGCAGCGTCCAGCCGCGCCGGCGCCCTCGGCCACACCCAAACCGGGCGCCGCGCCGCAACCCGCCGGCGCCAGCCGCTGGCTCGGCCCGATCGCCGGGCTGGCCGCGGGCATCGGGCTGGCGGCCCTGCTGTCGCACTTCGGCCTGGGCGAAGGCATGGCCAACATGCTGATGATTCTCCTGCTGGTCTTCGGCGCGGTCTTCCTCTTCCGCATGCTCTCCAGGAAGCAGCAGCCGGCCCTGCGCCCCGCGGGGGGCGCCCACGCGCCGATGCGATTCGAACCGGCCGCCGCGCCGGGCGGCGCAACGACATGGTCGCCCCCGAGCATGCCCGCCGATTTCGACGCGGAGGGCTTTCTGCGCCAGGCCAAGATCAACTTCCTGCGCCTCCAGGCCGCCAACGACGCCGGCAACCTCGAAGACATCCGGGAATTCACCACGCCGGAGGTGTTCGCGGAGATCATGATGCAGTTCGACGAGCGCAAGCGCGCGGCCCAGGTGACCGACGTGGCCCGGCTCGACGCCGAGCTCACCGATCTGGTCACGGAGGAGGGCCGCCATGTCGCCAGCGTCCGCTTCCACGGCGAGATTCGCGAAGACGGCACGTCGGAAGCCTTCGACGAGGTCTGGCATCTGATCAAGCCCGTGGACGGTGGCGCCGGCTGGAAGATCGCCGGTATCCAGCAATTCCAGTGAAGAAGGAGACATCCCGCATGAACCGAATCGCCCTGCTGCTCGCCGCCGCCGCCCTGCCCGCCTTCGCCGACGAGGCCAAGCTGCTGGAGGAAGCCCGCGCCGTGGCCACCTCCATCCCGCCCAAGCTGCTGAACGTCCTGAGCGAGGAAATCGCCAGGGGCGGCCCGGCAGGCGCCATCGGCGTCTGCCGCGAGAAGGCGCCCCAGATGGCCAGGGCCGCCTCCGAAAAGACCGGTTGGGCCATCCGCCGCGTCAGCCTGAAGAACCGCAATCCCAAGGCCGTGCCCGACGCCTGGGAGAAAGCCGTCCTCGAGGACTTCGACCGGCGCGCTGCCGGCGGCGAGAAACCCGTCGGCATGGAGAGGGGCGAGATCGTCGCGGAGGGGAACGCCAAAACGTATCGCTACATGAAGGCCCTGCCAACCCAGGATCTCTGCTTGGACTGCCACGGCGCGGCCGAGCGCATCAGCCCGGCGGTCAAGGCCAGGCTCAAGGAACTCTATCCGGACGACAAGGCCGTCGGCTACGGCCCCGCTGAAATCCGCGGCGCCATTACCCTTAGGAAGCCCCTCTGATCCGATCGCTGCGTTCGGACATGTCGAAGAACAGGGTGACGTACTGGTCGACGCTGCCGTCCGCGGCGCGCACCACGGAGATCGACAACCAGGCCGGATAGAGCCGGCCGTCCTTGCGCCGGTTCCATATCTCGCCCTGCCAGCGCCCGGCCGCCGCCAGAGCCTCCCACATGTCCCGGTAGAAAGCCTTGCTGTGCCGTCCCGAAGCCAGCAGGCTGGGCGACTTGCCGATCACTTCGCCGCGCGAGTAGCCGGTGATCTCGCTGAAGGCGGCATTGACCGAGACGATGCGGTTGTCGCCGTCGGTGATCATGATGGCTTCGACGCTGTTGTCGAACGCCGAGCCTACGAGCTTCAGGCGCTCCTCGGCACCCTTGCGTTCGGTGATGTCGCTGAAGGAAACGACGGTGGTGGACTGTGCTCCCGAACTTGTCGAAACGGGGCCGGCATTGATGGAAATCCAGCGCAGTTCGCCGCTCGGCGGCAGCAGGGCATAGACGGATTGACGGATGGTCTCGCCCTTCTTCACGGCACGCCGCACCGGGTGGGATTCCATCGGCACTGTTTCGCCCCGTTCGCTCAGCCAGCGCAAGTTCAGCTCATCGAGGCGCCGGCCCGCCATCTGTTCCCCCATGTGGCCCAGCATGCCCTCGGCGGCGGCGTTGAAAAGGACGATCCGGCCTTCCGGGTCGAGCAGCAGCACGCCTTCCGCCATGGCGGTGACGACCGCCCGGAAGCGCTCTTCCGCCTGCTGCCGCGCCGCTTCGGCTTCCTTGTATTCGGTGATGTTCTCCTTGACCGCCATGAAGTTGGCGATGCGCCCCTCGGCGTCAAAGACGGGAGAGATCGACGCACGCTCCCAGTAGAGCGAGCCGTCCTTGCGCTTGTTGCGGAACTCGCCGCGCCACTCCTTGCCGGCGCGGATGGTCTTCCAGAGCCTGTGGTACTCCTCGGGCGGGGTGAAGCCGGATTTCAGGAACCGGGGCGTCTGGCCGATGGCCTCATCCGTGGAATAGCCGGTGGTCTCGGTGAATTTCGGGTTGGCGTAGATGATCCTGCCGTCGGCGTCCGTGACGATGATGGTCGCCGGGCTTTGCTCCAGGGCATGGATCAGGAGGCGCATGCGCTGGCTGGCCTCGGAATACTTCTCGCGGGACAGCGAGGTGGCCACTTTCCTGGCGCTGCCCCGCGCTTTCGTCCTGGCTTCGGATGCACTGATCCAGCGCCGCAGGGTCGTCGTGGAAACGCCCAGCTCCAACGCCAGTTCCAGCAACGGCCTGCCCTCGGCGGCCTCGCGTACCGCCCGTTCCTGTAGTTCCTTCTTGTCGCGCAATGCCGGTTGTGTCAGTGCGTGCGCTTGCGCATGCGCTGGAGCGCGGCCAGTTGGGCTGCCGCCTCGACCAGCTCGGCCTGCGCGCGTGCGTAATCGAATTCGGACTCGCGGCTGGCCATGGCTTCCTCGGCTTTCTTTTTGGCCTCGGTGGCCTTGGCCTCGTCCAGGTCCCGGCCTCGGATGGCCGTGTCGGCCAGCACGGTGACCACACCGGGCTGCACCTCGAGGATGCCGCCGGCGACGAAGATCAGCTCCTCCTGCTCCACGCCCTGGCGCTTGATGCGCACGGCGCCGGGCTTGATGCGCGTCATCAGCGGCATGTGGCCGGGGAGTATCCCCAGTTCACCCGTCTCGCCCGGCAGGACGACGAACTCGGCCAGCCCGGAGAAGATCGACTCCTCGGCGCTGACGACATCGACGTGTACGGTGAGTGCCATGGTGTGTCCCCTTATTGCAGCGTTTTTGCCTTCTCGAAGGCCTCCTCGATGCCGCCGACCATGTAGAAGGCCTGTTCGGGAAGGTTGTCGCACTCGCCTTCGACGATCATGCGGAAACCCTTGATCGTTTCCTTGAGCGTCACGTACTTGCCGGCGGAACCCGTGAACACCTCGGCCACGAAGAAGGGCTGCGACAGGAATCGCTGGATCTTGCGGGCGCGCGAGACGCTGAGCTTGTCTTCCGGGGAAAGCTCGTCCATGCCCAGGATGGCGATGATGTCGCGCAGTTCCTTGTAGCGCTGGAGCGTGGCCTGCACCTTGCGGGTGGTGGAGTAGTGCTCCTCGCCGATGACGTTCGGGTCGACCTGGCGCGACGTGGAGTCGAGCGGGTCGACGGCCGGGTAGATGCCCAGCGAGGCGATGTCGCGGGACAGCACGACGGTGGCGTCCAAGTGCCCGAAGGTGGTGGCCGGGGACGGGTCGGTCAGGTCGTCGGCCGGCACATACACGGCCTGGATCGAGGTGATCGAGCCGACCTTGGTGGAGGTGATGCGCTCCTGGAGTCGGCCCATCTCGTCGGCCAGCGTCGGCTGGTAGCCGACGGCGGAAGGCATGCGGCCCAAGAGCGCCGACACCTCGGTGCCGGCCAGCGTGTAGCGGTAGATGTTGTCGACGAAGAACAGGATGTCGCGGCCCTCGTCGCGGAAGGCCTCGGCCATGGTGAGGCCCGTGAGCGCCACGCGCAGGCGGTTGCCGGGCGGCTCGTTCATCTGGCCGAAGACCATGCCGACCTTGTCGAGCACGTTCGACTCCTTCATCTCGTGATAGAAGTCGTTACCCTCGCGGGTGCGCTCGCCCACGCCCGCGAACACCGAGAGACCGGCGTGCTGCTTGGCGATGTTGTTGATGAGCTCCATCATGTTTACAGTCTTGCCGACGCCGGCGCCGCCGAACAGGCCGATCTTGCCGCCCTTGGCGAACGGGCAGATCAGGTCGATGACCTTGATGCCGGTTTCGAGCAGCTCGGTAGCCGGCGAAAGTTCCTCGAACTTCGGCGCCTTCTGGTGGATGGCGCGGCGCGCGTCCGTGCCGATGGGGCCGGCCTCGTCGATGGGGCGGCCGAGCACGTCCATGATGCGTCCCAGCGTCGCATGGCCGACCGGAACCGAGATCGCCGTCCCGGTGCCCCTGACTTTCATGCCGCGGCGCAGGCCGTCGCTTGATCCCATGGCGATGGTGCGGACGATGCCGTCGCCGAGCTGCTGCTGCACCTCGAAGGTGAGGTCCGCCTCGGCGTTGCCCATGTCGGCGTCGTCGAGGACGAGGGCGTCGAAAACCTTGGGCATCGCCTCGCGGGGGAACTGGATGTCCACCACCGCGCCAATGCACTGAACGATGTTTCCTTGACTCATGATGATTACCCCGCAATGGCGGCCGCGCCGCCGACGATTTCCGAAATCTCTTTGGTGATGGCCGCCTGGCGCGCCTTGTTGTAGATCAGCTGCAATTCCTTGATGACGGTGCCGGCGTTGTCGGTGGCCGACTTCATCGCCACCATGCGCGCCGACTGCTCGGAGGCCATGTTCTCGGCCACCGCCTGGTAGATCAGCGCCTCCACGTAGCGCACCAGCAGCTCGTCGATCACCACGCGCGCCTCGGGCTCGTAGAGGTAGTCCCAGCTGCCCTCGGGCGTGCCCAGGCGCTCGCCAGTCAGGGGCAGCAGCTGCTCGACCACCGGCTCCTGCTTCATGGTGTTGATGAATCGCGTGTAGGCGATGTAGACCACGCCCAGCTCGCCGCTCTGGAATGCATCGACCATCAGCTTGACCGGGCCGATCAGCTTTTCCAGATGGGGCGTGTCGCCCAGGTGGGTCGCGTTGGAAACCACGCTGGCGCCCATGCGCTGCATGAAGCCCAGGCCCTTGCCGCCGATGCAGGTGACGCGGATGTCCGAAGCGCCCGCCGCCTCCCACTTGCGCATTTCGCCGAGCACCATGCGCAGGACGTTGGTGTTGAGGCCGCCGCACAGGCCCTTGTCGGCGGTCACCAGGATCAGGCCCGCGCCGCCGGTCGCCTCCGCCCCTGGCGTTCGCTTGCCCAGGAAGGGATGGCGGTAGTCGGAAAGGTTGGCCGCAGAAAGGTTGGCCGCCAGGCGGCGGATCTTCTCCGAATAGGGGCGCGCGGCCCGCATCCGCTCCTGCGCCTTGCGCATCTTGCTTGCTGCCACCATCTCCATGGCCTTGGTGATCTTCCGTGTGTTCTGGACCGACTTGATCTTGGTCCGGATCTCCTTGCCGCCGGCCATGGCGCTATGTCCAATCCGCTTTGAATTCGGCTACGGCGGCCGCGAGCTGCGCTTCGCCGTCCTTGTCGAGTTCCTTGCTGGACTCGATCTTGTCCATGAGAACGCCGTACTTGGCCTTCATGGTCCTGTGCAGCTCGGCCTCGAAGGCCAGCAGCCTGCCGACTTCGACGTCGTCGAGGTAGCCCTGGTTGATGGCGAACAGCGAAACGGCCATTTCGGCCACCGACAGCGGCGAGTACTGGAGCTGCTTCATCAACTCGGTGACGCGGCGGCCGCGCTCGAGCTGTTTCCTCGTAGCCTCGTCCAGATCGGACGCGAACTGTGCGAAGGCCGCGAGCTCGCGGTACTGGGCCAGCGCCAGGCGCACGCCGCCGCCGAGCTTCTTGATGACCTTGGTCTGGGCGGCGCCGCCGACCCGCGACACCGAGATGCCGGCATTGATGGCGGGTCGGATGCCGGCGTTGAACAGGTCGGTCTCCAGGAAGATCTGGCCGTCGGTGATGGAGATCACGTTGGTCGGCACGAATGCGGAGACGTCGCCGGCCTGCGTTTCGATGACCGGCAGCGCGGTCAGCGAGCCCGTCTTGCCCCTGACGGCGCCGTTGGTGTATTTCTCGACCCACTCCTGCGAGACGCGCGCGGCACGCTCCAGCAGGCGGGAGTGCAGGTAGAACACGTCGCCCGGATAGGCCTCGCGGCCCGGCGGGCGGCGCAGCAGCAGGGAAATCTGGCGGTAGGCCCAGGCCTGCTTGGTCAGGTCGTCGTAGATGATGAGTGCGTCCTGGCCGCGGTCGCGAAAGTACTCGCCCATCGTGCAGCCGGAGTAGGGGGCGATGAACTGCATCGCCGCGGACTCGGAGGCGGAGGCGGCGACGACGATGGTGTTTTCCATCGCGCCGAATTCCTCGAGCTTGCGGACGACGTTCATGATCGACGAAGCCTTCTGGCCGATCGCGACGTAGATGCAGATGAGGTCCTTGCCCTTCTGGTTGATGATGGTGTCGATGGCCACCGCCGTCTTGCCGGTCTGACGGTCGCCGATGATGAGCTCGCGCTGGCCGCGGCCGATGGGCACCATGGAATCGATGGACTTGAGGCCGGTCTGCACCGGCTGGGACACGGATTTCCGCCAGATGACGCCGGGCGCCACCTTTTCGATTTTGTCGGTCGCCTTGGCGTTGATCGGCCCCTTGCCGTCGATGGGCTGGCCCAGGGCGTTGACCACGCGGCCGATCAGCTCGGGGCCGACCGGCACTTCGAGGATGCGCCCGGTGGTCTTGACCGTATCGCCCTCGGTGATGTGCTCGTAGTCGCCGAGCACCACGGCGCCGACGGAGTCGCGCTCGAGGTTCAGCGCCATGCCGAAGGTGTTGCCGGGGAACTCCAGCATCTCGCCCTGCATGACGTCGGCCAGGCCGTGCACCCGGCAGATGCCGTCGGTCACCGACACCACGGTGCCCTGGGTGCGCACCTCGGCGGCCCCCTGCAGGTTCTGGATCTTGCTCTTGATGAGTTCGCTGATCTCTGAGGGATTCAGTTGCACGAAAATTCTCCTAACTGTTGAGCGCCGCGGCCATGGCGTCGAGCTTGCCGCGCACCGATGTGTCCAGCACCTGATCGCCAACCACCGCCTTGATGCCGCCGATCAGTTCCGGCGCCACCGTCACCGACATCCTGAGGGGCGTCCGGAAACGATCTTCGAGCAGCGCCTTGATGGATTGCGCCTGGGCGTCATCCATGGGAAAGGCCGAATAGATGGCGGCTTCCTGGATGCCGGAATCCTGGCGTTTCAGCGCCTCGAACTGTTCGGCAATCTCCGGCAGGCAGGACAGCCGGCCGTTCTCGATCAGCAGGCGCAATAAGTTGCCTGCTTCGTCATCCGTGCTACCGCAGACAGAACCGAAAAGGCTCTCGATCTCGCGGGCCGCAACATTGGGGTGGCCGATCAGCGCACGCGCCGCGTCAGCCACCTTCGCCATGCAATTCAAGATTTCCGACCATTCGGACAGCCGTCCCCGTTCCCGTGCCAGACGGAAGGCCGCTTCGGCGTAGGGCCGGGCGATGGTGGCAATCTCGGCCATCAGAGTTCAGTCTTCAAGGCAGCCAGCATGCCGGCATGCGCCGCGGCATCGACCTCGCGGCGCAGGATCTTTTCGGCCCCGGCCACGGCCAGCTCGGCCACGCGCTCGCGCAGGGCCTGCCGTGCGTGCTGGACTTCCATCTCGATTTCGGCGGAGGCAGCCGCCACCACCTTGTCGGCCTCGCCGCGGGCGGCGATCTTGGCTTCCTCGATGATCTGCTGGCCGCGGCGCTCGGCCTGGGCGATGACGTCGGCGGACTTTTCCTTGGCTTCGCGCAGGGCCTCGGCGGAACGGCGGGTGGCCAGTTCCAGGTCGTGCCGGCCGCGCTCGGCGGCGGCGAGCCCGTCGGCGATCTGCTGCTGCCGGTCGGCCATCGCTTTCTGCAGCGGCGGCCAGACGAACTTCATCGTGATCCAGATGAAGATCGCGAACCAGATCGCCTGGCCGATCAGTGTGGCGTTGATGCTCACGCTAACCTCCTGGGAATGGCTTAGTGGCTGACGAGTGCGATGAACGGGTTGGCGAAGAGCATGAACAGGGCGATGCCGACGCCGATCATGGTCACGGCGTCGAGCAGGCCGGCGACGATGAACATCTTCACCTGCAGGGTGGGGATCATCTCCGGCTGGCGCGCGGCGCCTTCCAGGAAACGGCCGCCGAGGATGCCGAAGCCGATGGCGGTGCCGAGCGCGCCGCAACCGATCAGGATGGCGACGGCGATGGCGGTGTTGGAGAGGACGGTGGCGAGTTCCATAAAGAGTCTCCTGGTGGAAAAGTCAAAGTCAGTGGGATTCGCTGGCCATCGACATGTAGACGATGGTCAGCATCATGAACACGAAGGCCTGCAGGGTGATGATCAGGATGTGGAACAGGGCCCAGGGCAGCGCCAGCGGCAGCTGCCAGATGCCCAGCAGCGCGATCAGGATGAACACCATTTCGCCGGCGTACATGTTGCCGAACAGCCGCAGCGCCAGCGAAATCGGCTTGGCGATATCCTCGATGACGCGGAACAGGAAGTTGACCGGCGCCAGCTTGAGTCCGAAAGGCACTGAAAACACCTCGTGCATGAAGCCGCCGAAGCCCTTCACCGAGAAGTTCATCCAGATCATGATGAAGAACACGGACAGCGACATGGCGAAGGTCAGGTTCGGATCGGTGGTCGGCACGACCTTCAGATAATGGACGCCCGCCGCCCCCGCCGCGATCGGCAGGAAATCGACGGGGATCAGGTCCATGGCGTTCATGACGAACACCCAGACGAAGATGGTGATGGCCAGCGGCGTGACCAGTTCGCTCTTGCCGTGGTAGGTGTCCTTGACCTGTTTGTCGACGAGCGAAACTGCCATTTCGACGAGGTTCTGCCAGCCGGCCGGGACGCCGCTCGTGGCGCGGCGCGCGACCAGGGCCATGCCGCCGAAGACAGCCAGGCCCAGCAGGCCGGAAACGATCAGGGTGTCGAGGTGGAAAGTCCAGAAGCCGGAGCCGACCCTGAGATTGGTCAGGTGGTGGGCGATGTAGCCCGTGGTGGTCAGGACGCCTTCAGCGGAACTCATGTCTTCCCCGAAACTATCGTTGTTTGACCAGCGCCACCCAGTAAATGGCGAAGGTTGACGTATAACCCAAAAACAGCGGCAGCGCCGCCACTTTCTTGTAAAAGACGAATATCAGCGCAAACAGCGCGAACGTTGCCATAAATTTGTATGCCTCTCCTGCCATCTGCGCCCTGAGGGCGTTTGCCGGAGCCCCCTCTCCCGCGAGCCCTACATTGCGGATGGCACGCCAGGCATACGCGAGATTGGGCAGAACCCCGCACGCCCCGCCCGCCAGCGCGGAAGCCGCTGCATTGCCCCCGGCCAAGCCCCATGCTACGACCGCAACAACCCCCGCCAAGCCTGCCTGGCGCGCCAGTATCCAGCGAATCAGAGGGGGAATGCCTTGCGGCAAATCAATTCTGCTTATCCTTTGTTTATCTGAGTCTATCATGAAATGCCTTACATGGCGCTTACGAATTTACGTATCACACGCCCGCAAACGCCGCCTCGATTTCGGCGAAGGTGCGCGCGACCTCGTGGGTGGTCAGATCCACGCCTAGTTGCCGTGCGATCTGCGAGGCCGAGAAGATGCCGCGCAACGTCTGGCGACCGTCGGTGGCACTCTTCTCGAAAACGATGGCGTGCTGCCGGCCGCATTGCTCAAGAGTGGCGATGACATGCCCGACCCTGGCGGCAGCCACGTCGGCCATGTCCATCGCCTCCATCTGGTCAAGGGGTGTCATCACGTCGCGCACCTCCAGTTCGTGGCGCCGGACGCCGCGAGCATTCGCCACGCGCACCGGCTTCTCGCTCAGCAGATCCCTCGCCGTAACGACACCCGCGACCCGTCCGCCGTCCTCGGTCACCAACAGCAGACGCACGCCGCGCAGGATCATGGCCTGGTTGGCCTGGTCGAAGCTGTCCTGGGGTTCGACAGTGGCGGGTGGAATGCGTGCCAGGTCGGTCATCACTTCGAGCGCCGGCGAGTCCACCCTGATGTGCGACGTTGGGTTCAGCGAACCCAACACGAAGCAGCCGTTTTTGCAAACCGGGGTCTGCGGCAGAGGTTTATAGCGATCGCTGATCATGATCCGTTTTCCTTGATTTAAAGCAATTATTTTAAGCCTTCTGGCACAACCTTTCGAGCAAACCGTCGAGCTGGTCGAGGCTGGCGAAGCGTATGGTCAGGCTGCCCGCGCCCTTGCGGTTGGCGGCGATCTTCACCGTGGCTCCCAGGCTGTCGGACAATTCCTCTTCCAGGCGTTGCAGATCCCTATCGGCGCCCTTCCTGGTCGCCTTCTTCGCCGGCGGGTTGAGTTCGCGCGCCACCAGTTTCTCGGTTTCCCGCACCGACCAGCCTTTTTCCACCACCAGCGCCGCCACCCTGCCCTGCTCGGCCTTGGCCAGCGGGAGCAGGGCGCGTGCATGGCCCATCTCGATGTCGCCCGCCATCAGCATGTCCTGGGCCGGCTTGGCCAGTTGCAGCAGGCGCAACAGGTTGGAAGCGGCGGAACGCGACCGCCCGATGGCATCGGCCGCCTGCTGGTGGGTCATGGAAAACTCGTCGATCAACCGCTGGAGGCCGGCCGCCTCTTCCAGCGGGTTGAGGTCCTCGCGCTGGATGTTCTCGATCAGCGACATGGCCAGGGCCGCACTGTCGGGAATATCCCGGATCAGCACCGGCACCTCCGCCAGGCCGGCGATCTGGGAAGCGCGCCAGCGCCGCTCGCCGGCGATGATCTCGTAGCGCGCATTGCCGACGGGGCGCACGGAGATCGGCTGGATCAGGCCCTGTGCCCTGATCGAGTCGGCCAGCTCCTCCAGCGAGCCCGGGTCCATGCGCGTGCGCGGCTGATACTTGCCCGGTTGCAACGCGCCCACCGGAAGCGTCTCCTGGCGGCTCGCCTCCGGCGTGTTGTTGGCGGCCAGCAGGGCGTCCAGCCCACGGCCGAGGCCTTTTGGTCTTGGCGGATTCATGTCACTCCTTCCAGGTTCCAACGCGCTCGATCATCTCGGCGGCGAAGTTCAGATATGCCTGGGCGCCCCTCGACGTCCTGTCGAAGAGCACCCCCGGCAGGCCGTGGCTGGGAGCTTCGGCCAAGCGCACATTGCGCGGCACCAAGGTCTTGAACACCTTGTCGCCGAAATGCTGTTCCAGCTGCGCCGAGACCTGATTCGAAAGCGTCGAGCGCGGATCGAACATCACGCGCAGCAGGCCGATGATCTTCAGGTCGCGGTTCAGGTTGGCATGCACTTTCTTGATGGTATTCACCAGATCGGACAGTCCTTCCAGCGCAAAGTACTCACATTGCATCGGGATGACCACGCCGTGGGCGGCGCACAGGCCATTGAGCGTCAGCAGCGAGAGTGAGGGCGGGCAGTCGATCAGCACGAAATCGTAGTCCGCGGCATGCTCGGCCAGCGCCTCCTTCAACCGCCGCTCGCGCCGGTCCAGTTCGACCATTTCGATTTCGGCGCCGGCCAGGTCGCGGTTGGCGGGCAGCAGATCGTAGCCGCCGGGCGAGCTTGCGCGCACCTCCGCCAACTGCGCCAACCCGAGCAGCATGTGATAAACGGACTTGTCCAGGGATCGCTTCTCGATGCCGCTGCCCATGGTGGCGTTGCCCTGCGGATCGAGGTCGACCAGCAGCGTGCGCTGCCCCTGCAGGGCCAGGGCGGCGGCGAGGTTGACGGAAGTGGTGGTCTTGCCGACCCCCCCCTTCTGGTTGGCGATGGCGAATATGTGCATCAGGCGCGCTCCAGGATAAGCAAATGGCGTTGGGCGCCGAGACCCGGCACCTCGATGGAATGGCAAGCGCCGAGTTTCCAGCCCGCCGGCAGGGCGGCAAGTTCGTCGGCAGGATACGCGCCTTTCATGGCCAGCAGGCGGTCCGAGAGATGGCCGGCATAGCGAGCGAAGTCGGTCAGACTGGCGAAGGCTCTCGAGATCGCGGCGTCGAAAGTTCGCTTCAGGACTTCCGATCGGCCGCAGTGAATGCTCACGTTGTCCAGTCCGAGCTCGATCTTCGCCTGTTGCTGGAAGGTCGATTTTTTCTGGCTGGCCTCGATGGAAGCGACTTTCAGGTCGGGGCGGACAATGGCCAGTGGAATGCCGGGCAGGCCCGCGCCACTGCCCACGTCGGCAAGCGTTTCGATGTCGTCTAGATGCGGCAGCACCGCCAGCGAGTCGAGCACATGGTGCGTCACCATCTGCGCGGGATCGCGGATGGCCGTCAGATTGTAGATATTGTTCCACTTGGCCAGCAGGGCCAGATAGGCGGCAAGCTTTTCCTCGGCGCCTTCGGGCAGCGCGAGATTCATGGCGGCGATGCCTTCGCGCAGATTCACTTCGACCTCCTCTTGAGGTGTACCAGCAGCAGCGAGATCGCCGCCGGCGTCACGCCCTGGATGCGTGAGGCTTGGCCCACGGTTTCCGGACGGTGCTGCGCGAGCTTCTGCCGCACCTCGATGGACAAACCCCTCACTTCGCCGTAGTCGAGGCCGTCCGGCAGCCGCAGAGTTTCCTGCGCCTCGGCCCGGGCCACCTCCTCCTTCTGGCGCGCCACGTAGCCCGCGTACTTGGCCTCGGTCTCCACCTGTTCGGCGACCGTCGCGTCCGCCACGCCCTCCCCCGCGCCCGGCAGCGCCGAAATATCCCGGTAGCGGATCTCCGGCCGGCGCAGCAGGTCGAGCAGCCGGTACTTCCGGTCGTCGCTTCCGGCGCCCAGCTTCGGATTGACCCAGGTGTCCCGCAGTCGTTCAAGTTCCCGGTCGATGGCGTCGCGCTTGCGGCTGAAGGCATCCCAGCGGGTGTCGTCGACAAGTCCCAGCTCGCGGCCGATTCCGGTCAGGCGCAGGTCGGCGTTGTCCTCGCGCAGGGACAGGCGGTATTCGGCGCGGCTGGTGAACATCCGGTAGGGCTCGGAGACGCCGCGCGTGATGAGGTCGTCGACCATCACGCCGAGGTAGGCCACATCACGCCGCGGGCACCAGGGTTCGAGTTCGCGGGTGTGGCGTGCGGCGTTGACGCCGGCCAGCAGGCCCTGCGCCGCCGCCTCCTCGTAGCCCGTGGTGCCGTTGATTTGGCCGGCGAAGAACAGGCCGCGGATGGACTTCGTTTCCAGCGACGACTTGAGATTGTGCGGGTCGAAGTAGTCGTACTCGATGGCATAGCCCGGCCGGGTGATGTGGACGTTCTCCAGCCCGCGGATGGAACGCACCAGCTCGATCTGCACGTCGAAGGGTAGGCTGGTCGAAACGCCCTGCGGGTAAAACTCATGGGTGGTCAGTCCTTCCGGCTCCAGGAACACCTGATGGCTGTCTTTGCCGGCGAACTTGTGGATCTTGTCCTCGATGGACGGGCAGTAGCGCGGCCCCACGCCCTCGATGGCGCCGGTGAACATCGGCGAGCGGTCCAGGCCGCCGCGAATGATGTCGTGGGTGCGGGCGTTGGTATGGGTGATCCAGCAGGGAATCTGGCGCGGATGCCGCGTCGGATTCCCAAGAAACGAAAATACCGGCACGGGATCGTCGCCCGGCTGGCGCTCCATGACCGAGAAGTCGATGGTCTTGCCGTCGAGTCGCGGCGGTGTGCCGGTCTTGAGGCGCCCCGCCGGCAGTTGCAGTTCGCGCAGGCGTTGCGCCAAAACCAGCGACGGCGGATCGCCGAACCGGCCGGCCCGGTAGTTTTCCAGGCCCACATGGACGAGTCCGTTCAGGAAGGTGCCGGCCGTGAGCACCACCGACGGCGCCTCGAAACGGATGCCCAGTTGCGTGACGACGCCGGTGACCCGATCGCCCTCGACGATCAGGTCGTCGGCCGCCTGCTGGAACAGGGTCAGGTTCGGGTGGCTCTCCAGCCGCGTGCGGATGGCCTGCCGGTAGAGCGACCGGTCGGCCTGGGCGCGGGTGGCGCGCACGGCCGGCCCCTTGGAGGCGTTGAGGATGCGGAACTGGATGCCGGCCTCGTCGGTCGCCGCCGCCATGGCGCCGCCCAGCGCGTCGATCTCCTTGACCAGATGCCCCTTGCCGATGCCGCCGATGGAGGGATTGCAGGACATCGCGCCCAGCGTCTCGATGTTGTGGGTCAGGAGCAACGTCCGCGCGCCGATGCGCGCCGCAGCCAGCGCGGCCTCCGTGCCGGCATGGCCGCCGCCAATCACGATCACATCGAATCGCTCAGGGAAAAGCATCGAAAGCCAGCGAGAAAAAGGGAGGCGCAATCATACGCCGACCACCCCCGGCTTTCTGTTTCACGTGAAACAAATCGGGGCGTGTTTCACGTGAAACAATCACTTGCCGATGCAGAACCGGCTGAATATCGTCCCAAGCAGGTCGTCGGCCGTGAATTCGCCGGTGATGCGTGAAAGCGCCTCCTGAGCCAGCCGAAGCTCCTCGGCGCAGAGCTCCAGGCGGGCCAGCTGCCCGGCTGCGGCCTCCAGCCGGCCGGATGCCTCGGCGAGCGCTTCCAGGTGCCGCTCGCGCGCGAGCAGGGCGTCCTCGCCGTGGCCCCGCCACCCCGCCACGCGCAGCAACTCGTCGTGCAGCAGCTCCATGCCCTCCCCGGTCTTCGCGGAGAGCCTCAGGTGCACCTGGCCCCCGCGCGACCCGTCCTCGAACCGTCCGGCGGGCACGTGGGCGAGGTCGCACTTGTTCTCGACGACGATGCGCTCGACGCCGGCGGGCAGGCGCACGGCGATGGCCTGGTCGGCGGGCGTGACGCCGGCGCGCGCATCGACGATCTGGAGGATGGCGTCGGCCCGCCCGATTTCCTGCCAGGCGCGCTCGATGCCGATCCGCTCCACCGCATCCCCGGTTTCCCGCAGGCCGGCGGTGTCGGTGATGTGCAGGGGGATGCCCTCGACCTGGATGGTCTCCCGAAGCGCGTCGCGCGTGGTACCGGCCACCTCGGTGACGATGGCTCGCTCCTCCCGGGCGAGCCGGTTCAGCAGCGAGGACTTGCCGACATTGGGCAGGCCGGCCAGCACCACCGAAAGGCCCGTGCGAAGCAGGCTTCCCTGACGCGCGCGGGAACGCAGGGCCGCCAGGTCCTCCCGGAGGGCGTCCAGGCGCGGCACAGCGTCGGTATCGCGGGCGGGGTCCACCTCCTCTTCCGGGAAATCGAGTGTCGCCTCGATCCGCATGCGCAGATCGATCAGGCGGTCCACCAGACCGCGGACCTGCCCGGAAAACTCGCCGGAAAGGGAGCGCAGGGCGGAGCGCGCCGCCTGCGCGGAAGCCGCCTCGATCAGGTCGGCCACGCCTTCCGCCTGCGCGAGGTCCATCTTGTCGTTCAGGAAAGCGCGGCGCGTGAATTCGCCGGGCTCGGCCAACCGCGCGCCCAGCTCGACGCAGCGTGAGAGCAGCATCTGCATCACTACCGGGCCGCCGTGGCCGTGCAGTTCCAGCACATCCTCCCCGGTGAATGAATGAGGCGCCGGGAAATGGAGCAGCAGGCCGCGGTCGATGGGTTCGCCGTCCGCCGCGCGAAAGTCAGCCAGCGTGGCGCGGCGCGGCGCAATGCTTAAGCCCGGCAGGCCGCTCAGGCGTTCGGCGAAATCCGCAAGGCCGGCGCCCGACACCCGCACCACGCCGATGCCGCCGCGGCCGGGCGCCGTGGCGATGGCGGCGATGGTGTCAGTGGGCTTTGAGTCCGGCACGCTCGATCATCCGGTTCACCTGCCACTGCTGGGCGATCGAAAGCACGTTATTGACCGTCCAATAGAGGACGAGGCCGGAGGGGAAGAACAGGAACATGCCCGTGAACACGATGGGCATGAACAGCATGATCTTCGCCTGCATGGGATCGGGCGGGGTCGGGTTGAGCTTGGTCTGGATGAACATCGTGGCGCCCATGATGAGCGGCAGCACGAAATAGGGATCCTTGGCCGACAGGTCGGTGATCCAGCCCAGCCAGGGCGTCTGGCGCATCTCTACCGATCCCAGCAGCACCCAGTAGAGCGCGATGAAGACGGGGATCTGCACCAGGACGGGCAGGCAGCCGCCGAGCGGGTTCACCTTCTCGCGCTTGTAGAGCTCCATCATTTCCTGATTCATGCGCTGCTTGTCGTCGGCGTAGGTCTCCTTGAGCTTCATCAGCTTCGGCGTCAGCACGCGCATCTTCGCCATGGACTTGTAGCTCGCCGCCGAAAGCGGGAAGAAGGCCGCCTTGAGCAGCACCGTCAGGCCGATGATGGCCCATCCCCAGTTGCCGAGCAGGCGATGGATCAGCTCCAGCACCCAGTAAAGAGGTGCGGCAATCACCGTCAGCCAGCCGTAATCCACGACCAAGTCGAGGCCGGGAGCGATCATTTCCAGTTTCGCCTGTTCCTGCGGGCCGGCGTACAAGGGAACGACCACCTTGCCCGTCGTACCCGGCGCCACGGTCGCCACGGGCAGGATGACACCGGCGGCGAACAAGTTGCCGCCGATCTTGCGTGTGAAGAACTCACGCTCGCCCTTGCCCGGCGGCAGCCAGGCTGAAACGAAATAGTGCTGCACCATGGCCACCCAGCCGTCGCCGACCTTGCCGGCATGCTTGGCCTTGCCCTTGGCGATGTCCTCGAACGTCACCTTCTGGTATTTTTCGGCGTCGCTGAAGAAGGCCGGGCCGGTGAAGGTGGCCATCATGGCGTTTGCGCCATCGGGGGGCACGTCGTTGCGGACGAGCTGGAAATAGGCATGGCCGCCCAGGGGCGCCGAACCGCCGTTGGCCACCTCGTATTCCACGTCGATCAGGTAGCTGCCGCGACGGAACACATAGGTCTTGGCGACCGCGACACCGTCGCCGCCGTCCGCCTCCATGCGAACGCGTAACTCGTCCTGGCCCTCCTTGAGTTTCGGGCTGCCTTCCGGCAGCCGCCAGACGGACTTGTGGCTGGGCAGCGCGACGACGCCCGGAGCGCCAATAAGCCCGCTCTGGGCGGCATAGGCATGCTTGTCCTCGAAGAGGACAAAATTGCGTGTCTTGTCCTCGGTCGCCTTGTGGTGGGCCAGCTCCAGGCGCGTGATATCTCCCCCCAGGGCCGAGATTTCGGCGACAAAAAGATCGGTGCGGATGACGGTTTTGGGCTGGCCGGCCGACGCCACGGTATCCGTCGGCGGCGCTACGCTGCCCGCTGCATGCGGGTTGGGCGCCGATACCGTGGGGGTGGGCGCACCCGCGCTCGTCACGGCCGCAGACGGCGTGGTCTGCGGCTGGGGCAGATGTTGCCGCTGCCATGCATCCCAGAGCATGATCAGGGAAAAGCTGAAAACCAGAAACAGGATCAGGCGTTGGTTGTCCATGGCGGCATTCGATAGGCA